>JBEBSN010000018.1:0-38191 GCA_040394295.1 Microbacterium sp.
CAACGCATCCGGGAAATCCATCCCATTGGCGATATATGCCACCGGCACACCCGCCGTCGGGAACGCCGCCTTCGACACTGCAACGGCAGTGTCATAGCGATTCGCGCCGCCCTGACGCGCAACATCGGAGTCGACAGGTGCCTGCGGCTTCACAGCCGCAGAAGCCGCGGACTTCGCCGATGTTCCAGCCACGTTCGTCGCTGTGACCGTGAAGGTGTACGCCGTTCCGTTGCTGAGCCCTGAAACGACCGCCTTCGTCGCCCCTGTGGTCGTCGCCGTCTTGCCGCCTGGTTGCGCAGTGACGCTGTACTTGGTGATGGGAGATCCGCCATTGGAACTCGGGGCGGTCCATGACACGGTCGCCTTCGCATCACCCGCGGTCGCCGAGACCTTCGTGGGCGCGCCCGGCGCGAGGTACTGGGTCGAGCCGAACCAGTCGGTGAAGTAGTTGTAGAAGTTGCGATTGCCGTAGCTCGAGCACGAGTTGCCCGTGCCGTAACCGGCTTTCAGCGCTGCGGCGTTCGGCTGGTACGGCGTGTAGTAGTAGAGCGCCGACGTCGCCTTGTTCGCGACTCGGACCGGGCTCGTTCCGCAACTGCGCTCGGGGTGGTAGAGGATGTTCCAGGTCTTACCGGGTGCGTACCAGTTGAACCATTTTCCCTCCATGTACATCTGCATCTGACGTCCAGCGCCGTAGATCTGATGGAAGAAGCCGACGAACTTCGGGTTGCACGGTGCAGTGTCCGGGCATCCTTGCCCCAGCGCCTTGTCATAGCGCCATGCACTCGGCCATACGTGTGTGACCAGGCCCTGCTCCTTCTGAAGCATGACGATCAGAACCTGCGGGTTGATGTTGCAGGCCTGGGCGACCTTGTGGATGATTCGAGCCGCCGTCTCGTTGCTCGCGCCCTTGTACCCGCTGCAGTACTCGTCCGCGGGCATGTTGACCGACGTGGTCTTGAAGTCCTTGAGGCAGACGATCGCGCCCCACTGGTCGGAACCGCCGCGGCACGTCTTCACCTTCGACGTGAAAAATGATTGAATCTGCGCCTCGCTCATCGTGTTCTTCTTCGTGAACACGGCGTCGCTGATGATGTTGCCGGCATTGAACCCGACCAACGATGTCTTGACGATATTGCTCGGCACCGGATTCGACGACGCGTGAGCCATGCTGGCCGAAGTGCTCACCGCGGCGGATGCTGTCGCCAAGGTCGACGGCGCGACAGTGCCGATGACTACGGCCGTAGCAGCGACCAAAACAGTGAGGAATCGAGAGATCCTACGCACGTTTCGAGGACGTATGGTGCTTCGGGTCATGTGACTAGTGTGACTGAAGTTGCGTGATGATGCCACTGAGTTCCATAAACTCGCATAGACATGCGGCGTGTCGCAGGTATTGTCAGCAATCACTCGGGATCGGCAGCGGGCGCGCGAAGCAGCGTAGGCGGACCCTTCGACAGGCTCAGGGCCCGGGAGTGGGACGTCGGCTAGAGGTCAGCGTGCAGTGCCCAGACGCGCTCGGCCGAACTAGCCCAAGAAAAGGCGCGCGCGCGGTCTCCTGCACGCACGCCGAGGCGCGCAGCGCCTGCGCCGACGGCATCCGACACAGCATCCGACATCTCCTCCGGAACAACCAGCGCACCGCCCTCAGCGATCACGTCCCGATGCACACCGCTGTCGACGGCGACGACCGGAACGCTCAAGGCCATCGCTTCCATCGCTCGCCACGGCCACGCCGCCAGCGCGCTCGTTGCGACGAATGCCGACGCGCCGTCCAGCACTGCGGCACGATCCTCCGGCGTAAGCCTTCCACGAATATGCGCCCGTCGCTCGGGCAGCCCCGCTGCCGATGCGACCTCTGCGAGATGAGGCTCGGCGCCATCGGCCGCGTCGAGCACGACAGCGTCGATATCTGCGGCAGCAGCGGCGCGGAATCCGTACTCGAGCCCCGCCGCTGAGCCGGTGAGGACGATATATCTCTCCGGCAGCGACAGCAACCTACGGCGTTGGAGCACATCTGCAGGAACCGCGAAACCACCTGTCGGCGCACCCGCGATGACCCGCACTCGATCGCCCAGCCTCGCGAACGAGCCGATCCGATCAGCCATCTCGTGTGAAGGCACCACGACGACATCGGCATGCTTGGCTGCTCGACGCAACATGGCGCGTTGCCAGGCGACCGTGCTCCTCGACAGAGTCTCCGGGGCCTCCCACGCGCTCAGATCCCAAACCGTCACCGCGGTCTGATCGTCATTGTGCACCCGGTCGTGCTTCACGAGAGGCGCCATCAGGGTCGGGGCATGGATGAGGCCGCCGCCCACGCCGGGGACGAACCCCAACTGCCACGATGTGGCGAGTTCACGCCGCGCGAGGCCGAGCGTGCGTACGCCGGCAAGGCCGGCGATATCGGGCTCTGCTCCTGCCGGCACGATCGCCTCGACGGTGCAGTCCGAAGGGGCGGTGGCGACCAGGCCAGCCGTCAACTCGAGCGCTGCCGCCGCGAGATCGGCGTCGAAGACGTGCGCGATCTGGTCGAGGACGACGCGCAACTGGGCACTCATATCCAAAGAATAGCCGCGGCAGAAACGGAATCCTGTGTATCACGCCGTGGCATGCTTGAATGCTTGTGTGAGCGACGGTCGGCTTCCGGCACGACGCCGGTGGATCCGTTGGGTCATCGGCGCAGTAGTGACGCTCCTGATCTTCGCGATCGGCTGGGTCTTCGTCCGTGGCGCAGGCGCCGTCAGCGAGCTGGGCAACGTAGACAGATCCGCGTCGCAGCTGCAGGCTTCCATCGCCAAGGGCGATGTGAACAGAGTCCAGAAGATCGCCCCTCGCATTCCCCGCCACGCCGCTTCAGCGCACGCTCTGACGTCCGACCCGATCTGGCGCGCGTTCGAGGTCGTCCCGTGGCTGGGGTCCGACTTCACCGCGATGCGCGAAGTCGCAGAGATCGCCGACAGTGTCTCCGAAGACACCGTGGCCGCCGTTCTCGACATCGCGGACGAGATCGACCTCGCCCACCTTGGCCTCAACGGTTCAAAACTCGACCTCTTGCCCCTGCCTGCCGTGCAGGACACCCTCGCCGCCGCGGACGAAACGCTCTCAGCGGCTGAGGCCAAGGCCCAGCAGATCACCACCGACACCGCACTTTCCCCACTGGCAGACGCGGTGCAGAGCATGCGCGACAGTATCAGCGAGTACGCCACCATCATCGGCTCGTTGCACGGGGCTTCCGTGCTCCTCCCCTCGATGCTCGGCGCAGACGAGGCTCGCGACTACGTCGTCGTCGTGCAGAACAACGCCGACCTCAGATCCCACGGCGGCAGCGCCGACACGTTCACCCTCATTCGCGCCGAGAATGGTGCCATCAGCATCGAACGACAGGCTTCAGCGCAGGATCTGCCAGCGCTCGAGGAACCACTCGCAATGAACGATTCCACCACTGCGCTGTTCGATGACCGGCCAGGTCGCCACGTGCGAGACATCACCAGCATCCCCGAGTTCTCTGAGGCTGCGGCGGCGATCGCGGTGCGATGGGAGCAGAAGTTCGGCGGCACCGTCGACGGCGTCATTGCCATCGACACCGCCGTCGCCCCGCACCTGGTCAAAGCGACCGGGCCCGTCACGTTCGGCGCTCACACCGTCGACCACGAATCGGTGCTGCCGATGCTGTCGTCCACTCTGTATGCCGACGCCCCCGACGCGGCTCAACAGCACGCGCTCTTGGCGCAGGCTTTCAAAGCGCTGTTCGAGGCTGCGCTGACGAGCGGTGATCCCCAGCAGATCATCGGCGCGCTGGCTGACGCCGCCGCCGAAGGTCGCATTCGCATCTGGAGCGCTCATCCTGACGAGCAGCAGACCCTCGCGGCGACGGATCTCGGAGGCGCTCTGCCGAAGGACGACGAACGCGGAAGCTATGTAGGGGTCCTGTTCAACGACCGCACCGGCGGCAAGATGAACTTCTACACCGAAGCCGCGATCAGCACAGCAGTCGGCAGTTGCGAAGGAGAGCCCACCACCCAAGTGCGTGTGACCTGGGCGAACAACGCACCCGTTGACCCAGAAGAGCCTCTCCCCGAGTCAGTCACCGGCGCCGCGAACGAACAGCTGCAGCCCGGTGATGTGCGCACGCTCATCGCTGTCTACGGCCCCGAGGGGGCCGCGGTGAACGCGCAGCGCTCCGACCCTGCCGATGGCTCGCAGAGCACGACGCTCGGCACCCGCAGCGTCGTGCAGCACGAGGTGACCGTGGCACCGGGAGAATCGGCCACCATCACCGTCTCATTCGTCGGCACGGGCGCCGGAGAACGCCTCACACGCGTTCAGCACACACCTGCGATCGACACCGTCGAGACAACCCGCGTCCCGCTCGTCTGCGACTAGTGATATTCGCTGACGAATCCGCTAGTGTCAGCATCACTGGGGAACTACTGGGTATCGACTTCTTGCTGTGAACTGCACTGTCGCAGGTGACGGTGTCTCGCGGTGTTCGGTCGCCGGGCGGCGGCGGTCTCTCCCCCTCCGGCTGCCGTCGTCCGGTGTTTCGTGCCGTCCCTTCGACAGGCTCAGGGAGCGGCGGGGCGACTCAGGGAGCGGTGGGGCGTCTCAGGGAGCGGCGGGGCGACTCAAGGGGCCGGTGTCGGGCTCTCGGTCGGCGGATGCAGCGTTTCCTGCACCATCTCTCGGATGTAGTCGAAGTCGGGCTCGAACTCATCGACGCCGTGCTTCGGCGTGAGCTCGATCGTGGCGACATCCTGCTCTTTCGCCAGCAGCATCAGGTCGAAGAACTCAGACAGCTTGTCCTTGGGCAGATCGGTATCGACCAGCACCGTGCCGGCAGCGGCGATCTCGTTGAATCGCGTGAGAATGTTCTGCGGTGTGAACTGATCGAGGATCGCGACCTGCAGCTCGCGCTGGCGTTCCATCCGGTCCCAGTCGCTCGTGGTGTACCGCGAGCGCGCGTACCACTGGGCGGTGTCGCCGTTCATGTGCTGCTGACCTGGATCGATCCAGCCGATCGCCCACTCGTTGACATCGGTTCCCTGCCATCCCTCGGGAGGACCCCCCTTGGGCAGGCGCTCGGTGACGTTGATGTCCACTCCGCCGAGCGCGTCGATCATCGCCGCGAAGCCGTTCATATCGATGAAGATGTAGTAGGGGATCTCGATCCCGAGAATGCCCTCGGCGGCGTCTTTCGTGGCTTCGATCCCCGGGGCTGACCCGTGGGCGCCGGCATCTGGATACAGTCCGGCGCCATTGTCCTCTCGGCAGACCTCGGCCGCGTTGCGGACGTGGTTCATCCAGCCGTTCCATCCGCACGTCGAAGACGAATGACCCTCGAACCCGTTCGGGTAAAGCTCTCGCATAGGGCTGCCCTCGCTGAAGGGCGCATTCGGCAGCTCGCGCGGGATACCGGTGATGGTGACTTTGCCTGTCGCGGCATTGACCGACACCACCGAGATGCTGTCGAAGCGCATCGAATCGCGGCCGTCGCCGCTGTCAGCACCGAGCAGAAGAATGTTGTAATAGCCGTCGCTCGGCGGCAGGCTCGGCCCGCTCTGGCCGAAGATATCGCCGATGACTCCGCGGCTGGAGCCGGCGACAGTGGCCGCGTACGCCGCGCCGCCACCGACGAGACCGAGCAGGATCAACGCCACCACCGGTATCGCGAGACGTGAGATCGGAGGCACCTTGACCAGGCGCACGATCCGCAACGTGTCAAGCGTCAGCACGACCCACAGCACCGCGAAAGCGACGAACAGCACCTGCAGGGCCGTGAGCGTGAACCAGTTCGTCGCGACCCACACGATCACGGGACGCGAGAACAACGCGGCAGCGAGCGCCAGGATGACCAGAAGCCAACTGACGAGCGTCGCGGCCAATCCGATGCGACCCAGCTTGCGGTTGCGCCCGGCGAGGATCTGAGCCGACCCCGGCACGAGCACGTTCATCACGACCAGCCACCAGCCGCGTCTGCCCATGAAAGCCGAATCAGCAGTGTCCGGATTACGCAGCGGCCGTGTCTCAACCAGCGGACGCCCCGCCCGCGCCGTCGCGTGCGGCGCGGCAATCGTCACAGGGAACCCTTCAGACGGTCATTCTTCTCCGCAACCTGGGATTCCAGCGTCTTGGCATAGTCCTCGACGCGATCTGCGATCGACGCATCGGATGCACCGAGAATGCGAGCAGCCAGGATGCCGGCGTTTCGCGCTCCTCCGATCGACACCGTCGCGACGGGGATACCGGCGGGCATCTGCACGATCGAAAGCAGAGAATCCATGCCGTCCAGGTATGCGAGGGGAACGGGCACACCGACCACGGGCAGCGGAGTCATCGATGCGAGCATGCCCGGCAGATGCGCTGCTCCCCCGGCCCCGGCGATGATGACGCGGATGCCGCGACCACGCGCTTCGCGCGCATATGACATCAACTTGTCGGGCGTTCGGTGAGCTGAGACGACCTCGACCTCATGCGCGATCCCGAACTCGGTGAGTGCTTGGGAGGCGTCGCTCATCACGCGCCAATCGGAGTCAGAGCCCATGACGACACCGACGACGGGCACAGCGGAGGAGTGCAGAGGCTCAGTCACTCCCCCAGGGTACGGTCTGAAATCCCAGGTTCTGCTGAACGGCGCGCGAAAAAGGCTCTCAGACGAAGTGCTCTGCCGCAGCGCGCGCGACGTACACGACATCGTCGAGGTCATCGCCTGCGACATTCACGTGCCCGACCTTGCGCCCCGGACGCGCTGCCTTGCCGTAGGTGTGGATCTTGGCCTCGGGGTGTGCGCTCATCGCCGCGTCGAAGCGGCTCTCGAACGTTCCCTCGGCCGGACCACCGAGAATGTTGATCATCACAGACCAGGCCGAGCGCGGCGACACATCGCCCAGAGGCAGGTCGGCAACCGCACGGAGGTGCTGCTCGAACTGGCTCGTCACCGCGCCGTCCTGGCTCCAGTGGCCGCTGTTGTGCGGACGCATCGCCAGCTCGTTCACGAGGATGCGCTCATCGTCGGTCTCGAACAGCTCCACAGCCAGCATCCCCGTCACACCCAGCCCTTCGGCGATCTGGCGACCGATGCCTTCCGCGACCTGGGCGAGTCGATCGCCTGCACCCGGTGCAGGAGCGATGACCTCGGCGCACACGCCATCGCGCTGCACCGTCTCGACAACCTGGTACGCGAGCATCTGTCCACTCGGCCGACGGGCGATCTGCTGCGCGAGTTCACGAGTGAACGGAACGAGTTCTTCGACGAGCAGCGCGGCAGGTTCGTCACCCCGTGCGCTCGTGGCGACGTCAGCGAGCCAGTCGGCCGCGTCGGCGGCGGCTCGGACCACGCGCACGCCCTTGCCGTCGTAGCCGCCGCGTGGAGTCTTGACCACAGCGCGGCCGCCGTGATCGTCGAGAAACGCCTGCAGTTGATCTACGTCAGACACAGCCGCCCAGTCCGGCTGCGGTACTCCGAGTTCTGCCAGACGAGCGCGCATGACGAGCTTGTCCTGAGCGAACTGCAGGGCGTCAGGGCCAGGATGAACAGCGATGTTCTCATCGACGAGCGCGCGCAGCACCTCTTGAGGCACATGCTCATGATCGAATGTGACCACGTCGACTTCCTTCGCGAACGCGCGCACGGTGTCAAGGTCTCGGTAGTCGCCGACCTGAGTGGCAGCCAGCTTCGCCGACATCCCGTCGGCCTCGGCGAGCACACTGATCTCCAGCCCCAGCTCGACCGCCGGAGCGATCATCATTCTGGCCAGCTGTCCCCCGCCGATCACTCCCACACGCAACGCCATATGATTCTCCGTTCGTCGCGTCTATTCTCTCGCATCCCGGGTCTTCGAACGACCGGGCGAGCGCGTGCGATTCAGTGGTCGGAGTCCGAATCCGACATCGACTGCGCATCGCGATGCGCGAGAATCTGATTGACCTCGATCTGATCGGCCAGAGTCTCATGCACGAGAGTGACGTTGGGCACATTCGTGAGCTTCATCGGCGCGTCGACGCCGTTGGAAAGCGTGACAGTCCCCGCCCCCCACATTCGCTGCAGGATGCCGCGCCGCACGCTGATCGTGTAACCGCGCACATGCGACATCTCACGACGCTGACGAGCGCCGACACCGTGCCGCACGATCACCCGTCTGGTCGTCACCGTGTACGTGCGCGACACCCAGATCACATACGGGACCAGAACTCCGAGCGCGATCACGGCAGCCGCAGCGGTGAGCAGCATCCAGTTCTCGTATCCTTCGGGCAGATTGTCGTAGAAGTATGCCGTGGCGCCGAAAACGGCGATCAGCAGCACGGCGCTCCAGAACAGCGAACGCGCATGGCCGCGGAAGCGCGCGATGAGAAGCTCTTCGGCGGGAGCGCCGGGTGCCGGCATCATCGGCCGGCCTCCGAGGGTCACGGGCTGGGTCACCCCTCCATTGTGCCTGTGGGTTGTCGATGTCAAGTGAGGCGCGCGTGCACGACGTCACCCGCGGCGACGTGATTCTCGTGCCCGGCAACGTCCACGACGAGTCGTCCGTCGCTTTCGACCCCTGTGGCGTGACCGTGGAGCGTGGAACCGTCAGGAAGCGCGACGTCGACGATGCGGCCGATGCTCAGACAGCGCACCACCAGTTCGCCATGCAGCCCGCTGGTCTCTGCGTCACCTGTTTCGACGAGCGCGGTGAGCAACTGGTCGAGGGCCCGAAGGTAATCGGCAGTCAGGCGATCTTCATCGACCTTCACTCCGAGCACTGCGAACGACACAGCTGTCGGCACCGGCAACTGCTCGACCGACATCTGCGTGTTGACCCCCGCCCCGAGCACCACAGAATCTCCCGTCGATTCGGCGAGTATGCCGCAGATCTTACGCCCGTCGACCAGCACGTCGTTCGGCCATTTCACGCCGACTTCGTGCCCTGGCAGTTGCGCGGCGACCGCCTTCGCCATCGCGACGCCTGCAGCGAGCGGGATCCAGCCGAGCGCCTCGATTCGGGCGGGCAGTTCGCGTAACAGAACGGAGATCGCCAAAGATGCGCCCGCCGGCGCATCCCATGAGCGATCAAGACGGCCGCGGCCTGCGGTCTGATTGTCGGTCAGTAGGACGGACAGGTGCGGCCAAGCTTCAGCATCCCCGGCGAGCGCACGCAGGGCGGCGTTCGTCGACGCCGACTCCTCGACGGCTTCCAGACGCGACGCGACGCTCGAGGCTCTGGAGAAGTCCATGGCTCACAGCTCCTCGTCATCCTTCTCTTCGTCGTCATCGTCGTCTTCATCTGGAGCAGCAGCACCGATCTCGCGCAGATGCCATTTGTCCCACTCGGCCATCAGATGTTCGATCGCAGCATGGAACTTCTCGGTGGCGACGCCAGGCGTGGTGTCACCGAAGTAGTGCTGCGACCACATGCGTAACCGGGCGATGGCGACATCGTCGGCACGGACACGCTCGACTTCGGAGACGATATCGGTCGCGGCATCCGCCATCAGCCACTCGCAGTCCGAGAGATAGCCGGCCGCGTCGACCATCGCGAGAGGGTCAGCCGGGCGCGTCACCATCAGCGGCTTACCCGTGGCGAGGCGGTCATAGATCATCGCGGAGATGTCGAGGACCGCAACATCCGCGGCTGCGAGCTGCCAGCCCACCTCGGGGCCATCGTCGTACACGTGCTGGGCTGACGGATCGGCGGCATTGGCCGCTGCCAGGGCGGAGATGATGCGTTTGTTGGCCGCGCCATACGCACCATTGACGACCCCGCTGCGGGGATGAGGACGATAGATGACACGATGGCGCCCCGTGCGCAGAAGCTCTCTGACCAGCGCCTCGCCGTGGGTGATCACTGACCCGTAGCTCATGGACGCGCGATCGCCTTCCCAGGTAGGCGCGTACAGCACGACAGTTCGGTCGTCCGGGGCGTAGGGCAGATCTGCGAGGTGGTGATCCACCTGCGGTCGTCCGATCGTGATCGTCCGGCGGTTCACGTTGTAATCCCACAGAGTCCTGGATAACCGGTCACGGGCGGCCTGGCCCGCGATCAGCGCATAGTCGTACGACTTGAACTGGTTGCTGACCATGTAGCCCTTGTCGGACTCACCGTGGTTGATGAACACGTGCCAGCGTCGGCCGTAGCGGAACATCTGGAAATTACGGGTGTTCTGGTTCACGTACAGGACGATGCGGATGTCCTGTTTGACGATGTAGCGCTCGAGGTCGCGGATCTTTGGCACGAAGGCCACCGGAAGAGCGCCGTCGTCAACGAGTGCTTCAGCGCCCATGGAAGAGCGTGCGAGAACCACGACGGGCCACCGCTCGGCGAGTGCGACCAGGGGCTGGTACCACTGACGCATCTGGTACATGTTCACTTCGGCGTCTGCGAAGTACACCGCGATCTGGAATCGGCCGGGCTCGTGCTTCTCCAACCGCTTGCGCACGCGCTGGGTTGCGGAGCGGGAAGCCAGCGCCCTGTTCAACAGACGATATGCTTTGCGCGCATCCGAGACGATACCCATCTCTCCAGAGTACTCAGCAGCACAGGCTCGCATGACATGATCGTGGGGTGCAAGAGAACGATTCGACAACACCTCGCGGCGGAGTCTCGTTCGTCATGCCCGTGCTGAACGAGCGCGGCTACCTCGAACACGCTGTCGCGTCCGTGCTCGACCAGGAGATGCACGGACCCTCCGAGCTCGTGCTCGCCCTCGGCCCCTCTACCGACGGTACGACGGAGCTCGCAGAGCAGCTCGCGGCTGATGACGAACGCATCCGTCTCGTGCACAACCCAGCCGCGCACATCCCCGTCGGCCTCAACGCTGCCATTCGCGCCAGCCGTTACCCGACGATCGTGCGAGTGGACGCGCACTCCGAACTCTCCCCTGGGTATGCGCAGCGTGCACTCTCGACGCTCGAGCGCACCGGCGCTGCGAACGTCGGCGGCGTGATGCGCGCTGACGGGCGCACACCGTTTCAGAAATCGGTCGCCAGAGCGTACAACTCCCCCGTCGGTCTCGGCGGAGGCGCGTATCACGGAACCACACACGAAGGTGAGGCTGAGTCCGCGTACCTCGGAGTCATGCGCCGGGCGGTTCTGGACGAAGTGGGCCTTTTCGACGAATCGATCCGCCGCGGCGAGGACTGGGAACTCAACCTTCGCATCCGCCAGGCCGGACACAAGGTGTGGCTCGACCCGAAGCTGTCAGTGACGTATTGGCCCCGCGAGAGCTGGTGGAGGCTGGCACGCCAGTTTCGCGCCACCGGCGCCTGGCGCGGCGAACTCGTTCGTCGGTTCGGACGCAGCAACGGTCTGCGATTCTTCGCACCGCCCGCGCTCGTGCTCAACCTCGCGCTCGCGCTCATCGTCGCCGTGCTGCAACTGACCGGTGCTGTCGGCGCGGTGACATCGCTCGTGGCATCCATCGTGTATCTGCCGCTCATCGCATATGCGCTGCTGGTGCTGGCCATGGCGCTGCGTCCCGGCGGCGAGCGCTCACTGCGCGAGCGAATCTGGACGCTCGCGGTGCTCCCGACGATGCACGTGTCGTGGGGGCTCGGATTCATCGGCGGCATTCTTCGCGGCGCACGCGACACCGTCGACGCTTCGCGGCTTGGCACGCAGAACACGCCATTGCCGTAGGCGCACACCGCCCCGCGCTCCCTGAGCCTGCCCGCGCTCCCTAAGCCACCCCGCGCTCCCGGGCCACCCCGCGCTCCCTGAGCCTGTCGAAGGGCACGTCGGACACTTCGACAGGCTCAGCGACCGACTCCAGCCCGCGACCGACTCCAGCATTCCGCCGCCCGGCGCTCCCTGAGCCTGTCGAAGGGGCGCGGAGCACGCCGCGCCTCTGTTATCCACAGATTGCTGTCGCCCCCGCATCCGGTCACACCTCGCGGCACACTGTTCGCATGGCTTGGATGTACATCCTGATCTGCTCCGACGGAACGTATTACACAGGGAGTACCGCTTTCTCAGATGTGATCGCCCGAGTCTGGGAGCACAACCATGTCGTCGAGAAAGCGGCGAAGTACACGTTCACGCGTCGACCGGTCGCTCTCGTCTACGCCGAAGAGTTCGACCGCGTCGACGAGGCGTACCACCGAGAAAAGCAGGTGCAGGGATGGTCGCGGCGCAAGAAACGTGCGCTCATTGAAGAACGTGGCGACGACCTACCGACGCTCTCCCGAAACAGGTCGCAGCCGCATCGCGCCCCCGGCGCTCCCTGAGCCTGTCGAAGGGGCGCACGTCGGACACTTCGACAGGCTCAGCGACCGACTCCAGCCCGCGGTCGACTCAGGCTCAGCGACCGACTCCAGCCCGCGACCGACTCAGGCTCAGCGACCGACTCCAGCCCGCGACCGGCTCACGCTCTGAGCGACGGCGCGCGGATCAGGCGTCGACGAAGCCGAGGTCGAGGATGCGTGACACCACGCGCTGCGCCGCATGGCCGTCGTCACGAGTGTTGAACTGCCGTTGCCACGCTGCGTAGCGTTCACCGAACGCGGCAGAGATCGTATCGTCGTTCAGCGCGTCAGCAAGTTCATCCTGCGACGTCAGCAGCGGCCCCGGGGCACGCTCGGAGAGATCGAAGTAGAACCCGCGCAGCTCGCCCCGATAATGCTCCAGATCCGGCACCAGGAAGTACATCGGCTTGCCGGTCACGCTGTAGTCGAACATCACAGACGAATAGTCCGTGATCAGCGCGTCTGCGATGACGAGCAGCCGTGCGGTCTCGGGATAGCCGGTCACATCGATCACTCTCGCGCCGGACTGGTCGCGCCCAGGACGCAGGGTGCGCGAGTGCCCGCGCACCAGCACGACCGAATCGGTCTGCTCAGCCAGTCTCTGCGGATCGACGAAGTCGACGATCTCGGTGCGGTCATCGCGCCAGGTCGGCGCGTACAACAGCACCCGCTCTTCGGCGCCGATACCCAGGGCCGCACGTGTGGCTGGGCCGTCCGCGGCTGCGAGCGCATCGTTGCGCGGATAGCCGTCGGTCCAGATCGGCTTGCCGAAGAACGCATATGCCTTCTTCAGGATGCGCTCGGAGTAGAGGTTCTGCGCCAGGAGAACATCCCAGCGCCTGGACTCCTTGAACACTGCAGCCATACGGCGCGGGTCGAACCCCGGCCGGTGCAGGGCGAGCCGCTTCAACGGCGTGCCGTGCCAGGTCTGCAGAACCTTCTGACCGTCCTTGCGCGCGAATCGGCGCCGCAGCCAGTCGTTCACGACGAGCAGTCTCGCCGCGGCGCGCGCACGCCACCACTCCGGGCTTCCCTCGACCACGGCGATCGCTCCCGCAGGGACAGCGACGGACAGGTCCGAGACGCTCCAGTATCGCGTCACGCTCGGCGCCCGAACGGACAGTTCGCGGTCGATCGCCAGAGGGTTGCAGCCCACGCTCTGGCCGTAGAAGCTCTCGAAGAACACGGCGTTCTCGGTACCGCCGGTCTGTGCGACGTAGCGCCCCTCGAGAACGGTCTGGCCTTCGTCAGACTCGTAGATCGGCGCGAGAGGCGGGGCGATCTGCACCTGCGCGCCGCTCATCTCGACCCGCAGTCCCTGCAGCAGTTCCTGCCCCGTCTCGACGCCGTCGAGATCGACGCCGTCCACTTCGAGCTCGTAGGCGCCTGCGGGCAGCGGCAGCGCGTCACCGCCCCACCGAGACGCGCGAAGCGGAAAGGTGGCTTTCCACGTCTTGCCGCCGCCGGTGATCTTCGCCTCGACGCGCGCACGCGGCCCAGCGAGGCTGCCAGAGGCGGGCTTAGGCCCCGTGCCTGCGATGATCAGCGTCTCCGCGTCCTCATCGATGCGGACGGTCGTCATCGTGCTCCCTTCGGCGCGGGGATTCCCCGGGCCAGTATTGCTTGATATACACGACGGGCATTCTTCCCATCACGATATGCGTGCATCTGTGCGCTGAGCGTAGTGGACTGCGCAGACAGCTCGGCGAATACACGCTCGTCCGACAGCGCCGACTCGAGTCGATCGAGCAGACTGGCCCAGTCCTTCGCGGCATCGTCGCCGGCCACGTCTTCGTATCGACCGTAGAAGCCGCGCAGGCGGGCGTACTCTTGTGCATCCGATGCGAGATAGAGCACCGGCATCCCCAGCAGTCCGACATCGTAGGCCAGCGACGAATAGTCGGTGATGAGCGCGTCGATACCCGGCAGCACCGGCGTCACGTCCGAGAGCGCATCAGACCCGATGCGCCGCACCCGACTGCTCGGTAGTGGTGGCTGATACTCTCCGGCGCCGAGCGGATGCGAGCGCACGAACAGCACCGCGTTCTGGGTTTCGAGCAACGCGATGATGCGCACCCACTGCGCCGCCGTCGGTATCGACGGATCTTCTGCGCCGTCACGCCACGTCGGGGCGTAGAGCAGCGTGCGCGCCCCCTTCGGCAGAGCGCCTGTGACATCTGTGAGCACAGCGGATGCCGCATGCCGTCGCTCGCTCTCGGTGCCGGCGGAGAGCACATCGACACGCGGCTCGCCGGTCACGACGACGCGTCCGTCTCCCAGAGCGAAGGCAGATTCGAGGCGGCCCCTCGCACGATCGGATGCCGCGGGCATCACACGAATGCGCTGAGCCGCGCCGCGGTACAGCAGCCCGACCAGGCGCCGCAACAGGGCAGCACCGGGAACATCGGGCACCTGCGTCGTCGCCGGAGAGTCGAGACCGATCCGCTTGAGGGGGATCCCATGCCACAGCTGCACGACGAAGCCGCCGGATACGGCATACCGGTTCACGTCGCCCAATCCGTGCGTGACGACGAGTACCCCCGCGCGGGCGGTCGCCCACCAGCCACGCAGCGAGATCTTCGGGATCGACGCGATACCGAGGGCCGAAGCATCCGCTCGTTCTCGGGAAGAGGAGGTGAGCCACACGAGGTCGTGACCGTTCGCCTTCGCGACTCGCCAGAGCGCGAGCGCCCCGTCGCCGACACCGGCGCCGCATCCGAACACCCATCGTCGTCCTCGGGGAACCAGAAGCGTTCCTATGCGCCCGACGGCATACAGCGGGATTCGCAGCAGCTTGGCCGCGTTACCCGAGCCGAAAGAGAAGGACGCCACCCCGCGAGCCTATCGCGCGGTGGCGTCCTTCTCTGAGAATCCGGCGGTGGGAATCGCCTCACATCCTGGCGGTCACAGGCTCAGCTCGCCGAGGGGCACGTCGATGTCATACGACTTGCCATCGCGAACATACGTCAGCGTCGCATCACTGCCTCCCGCCGCCGCTCGCACCTGCGCGGTGAGATCAGTCGAGCTGGAGATCGGGACGCCGTTGAACCTCGTGACGATGTCCCCTTCCTGCAGACCTGCCGCTTCCGCAGCGCCACCTGCAGTAGTTTCGGCGATGAAAGCGCCGAGGAGGTCAGCTCCTTCCATCGCTGCGGCGTCCCTGGCCATGGCCCCCAAAAGGCCGTGCGTGGCTTCGCCGTCGTCGATGATCTCTTCAGCAATGCGCTTAGCGATGTTCGATGGGATCGCGTATCCCACGCCGATCGAACCAGCCACCTTCTTCGACTTGTCCGTCGCTGCGATTGCGACGTTGATCCCTATGAGCTTGCCCTCACTGTCTACCAGCGCTCCACCCGAATTGCCGGGGTTGATCGCGGCATCGGTCTGGATCACGGAAATCGAAATCGCCTCGGTCGCGGTCTGCTGAGGAACCCCTGGGAGGTCAAACTGGAAGGGAGATTCCTCTTCGCCCAGGTCCGGTTGCTGTTCCGGGGCAGCGTCCCCCTCCGACTCAGGCACTCCAGCCGATGCAATTCGAATGCTGCGGTTCAGAGCGCTGACGATCCCCGTCGTGACCGAGTTCGACAGCCCGAGCGGTGCACCGATCGCGACGGTGGTTGACCCGACGTTGAGCTGGGACGAATCAGCGAACTCGATCGGCGACAAGCCCTCGGCACCCTTGAGTTTGATGACGGCGAGATCGTAGAGGGGATCGGTGCCGACGACTGTCGCATCGTAGATTCGGCCATCTGACGTGGTGACCTTAATCGCTGGGTTCGCGACCGTGCCTTCGAGCGTGACCACGTGGGTATTCGTGAGGACGTAGCCGTCTTTGCTGAGTATCACGCCTGAGCCACCGCCGGCTCTGTCCGCCCCTGCCACGCTGAGCGTGACCGTCGACGGCAGCACCTGCGTGGCGATCGCGGTCGTCTCATTGACCGAGCCCGGGTTGTTCACCGTAATCGTCTCCGGACCCGTGGCGTTGGTGCCGCCGGGCTGCGCCCACAGCGTGTTTCCGAGATAGCTGGTGCCGAGACCCGCGGCACCCCCGACCAGCGATGCCGCAACGATGAGCGCGGCGACCTTTCCCGCACCGAACGACTTCTTCTCGCTGGTCTTCGACGTGATCGGAGCGATCGGGGTGATCGCGGCGTCGGAGCCGAGCGGAAGCGTGGGCTGAGTGCTGCCATCCGCGGCGGCATAGGAGCCGTGGGAGTTTATCGGCGATGGGATGCCGAAGGCGGCACCTTGCGGTGAAGCGTGCGACTGCTGCGGCCCCGCAGACGTCGTCGGTGCACTCGGCTCTGGATCGCGACCGGAGGCGGCCTCCGATGCGAACGCCGACGGCATGTCGTGGCCTGCTCGACCGTGGTCCGGTGACGCAGACTGCTCTGGCGGGGTGGACCCCTGAGGGATGTTGTCTTCGTTCATGATCTGCTCCTTAACAACGCCTCTTCAGAGTGCCGGTCGTAACTGTGCGTTCGTTATGGCCAAGATGAGTGTCGGCTATGGCCTTAGCCTGGGTTGCATGAGTGCTCTCACTGGCGCCTGGCGGCGCACTGCGGCCGGAGCGGGTCTTCTTTCTCCCGATGGCGTTGTCGCATCCACCATTTTCGCAGAGATGTCTGCGCTTGCGGTCAGAACCGGCGCAATCAACCTCGGGCAGGGCTTTCCCGATGAGGACGGCCCTGTCGAAGTGCTGGAAGCCGCGCGGGCCGCGATATCTCAGGGAGTGAACCAGTATCCTCCCGGCCGAGGCTCGCCTGATCTGCTCGCGGCCATCAGCGAACACCAGCACCGCTTCTACGGGATCAACGCTGACCCCACGACAGAGGTGATCGTGACCGCCGGCGCCACCGAGGCCCTCACGGCGACGCTGCTCGCGCTCATCGACTCTCCCGAGGATGAGGTGGTCGTCTTCGAGCCGTACTACGACTCCTATGCTGCCGCCGTGGCTCTGGCCGGTGCGCGACTGCGCACCGTTCCGCTGCGCCGACCGGATTTTCAGCCGGACCTCGAAGTGCTCGCCGCATCCGTCACCGACCGCACCCGAATCATCCTCGTGAACGATCCGCATAATCCCACCGGTGCGGTGTTCTCGCGGGAAGTGCAGGCGGAGGTCGTGCGTCTCGCCCATCGGCACGACGCCGTCATCGTCACCGATGAGGTGTACGAGCACCTCACCTTCTCGGCCCCGCATGCGCCGATCGCCACCGTGCCAGGTGCGGCGGAGCGGACTCTGACGATCTCTTCCGCGGGGAAGACGTTCTCGACCACCGGCTGGAAGATCGGCTGGGTGCACGGCCCTGCTGAGCTGATCACCGCGGTGCTCACGGTGAAGCAGTACCTCACGTACGTGAACGGCGCCCCCTTCCAGCCGGCGATCGCCGTGGGCCTGCGGATGCCGGATTCGTTCTTCGTGGATGCCGCGAAGACGCTTTCGCGCAAGCATGAGATTCTCGGCGACGGATTGCGCACCGCCGGGTTCGAAGTGTTACCGCCGCAAGGCGGGTACTTCACCGTCGCGGACGCCACAGCGCTCGGCGGCGCCGATGCGGCAGCTTTCTGCCGTGCGTTGCCAGAGCGTGCCGGAGTCGTCGCGATCCCGCTGAGCGCGTTCGTGAGCACCGAGCACCAGGGCGATTATGCCGGGCTCGTGCGCTTCGCCGCCTGCAAGAAGGTCGAAGTGTTGCAGAAAGCCGCCGAGCGGCTGGGAGCGGCCTCCTTCTGACGCTGCCCCTTCATGTCGCGTGCTGACAGACGCGCCGAGTGCACACCGCTAGCGCGGAACGACGGCGTAGCGCCTCAGCCGCAGCGCAGGGTTCACTTCACGAACATGTGCGATCGCATCCGCCGAGAGTTCGGCAGTCGCGATTCCCGCTGTCGTGCCAACCCCGGCGATCACGACGCCCTGAGGGTCGATGATCTGCGAGTGCCCGACGCCGATGGGGGTCGGGTGGTCTGCGGCGACGACATACACGGTGTTCTCGATCGCGCGGGCGGCGAGAAGCGTCGTCCAGTGCTGTTCCTTGAGCGCGCCGCGCACCCATTCGGCAGGGACGACGATCACATCGACACCGGCATCAGCGAGCGTGCGCGCCACCTCGGGGAATCTCAGGTCGTAGCAGGTCATCATCCCGATGCGCAGCCCGCCGACCTCCAGTGTCTGCGGAGAGCTGAGATCGCCCGCCTCGATCCAGTCCGACTCGGTCTGTCCGAAAGCGTCGTAGAGATGCTGTTTGCGGTACGTGGCCTTCAGCCCATCGGAGTCGACCGCGACGAGCGTGTTGCGTACGCGCTCACCGGCGGATTCGACCAGCCCCGCCACGATGGTGACGTCATGAGCGGATGCCGTGGCCTTCAGCGCCTGTACGAACTCCCCGTCGAGCGCTTCGGAGTTTTCGGTGAGTGTCGAATCCATCGGATCGACGAAGTAACTGGAGTACTCGGGAAACACCACCAGCCGTGCGCCTCGACTGGCTGCCGTAGCCGTCATCTCCGCGATGCGTGCGCGATTGTCCGCGCGGGAGTCCGTCGGAGCGAACTGACATACGGCGACGCTCATGGGGGCGGTGTCTGACATGCCCCCATCATCGCGCATCCGCAGCGCGGTGGCATCCTGCGCCGATGTGACTGACCTCGATTCCCGTGCTAAGCTATAACTCGTGCCGCGGGGTGGAGCAGTTCGGTAGCTCGCCGGGCTCATAACCCGGAGGTCGTAGGTTCAAATCCTGCCCCCGCAACGAGAATGCGACACAAGAAAGGCCCCTGATCAGGAGAAATCTTGATCAGGGGCCTTTCGCATGCGCCGTCCCATCGGTGGAACACGATCGGCGAAACAGAAGATCCCGGCTGAATCGCGCGATTCAGCCGGGATCTTCTGTTCGAGCGCCAGCCGCTACTGCGCCGCCTCTTCCAGAGCCAGCAGCTCGGTGATCGCGTCAGTGAGTCGGCCGTCAGCCTCAGCGAACTTGGTGAGGTCGCCGTCCCTGAGCGCTGCTTCACGATCGCTCAGCGCCTGCTGCGCATCGGCGAGTGCCGCTTCACGAGCATCCGTGGGAACGCTCGGGGTCGTTCCCTCGTCTGTGTCTGCTTCATCTGCGTCGCCCTCATCCACCGGAGGCTGCGGCGTGCCGTCATCCGGGTCGACGGGCTTCACTTCTTCATCGCCACCGCTCGCACCGGAGTCGCCGCCGAAGATCTCGTCGAGCGCTGCGGTGAGAGTGTCCTCGAACGCGATGCTGTCGCCGAAGGTGACCAGCACCTTCTGCAGCAGAGGAAGCTGTGTACCTGCGGCATCGGAGGACTGCACGTACACGGGCTGCACGTAGAGCAGACCACCGCCGACAGGCAGCGTCAGCAGGTTTCCGTACTTGACCTGCGACTCGCCCTGTTGCAGCAGGTTGAGGTCGCGCACGACGTCGGGGTCGGAGTTGAACGTGTTCTGCACCTGACCGGGGCCGGGCACCGTCGTGTCGGCGTCGATCTCGAGCAGCCTCAGCTGTCCGTAACCCTCGGCCTTCTCACCCTCCGTCGACCCGGCGTCCGAGTCGACGGCGAGATAGCCCATCAACACGTTACGGCTCGTCGTTCCCTGCGCGGAGGCGGGGATGAACGTGGAGAACATGGAGAATCGCGGCGAGTCCTGCCCCGGCATCTGCATCGAGAGATAGTACGGCGGCTGCAGGTTGTCGGGGTTGCGCGGGTCGTCCGGCGTCTGCCAGCGGTTGTCCTGCTGTGCGAACGAGCCAGCAGTGTCGACGTGGTAAACCTCGAGGATCTCGCGCTGCACCTTGAACATGTCGGTCGGGTACCGTACGTGGCTCATCAGATCCGCCGACATCTCGTCGATCGGCTGCACCGTGGACGGATACACCTTCTGCCATGCCTCAAGGAGCGGGTCCTTGTCATCCCACGCGTACAGGGTGACCGAGCCGTCGTAGGCGTCGACCGTCGCCTTGACGGAGTTGCGGATGTAGTTGATGTCGTCGATCGCGAAACTCGGCGCCGACGTGTTCGAGTCGGCGATCGCGTCAGAGAGACTCACACTCGTCGAGTACGGGTACGTCGAACTCGTCGTGTAGCCGTCGACGATCCAGACGACGCGGCCGTCGACCACGCTCGGGTACGGATCGCTGTCGAGCTTCAGGTACGGTGCGGCCTTCTGCACGCGGGTGACGGGGTCACGGTCGTAGAGGATCTGCGAGTCCTCGTTGACGAGATCGGAGAAGAGGATCTCGGCCTCTTGGAACTTCAGCGCGAACAGCAGCTTCTGGAACGTGTTCCCGATCGCCGGTCCCCCGTCGCCGTCGAAGGTCGTCTTGGTCTCGTTGGCGCCGTCTTCACCGCGCGGATAGTCGATCTCGACCGGCTCTGTCCCTTCCGGGGCTCCCACGATCGAGTACAGCGGTGATTCCTCGCCGAAGTACACGCGCGGCTGGAAGTCCTCGGACTCGGTGAGGAATCCGGCCGTCGGGATACCGCGCTCGAGGAACACCGGCTCGCCCTCGCTGGTGCGCTGGTTTCCTGCGGCGACCACAAGACCGTAGCCGTGCGTGTAGACCGCTGTGCGGTTGTTCCAGCTGTTGCTCTCGCCGAGGCGAGAGACATCGAGCTCTCGTACGGCGACGACGGTATCCTGCATGGCCCCGTCGATCTCGTAGCGGTCGACATCGAGGGTGTCCTGGAACTGGTAGTAGCCGCGGAACTGCTCGAGCTGCTGCACGGTGGGGCTGATGATGCTCGGGTCGAGGATGCGGATGGACGCGGTGGTCTCGGCATCTTCGCGAAGCTGGCCGGCCTCGGCGTCGGTCGCGGCCTTGAACGGCGTGACCTCGAGGTCGGCGATGTCGTACGCGGCCTTGGTGCCGTCGATGTTGCGCTGGTAGTACTCGGCTTGGAAGCTGTTCTGGTTAGGACGCACCTGGAAGGTGGTCACCACCCACGGGTAGCCGAGGCCCACGACGAGGGACGCGACGATCAGCAGTGCGGTTGCCGTCAGCGGTAGCCTCCAGCGGCCGATCACCGCGGTGACGAAGAACAGCACGGCGACGAGCGCGGCGATGATCGCCAGGATGGCCATACCGGGGATCGTCGCGTTGACCGCGGTGTAGGCGGCACCCGTGATGCGGTCTTCTTCGGCGACGAGCGTCAGGTAGCGATCGAGCCAGAGGCTAGCCGCCTGCACGAGCAGGTAGACGCCGGCCAGTACAGCCAGCTGGATGCGCGCGGGCTTCGAGATGCGAAGCTCGCCCTGACCGATGCGCACCGAGCCATAGAGGTACGAAACCAGCGCGGTCACGATGAGCGAGAGAAGGATGACAGCGGAGACGAACGCGAGCAGGATCGAGTAGAACGGCATCGCGAACAGGTAGAACCCGGTGTCCATGCCGAACTCGGGATCTGTGACGCCCGTGGCGCTTCCGTTGAACCACAGCCAGACGGTCTCCCAGTTACCAGCGGCGGCGAAGCCTGCGAAGAGACCGAAGAAGATCGGCATGCCCCACATGGCAAGTCGGCGCAGCGGCTCGATGACCTCCTGGTAGCGGTCGAGCTGCGAGCTCAGGCGCACGTAGACCGGACGCAGGCGATATGCCAGCTGGATCACGATGAACAGCGGCACCGCCATGCCCAGGAATCCGACGACGAACATCACCGAAACGGCGAGCCACTGTGTCGTGAGCACGTTCGCGAAGTTCAACTGGTCGAACCAGAGGAACTCCGTGTAGAGCGAGGCGAAGACGAAGAAAGCCGCGATGATCGCGGCGATGATCGCCAGCGAAATCGTGAGGATTCTTCGAGAGGTACGGGGCGTGGCCGGATTCGGCGCCGAGGTCGTGGTCACCCGTCCATACTATGCGTGCCCTCTTAGGTGAGGGCTGTGCATGCGCTCTCAGCGAAAATCATCTTGTCGAGCAGGTGGGGAGCCCTTCGACGTCACCGTCCTGGGCGATCACCTCGAGGATGTCGAGAGCCTCCTCAAGCGTTGCGGTGCTGAGCACCCTCAGCCCGTCGGGGACGTGCCCGACGACCTCGTCGCAGTTCGATTCCGGTGCGAGGAAGTACTTCGCCCCCGCGTCTCGCGCGCCGTAGAGCTTCTGGCGGATGCCGCCGATCGGGCCGACGTTGCCTGTCGCCTCTATCGTGCCGGTGCCTGCGATGTCGTTGCCGCCGGTGAGCGCGCCCGGCGTGAGCTCGTCGACGATTCCGAGGGCGAACATCATTCCGGCGCTGGGGCCGCCGACGTTGTCGAGCTGAATGGTCACGTCGATGGGGAAGTCGTACTCGGTCGCCAGGGTGATGCCGATGAGCCATTTATCCATGCCTCGCGAGGTATCGAGTTCGGGCTCGAGCGTGACGGCGATCTCCTCATCGCCGTCACGAAGGACCGTGAGTTCGATCTCGGCGCCCTCCCCTTCCTGAATGGCCTCGCGCAGAGCGCTGCCGCTGCTGAGCTCGACCCCGTCAGCGGCGACGATGATGTCATCTGCCTCCAGGACGCCGTCGGCAGGTGTCCCCTCTATGACAGAGACGACCTGCACTTCGGCGCCGGTGTCGTAGCCGAGCTCATCGAGAGCTGCAGCTGTGGCCTCGTGCTGAGAATCCACCATCAGCAGGGCGTTGTTCTCGTCGCGTTGCTCGTTGGTCAACCCCTCCGGGAAGACGACGTCGATCGGCACGACCGCTCGGGAAGGATCCATCCAGGCCATTGCGAGCTGGAACCACGAAGGCGTCCGTTCACGGTTGCCCACTGCTTGCACGGTCGTCAGGTTCAGGCTGCCGCTCGTTTCGAAAGTCTCCGCTCCTTCGATCGCGATCAGCGGAACCTGCTCTCCGTCAGCGCTGGGCGCCGTCCCGAGGGTGTCGTACACCGGGCCCGGACGCTGGAACACGTAAGGGGTGGGGAGAAAGGTGAGTACCACGAGCGAGATGAGCGCGACGATGAGCGACCAGACACCGAGTCCGACCCGAGGTCTGCGGGACAGCCTCGGCATGCGGGAATGAGACAAGTGGATCCTCCGTCGTTCGCGACCGGCGTACAGAGATCTGCCCGCTCCGGGGTCGCGTACAGAAACCTGCAACTAGCGTAGATGGCACAGCTTGCGACGTGCTGAGAGGCGACCGACATGGCAGACAACGAACCCAACCCCGAGGACTTCCAGGAGTTCCTGCGGCGCATGATGTCCGGCGCGGGCGGTGGCGAGTTCGATCTGAGCGCACTGCAGAACGCGTTGGGCGGCGCCGACGGGCTCCAACTCGACCCGGCGATGATGGCCGGCCTCATGCAGCAGTTGCAGGGCGCCTTCGTCAGCGACCCATGGGAGAATGCCCTGCGTCAGGCGCTGCACATCGCCAACCGCGAGGGTCAGGGCGTCGATGCCGGCTCGCGCACCTCGCTCGTGGATGCCTTCGCGCTCGCGAACCTGTGGCTGGGAGAAGCCACCACCATCTCCGAGCTCGCAGAGGCGCCGCAGGCCATGACACGCGGCGAATGGGTCGAGAAGACGCTGCCGGTGTGGAAAGAGATCGCCGGCCCCGTGTCGACCAGCATCGCTGATGCGCTGACCAGCGCGCTCGACACCCAGGTGCCGGAAGACATGCGCGATGCGATCAAGGGCGCAGGCACGCTCATGCGCGGGCTCGGCTCCTCCGTGTTCGCCGCCCAGTTCGGGCAGGTTCTCGGCAATCTCTCCCTCGAGGTCGTGTCCGGCGGCGACGTGGGCATCCCCGTGCTGCCCGCCGGCACTGCCGCAGTCATACCGCAGAACATCACGGCGTTCGGCGAAGGGCTCGAGATCCCCGAAGATCAGATCGCGCTCTATCTCGCGACCCGCGAACTGGCCTACTCGCGTCTGTACCGCCACGCGAAATGGCTGCACCTGCATGTGATGTCGCAGATCACCGATTTCGCTCGAGGTGTCACCGTCGACGTCGACGCACTCGAGGACGTCGCCAGTCGCCTCGACCCGTCGAATCCGGAAGAGTTGCGCGCTGCGATCGAGGGTGGAGCGCTTCTGCCCGCGCAGACCGAAGTCCAGCGCGAGGCGCTCGCTCGCCTGGAGAACATCATCGCGATGATCGACGGGTGGGTCGACGTCGTCACTGCTGATGCCACGTCTCGCCTTCCGGACAGTGTCCGTCTCGCCGAGGCCGCGCGCCGACGGCGCGCCGTCGGCGGCCCCGCCGAGGACGCGCTCGGCGCTCTGGTCGGGTTGAAGCTGCGGCCTCGCCGGATGCGCGAGGCGTCAGCGATGTGGCAGAAGGTCACCGATGCCGTGGGTATCGCCGCCCGCGATTCGCTCTGGGACTACCCTGACCTGCAGCCCAGTGCGGAGGACATCGACGATCCGACCGCGCTCATCGAGCGCCTGCAGGCGCGCGCTCGCGGCGAGGCGCCTGTGGCTGACGAATTCGACGAGGCGCTGGCCCGTCTTCTCGACGGGGATGACTTCTCAGAAGGCGAGCAGCCGGAGGGCGCTGAGTCCGACGACCAGCCGCCTGCGGACGAGAAGTCAGACGATGACAATCCCGAAGGTCATACTCCGGTCTAGTCGACGGCAGCACCCGCGTGGTGCTGCACAATCGGACGCTCGGCGGAGTTTTCCACGGATCACGCCCTTCCGCCCCGCGACAGGTTCGACGTGGCCAGAATCGGGATATGTCCCCGATCACTCCCCCGACGCTTACTCGCCTAGATCCGGCCTATCCCTTGCTGTGGCGTGATGCGGACACGGTGCAGTTCGGCTTGGAGTCCGTCGTGCGGATTCCCGCTGCCGAACCGTGGGTCGAACGTCTGCTGCACGTTCTTCGAGGTGGATTCCGTCTCAACGCATTCGATGTGATCGCGCACGGTGCGGGTGCTCCGCGTGACGCAGCGCGTGAGCTTCTCGCGGCGCTGCGACCCGTCCTGCTGACGGACGCGCCTGAGCTGCCTGGAGTATGGATCGAGAGCGTGAACATGGCTGACTCCCGGATCGAGGCACGCACTGAGGTCGCGCTGCACGATGAAGGGTTTCGCACCGTCGAGCGCGCAGACCCCGACGCTGTGGCGATCGTGCTCGTGCATGGCGCAGCATCCGCCCGGCAGCTCACGGGCTACCTGCGAGAGGATGTCGCGCATCTTCCTGTCGCATTCGAACCAGGTGCGACGACCGTCGGCCCACTCGTCGTTCCTGGGCTCACTCCGTGCCTGTCATGCCGCGACAGTCACGAACGCGATCAGGACCCGTCATGGCCGAGCCTGCACGCTCAGCTGGTGGGCTCCACCTCGGGGCGCATCACTGCTGCGCGCACAGCCGAGGCGGCAGCGCTCGTGACACGGATCCTCGCCGAACCCCGCCCGTCGAACAACCCGAGATCAGTACGAATCAGCCCCGATGGCCGCCACGTCTGGCGCGCGTTGACGTTTCACGCAGAATGCCGGTGCCGCGGTCAGTCGTTCCGATCTCCGCAAGAAAACGAGATGGCTGCCTTTCCCCTCGACCTGCAGCGCGAGCCCACGACAGCGACAGGGTCCGCGCGGCGCGCGTGATGCCGACATAGGCCAGGCGTCGTTCTTCGTCGATTGCTTCGAAGCCCGTCGCGTAGGAGATCGGCAGTGCGCCCTCTGTCCATCCGGCTACGTGCACATGGGGCCATTCGAGGCCTTTGGCGGCGTGCAATGTCGACAACGTCACCGTCTGCATGGCCGGTTCGTGCTGGTCTTTCGCGCGCGCCATCAGCGTCTCGCTGAAAGCGCGCAGCGTGGTTCCGCTGGGCGCTTCCTCTGCCAGGCGCAGGATCGCGCGCCTCGCTTCCCATCCGTCACGCTGCGCTCCCCCGGCCGCAGGCGGCTCATCGCTCAGTCCGATCTCGCGCATCACCTTCTGCACGTTGGCGAGGAAATCCCGTTCGGTCGGTGCCACCGACGCGCCTCGTAGCGCGAGAACCGCCTGGCGCACTTCAGGCATGTCGAAGAACCGCTTGCCCCCGAGCACGGTGGATGCGATGCCCGCCTCACCCAGCGCCTGTTGGATGGCTCCGGACTGCGAGTGCGCGCGATAAAGCACTGCGATCTCAGAAGGCGATGCACCGGAGGCTATCCGCGCGCGGATGGCGGCGGCGATACCCGCCGCCTCATCCGTCTCGTTGTCGTAAGCGCTCAAGGTCGGAGGCTCCGCGGTCAGTGCTTCACGAGCTGCGACCAGTTCGAGTGCGCCAGGGCGTCCCTTCATCAGCGCGTTGGCCGCCGCAAGGATGGGAGGTTGCGAACGGTAGTTGGTCTCCAGTCGCACGACGGTGGCATCCGGATACCGACGGCCGAACTCCAGAAGATATTTCTGCTCTGCGCCCGCGAACGAATAGATCGTCTGACTGGCGTCGCCCACCACGCAGATGTCGCGCCGGTCACCGAGCCAGAGTTCGAGCAAACGGTTCTGGAGGGGCGACACATCCTGGAACTCGTCGACGGTGAAGTGTCGATACTGCTCATGGACGGCCGTCGCCACCCGAGGCTCCGCCTCCAGCATCCCCGCACAGGCGAGCAGCACGTCTTCGAAATCGAGTTGCCGGCGCTCGTCCTTGAGCGTTTCGAAGGCCTTCTGCAGTTCGACGAGCTGCTCGGCGCTGACGCGGCCCACCGAACGTCCCAGCGCGGCATACTGCTCGATCGAGAGCATCGAGACCTTCCGCCATTCGATCTGGCTGGCGACATCGCGCAGAGTCGCGGTGTCGAGCCGCAGCCGCAGCTGCTCGGCTGCTTGGCCGAGCAGTCGCACTTTGTTGTCGACGATGCCGGGAGCAGGAGATCCGGCCAGGGTGGGCCAGAAGAAGTTCAGCTGCGCGAGCGCCGCGGCGTGGAAGGTCTTGGCCGAGACGCCCTCGACGCCCAGCTCTCGCAGACGCCCTCGCAGTTCGCCTGCAGCTTTCGAGGTGAAGGTCACCGCCATCACACGACTCGGCGAATACGCACCGGTGTCGACGCCGTGCGCGATGCGATGAGTGATGACGCGGGTCTTTCCCGTGCCTGCTCCGGCGAGCACCGCGACGGGTCCGCGCAGAACGGATGCCGCCTCCCGCTGCCGTTCGTCCAGTGCGTCGAGCGCGCTCACGCCCGATCCTCGTACCAGTTCTCGATGAGAGCTCTGGCGATGGATGCCGCACCCGGCAGCCCTACCGGACCGTCGCCCTTCAACGCACTACCGATCTCTTCGCGGGTGAACCAGCGGACGTCGATGATCTCCTCGCCGTCAGGGCGTGCGCGACGCTCGTCGGATGCCGTCGCCCGAAACCCGATCATGAGTGAGCGCGGATACGGCCACGCTTGCGAATCCACGTACCGTATCGAATCGAGAAGCACACCGGCTTCTTCCTCGATCTCGCGGTGCACGGTGACCTCAAGCGATTCGCCAGCCTCGACGAAGCCCGCGAAACACGAGTACATCCTGCCCCGCCAGTTCGCATTCGCGCCCAGAAGCAGACTCTTGCCGTCGCTACTTTCCACCGCGACGATCACTGCGGGATCGGTCCGGGGAAAGATGTCCAAAACGCATGTCGAGCAGTGTCGCGACCAGCCCGCCTGTCGCAGTTCGCTCTCGCGGCCGCAGAGCTGGCAGAAACGGGCATCGCGAAGCCACCCGGCAAGCGCAATGGCTTCGACGAGAAGTTCGGTGCTGTCTGCGTCGAGCAGTCCCCCGGTGTCTCGCATTCCTAGCCACGTCTCCGCCGGCGCGGCGTCGATCGACTCCGGGGCCCATTTCGGTGCGGCCAACAACAGTGAACCGCCGTCGCGATGGCGCCCCAAAAGCGCCCAGTCCGCGTCGCCCACCTCGCTCGGCGCCACCGTGACAAGGGTGCCGTCGTCGACGCGCGCACGGCCGTCGCGAACGACGATCACACGCGCATCGTGAGAAGAGCGCAGCGCGTCGAGGATCCCCGGTTCGTCACGGAGATGTGCTGCACGATCCAGCAGCGCACGACGCACAGTCATCAAGTCCCTCTTTCGCAGGCGTGGCGTAGGCGGAACCGCACCTGAGCCGACCTACCCTAGGGGCATGGCACGGTCTCCCTTTACTCTAGCGGCGGCGGTCACGGCCGCACTGCCGGGGGCGGAGGTCGTCGGCGCACGAACTCTGGCCGCCGACGGCGATGGTCGTTTCGATTCTGCGGTGGCGACTCTCGCCGACGGGCGCGAGCTCGCGATACGCGTCGGTGACGACGACGAGACCGCGCGCGAGTTGGCCAGCGAATCCTTGGCTCTGCGGGCTCTGACAGCTGGCGCCAGGGCCATGCTGCCATTCCGTGCCCCCGAGTACTGCGGCGAGACACTCATCGCCGAGGGCCGGGCTCTGGTGACTGAGCTCCTGCCGGGATTCCAGATCGAGGCTGCACATCTGCCAGGAGGCCGAGGAGCGGCCGAATCGATCGGCGCGTCCATCGCCGCGGTTCATGCGCTGCCTGCCTCCGTCGTCCGCAGCGCAGGCCTGACCGCTCGCAGCGCCGAAGAATCCCGCGATGAGGTCAGAGCGCTCGTCGATCGAGCAGCCGCCACCGGGCGCGTGCCGGCTCGTCTCACTGTCAGGTGGCGCGAAGCGGTCGATGACGATGACCTCTGGCGATTCGAATCAGCGGTGACTCTCGGCGGAGTCCAGGCGACGTCGTTCCTTTTCGAGGACGACCCCGATCAAGGGCCCTTCGTCGTCGGTCTTTTGAACTGGCACGGGCTGTCGCTAGGCGACCCGGCGGTGGATCTCGCTTGGCTCTCGTCCGCTCCGGACGCTGCCGGCAGTGTGCACTCCGCCTATGCCGAAGCGTCGGATCGTGCACCGGATGCGGCTCTGGCAGTACGTGGGCGCCTGCTGGCAGAGCTGGAGTTCGCGCGCTGGCTCGTGCACGGTGACACGCTGCACCGAACCGACATCATGGATGATGCTGCCGCCCTTCTCGATTCGCTCGCAGAGGGACTGCGCGAGAATGACCTCGCCGTCATCGCCACTCGCAGTGACGGCGTCGACTCGGCGTTGGACGCGCTTGACCGAGTGCCCGCGACCGCTGCCGTCAGCACGAACACCTCGATGGAGACCGACGCGTTCAACCCCGCAGACCTTCTGCCAGGTGAAGACATCTCAGACGAAGATCCCGAACGTCCGCATGATGCGACCGAAGACCTCAGCGATGTCGCATCGGCCTGGGATGCCGAGCCTTCCACGAGCTCCGGGAACGGATCATCGGACCCCGACGCGGAAGAGGTGAAGTCGCGCGATGAGGATGGTCTCGACTCAGCCGTAGAGGCTCAGCGAGCCGCCCGCGCGGCACTCCAGCGTTGGACGAGTTCTTCCTCCGAGTAAACCCGATCGCCGCGGATCACCAGATCATCTGCGACGTAGTACAACGCGACATCGATCTCCTCCAGCGGAACGCCGAAACGTCGGTGGTAGGCAAGGCGGTACAGCGCGAGTTGCAGCATGCGCTCGTCCTCCTGGGCAGCGCCTCGTGGAGCCTTACCGGTTTTCCAATCTACGATCTCGATACGGTCGCCGCGGTCTTCCCGACGATAGACCGCGTCGAGTTTGCAGATCACGATGTGCCCGCCGAGGGCGAAGTCGATCTCGATCTCGACGGCGATGGGTTTGAGGTCGCCCCACTCGCTGCGCTCGAAGATCTCACGCAGTCGCTCGAGATCTGCCTCGTCGGCCGCCGAGACGCTGAGCGGATCTGGCTGCTCGTCGTCGGTCTCCCACAGCGCAGCCTCAGGGCTCGGAGCGGTGCCGACGAGACCGGAGCGGTGCTCGACCCACGCATGGAAAAGCGTGCCGAGGCGGGTCTGACGATAGGGCCGTTCGGGCATCGGACGAGCCAGGCTGCGAACAGTCTCGTCGAAGTCGGTGACATAGTCCTTGAACCTGGAGGCCGGCACGCGCGTCGGCGGAGTGGCGTCGACTCCTCGCTGCCGCTCCGCCCGCTCCGCAAGCAGACGCTTCAGCTGGACGCTGGGCGCGGGCGAGCTTTCGACAGAGCGCACCAGAGCTGCAGCACTCTCGACCACAGCCCGCCGACCACCCAGCGGATCCAGCGGCCATTCGCTGGTCTTGCCCTCCCCCGCGTACGGATTCTCATCGGCATCGATCTGCGATATCGGGGCGGCGCCGATGACCTCGATCGCCTCAAGGAGAATGGGGCTCGCTTCGCGGGGGTTCTTCTGGCCTGCCCAATGCGAGCCCGAAAGCAGCAGGTCGGTTCGTGCACGAGTGACAGCCACGTAGGCGAGGCGGCGCTCTTCCTGCTGCTGATATGCACGGTACGCATCTTTGAAGACCGTGAGCGCTCCCGGCGCCGTCTTGCTCTTGCTGGTGAGTGAGGCGACACCGGCCTTGAGCCGCTTGGTGGCATCAGGTTCATCGTCGACGGGCGGTTCCCAGCGAAACGTGGGCAGAGCGCCGCTGTCACCGCGGAGCGCGAAAGGCAGAACGCCGAATCCGAACCATCCCGAGGTGTCGGTCGGACGCGACGGCAGTTCGCCTTCGACCAGGCGCACGACCGCGACAGCGTCCCATTCGAGCCCCTTGGAACCGTGGATCGTCAGCAACTGCACCACACCGGGCTCGGGCGGCTCGGGACGAGGCATGAGCTCGTCTGTGCTCTCTGCCTTGTCCAGCCACGCCAGCAGGCTGCCGATGGTGCCACGGGCATCTGCGGAGAGGAACGCCCGCACCTCATCGGCGAATGCCCGCAATTGCGTCGCGGCGACACGCGCCGGCCCGCGGGTCTCGTTGGCCGCGAGTTCGATATCGAGGCGCAGCTCGAGCTCGATCAGGCGGATCAGCTCGGGAATCGGTTGGGCTGCCGCGCGCCGCAGACGTTCGAACACCTCGCCTGCTGCTCGAATGCGCGCCCGGCCCTCGGCAGTGATGCGCTCGAGGAGTCGGTAGTCGTCTCGCAGTCCCCGCACGACGTCGACAGCGTCAACGATCGATACTGCTTCGTCGGCTCCCCGCGACGCGCGAATACGCGCTCTCAGCTCATCAGGCAGCGGCAGCAGACCGCTGTCGCGCCGTGAGAGCTCGCTGGCCAGGTCGTACAGTGCCCCCATATCGGCCACGCCGACGCCGAAGCGCGGCCCGACGAGCAGCCGAATCAAGGCGGATCCCGCAGTCGGATCGTGGATCACCCGCAGCGCTGAGACGACATCGACCACCTCAGGAGTGGCCAGGAGGCCGCCGAGACCAAGAATGCGGTGCGGGATGCCGCGCGCGGCGAGCGCCTCTGCAAAAGTCTGCATGTGCCGCTTCGAACGAAACAGAATCGCGCCCGTGTGTGGTTTCGCCGTGTCGGTATGAGCTGCGCGCCGCTCAGCGAACCAGTCGGCGACTTCGCCAGCCTCATCGTGAACAGTGAGCGGGTAACGAATGTCGATCCGCCCCGCTCCCGCTCCCGGTCGGGCTTGAAGCGGTGGCACATCGAGCCCCGGTCTCTGGAGCGGTTCGAGCACCCGGTTGGCCACGGCGAGGATGGTGCTGTCGTTGCGCCAACTCGTCATCAGACTGTAGCTGTGCGGTTCTGCTTCGTCAGCGAAGGTACGTGCGAACGCGTAGAGGTTGTCGGCGCTGGCGCCGCGCCACCCGTAGATCGACTGGTGAGGGTCGCCCACCGCCATGACAGCGGAGTCCCGGAACACAGCCGAGAGGAAATGCGTCTGGATCACCGAGGTGTCCTGATACTCGTCGAGCAGCACGACGCGATGCTGTTCGCGCAGGTCTGCGCGCACATCGGGTGACGATTCGATGATGTCGAAGGCGCCGCTGACCTGATCGGCGAAATCGAGCACGCCGCGGCGGTGCTTCTCGGCGATGTACTCACGCACGAGCGCCGTGAGCGTGGGCAGCGCGAGTAGGTTGTCAGTGACTTTGGCGATGTCGGGGTTACTGCGGTATGGCTCGAATGCTTCGGCGTGCGCGAGCGCGATGCGCTCGGCACGGGCCAGATCGGCGCGGTGATCGAGAGCATCGCCGGCAAGGCGCTGCACAGCGTCGACGACGGTCGCGACCGACAACTCGATGTCTTCGAGCTGCGGCAGATCAGCACGCAGCACGATCTCGCGCGCCAGCATCCAGGAGGCCGCCTGGCTGAGCATGGCGACATCCGGGTCGCGGCCGATCCGCGCGGCGTGTTCGCGCACGATGGAATCGGCGAACGCGTTGTACGTGGAGACCCTCGGCCGAATCAGCAGATCGTCTGAGGCGCGGAGGGTCGCCGCATCCCACCCGGTGTCGTACCGATCGGCAAGTTCGTCCAGCACCTGCGTGCGCACGGCGCTCTTCTGCAGCGCCGTGGACGCAGCCTCCACTCGCGCCAGAGCTTTGGACGCCACGATCTCCGGCACGTGCGGCAGGAGTCCGCGGCGGCCGAACTCATCGATGACCGCCAGACGTGCGCCGATGCGCTCGGCGAGTTCACCCGCGGCTTTTCGGGTGAAGGTGAGCCCGAGGATCTCGTCGCGGCGCACGTGACCGTTGGCGACGAGCCAGACCACTCTGCCCGACATCGTCTCGGTCTTGCCGCTGCCCGCACCGGCCACGACCAGGGCAGGTGTCGGAGGTGCTTCGATGACCCGCTGCTGCGCGGCCGTCGGCGGCGGCTGTCCGAGCGCAGCAGCCACGTCCAATGCTGAGAGACCGTGTTCGCTCCCCGCCCATGAACTCATGCACTCACCGCCGGAACCGTGTGGATGCGACACGGTTGCACTCGCCACTGCACATCAGCGCAGTGCGCCTCGACATGCGCGGTGAAGCTGCTCCCTGACATCCCTGAGGCCGCGTCTGCGAGCCGCCTCAGAAAGCGCGTGCGCGCCTCACCCTCGAGCGTGTGCTGGTGGGCGATTCGATAGTCGCTGCCAGACAGTGTCTTGGCGACGACGAGCAAGCGTGCCCCGGCGAGCGCCGCCGCGTCTGCCCCCTCGACCAGCCCCTGCTCCACCGCGATCTGATAGGCCGCCAGTTGCGCATGCGCTTCGACCTTGCTGTCGGAATCGGGTTCGTACTTGCCTGTCTTCAGATCCACGACGACGACGCATTCTCCATCGGCTCCTGCGGCCATCTTCTCTGCTCCGCGCGCACGTGCAGCCGAATGTTCCCCTGCACCACTGGGATACGCCTCTACTCTGTCGATGAATCCGTGCACGACAGCGCGATGGGGGCCGTTCACGTCATCTCCGACGTACACCACGGGCGCGGCCGCCGATTCTGCGCCGTCGGCATCTGCCGATCGCTCGGCCACGTCCACCGCGAACCGGAACTCCACTTCGCTCGCGAGTACGCGGCCGCGTTCGCGCTCGACGTCGCTCAGGTACGAGTGCAGGCGATTGACGTAGAGGTCGGCGCGACGACGCTCTTTGCGTCCGATCCACTCGGTCTCGAAATCCAGTTCGGGCCAGTGTTTGGCGAGCACGGCGCGCATCTGTTCGAGTTCGCCGTCCGGCACGGTCTCCATCGCCTCATGGATGATCGTCCCGATGCCCGCCGATGGCGGCAGGACGCTGTCGCCCCCGAGGGACGCGATCGCCCAGTTGAGTTCGCACTCTTCGAAGGATTCCATCTTCGAAGGCGAGACTCTGGCGGCCTCGATGGTCAGATCGTGCAGTCCTTTTTCGGAAGAGGGGGGGATGACTCCATACCAATCTCGCGGGTCGGCACCGGGCACTCCCTCGGCCGCGAGCACGGCGAGCTGCCCGGCGGCGTCTGCCCGCGTGGCCGGATCCGACGAGCTCGTGAGCGTGCGGCGATATCGCGCGACGAGGCCGCGCAGGGTGAGCGGATGCTCGGCGGCGGGATGCTCAGACACCGGCGGCGGGTCAGGAAGGAAGGCGAACAGGGGGCTCGGGCCTGTGCTGTCGTCGTCGACAGCAGTCACCACGATTCGAGAGCGCGCCCGTGACAAGGCGCGCACGAACAGCCGCAGTTCGTCGTGCAGTGCCTCACGGCGTCGATCCAGAGCACCGGGAGCTGATGCCGGGGCGCCGGTGCGTGCAGCCGTGACCGCCTCTGCGAGCGCCCAGGTCTCGAGCAAGCCACCGCGAAGGCGGGTGTTGGGCCATACGCCGTCCTGCACGCCGGCGATGATCACCGAATCGAACTGCGTGCCGAGGGCGGTGGCGGGGGTCAGCAGCGTCACGAGCCCAGGACGTTCGGGCGTCGACAGCGTGTCTTCTGGCACCTCGCTGTCGAGGATGTCACGCACGAACGTCTCGACGCGTTCGTTGGGTGTTCGTTCGACGAACCGTTTCGCCGCGTCGAACAGCGCGACGAGTGCATCGAGAGCGCGAGCGGTCTCTCCGCCGCCGGGCTGACCGGCGAGGTCGCGCCAGTGCTGCTGCAATTTCGATCCGTCCAGGGCCCTGGCATCGTCCCAGATGCGCCAGAGCAGCTCGTGGATCGTCTCACCTGACTCGATGGCCGCCGTCGTCTCGGCGAGCGTGGTGGCAAAGCGAGAGGCGACACGCGCTTCAGGGGCATCGATGAAAGTGAAGTGCGCGGGGAACGCCATGGCCTGCCGGAGCAGTTCTGTGGCAGGCGTCGTTCCACCGTCGGCGAGCTCGACGTGGCGCAACCGTGCGCGCAGACGACGCAGGCCCACAGCGTCCATCCCGCCGAACGGCGATCGCAGCGCGGCGATCAGCGCCTCGGGCTCGCGCTCGTCGACAGGCTGCAAGGCGAGGCGGACGATCCCGACGATGTCGCGGACGACGCTTTCGCTGCCCAGCGGCCGCTGCACACCGGCTGCCCGCGTGGGTACCTCCCGTGCAGCCAACTCGGTTTCCAGCGACGTGACCTGCCTCGTGTCGTGGGCGATCACTGCCATATCGCTCCAGGAGATGCCGTGCGTGAGATGCCAGTCGCGAAGAATGCCGGCGATACGGTCGACCTCTTCGTACGGCGATGGCGCGAGGAAAGTCTGAACGCACGGGTCGGCGACCGCCGGGACGGGCCCGGGCTTTCGACGATGCTCGACGCGGCCTGCCACCCCGATCGCCTGGGTGACCGTGCGCGTCAGATCGGTCAGCGCCGGCTGCTGCCGATGCGGAGTGTCGAGCACGAACACTCTGTCGAGGACGCCTGACAGCTCGTGGAACAGCTGTGGACTCGCTCCGCGGAAGGCGCCGGACGAGATGTCGGGGTCACCGAATGCGAACACGGCGATGCCGCGGGCGCGTAGAGCGCGCACGAGCGTGATCCCGCCACGAGTGACTTCTTGCGCGTCGTCGATCAAGACGATGCGAAGCGCGGCGAGCGGCCCCAACACCGCCGCATCCGCTTCACGCAGGATGGCTGCGGCCTCGCTGACGAGGTCGGCGGCATCTCGATACGCCGTTCGCATGCCTGCCAGGACGGTGCGGTATTCGTCGGCGAACTCTCCCACTGACCGCCATACCTCTCGGTCAGAGCCCTGCAGCTCAGTGGGGAGCACGCCGAGCTCTGTGCATTCGGCGAGAAACGCGCGCAACTCCGAGCGGAACCCCTTCGACGCTCTCACTGCAGCGCTGAGGGTGCTCGGCCAGCGGGACACGGCGCCTGATTCCTCATCGTCGGCGTCACCGGCAAGCAGATCGGCGATGATGCGGTCCTGGTCGGCGCCGGTGAGCAGCGCGGGAGGCTCTTCCCCTGCCCGCACCATTGCGCCGCGGACGATCTGGAAGGCGAAGGAGCCGAGCGAACGAGCGAGCGGCCCCGGCGTGGCCTGCCCGATGCGCACACCGATCCGGTCACGCAGCACAGTGGCCGCCTGCCGGTTCGGAGTGAGCACCAACACCTCTTCCGGAGTGAGGCGAGCGTCGCTCAACAGCGCAGTGACCCGATCGATGAGGGTCTGCGTCTTACCTGTTCCGGGTGCGCCGATGATGACAGCGGATGCGTCGACAGGTGCGTAGATCACCGCGCGCTGCCCTGCATCCTGTGTCATGACATCCACGCTATCCGCAGCATCCGACACCGCCGGCGCACACGCGGCGCCGCGTCCCGGCGAGTTGTGCGCTCACGGCGAAACAGTGACGCTGCCCCGATCTCGTGACGTTCCTCCAGGGTAGAGTTGGCGCAGTCCCCGAACTTCAAGGAGCACGCGTGGAAATCCGCATCGGCATCATCAACACCGGCCGCGAGCTGAGCTTCGAGACCGCCACCAGCGCAGACGATGTTCGCGCGCAGGTGACTGGTGCTCTCGAGCAGAGCACCGCACACGTGAACTTCACCGATGTGAAGGGCAACTCCTACATCGTGCCGACCGCGCACCTCGCCTACATCGAACTGGGCACCGAAGAGTCCCGTCGCGTCGGCTTCGTAGCCTGACCCGCGATGTACATCCTTCTCGCGCTCATCGCCGCGTGCGCACTGGGCATCGCCGTGCACTACCTCGTACCGTTCCGGCACCTTCGTGGTGTCGTGGTGGTGCCGGCCGTCGCCACTGCCGTCTCGGCGGTCGTCTACACGGCGATGCAGTGGATGGGCGTCGGCCAGGACAGCATCTGGCTCTGGCTGGCCAGCGTGGTCGGTGCTGTCGTGATCTCGGCTGTCGTCGGGTATGTGATCGCGGAACTGCGCCGTCGATCTGATGCATCCGAGAAGGCCGCACTCGGTATCTGAGCGGTTCTCACTGCGAAGTCCGGACCTCGGTCAGGCAGCAAGCCCCATCGCGTCCATGCGACGGGCGTGCGCGCCCATGAGCTCGGTGAACACCGGCTCGACGCGATGCTCCTCTTCGGCAAGCCGTTCCGGCCGCAGCGCCTGCTTGGCGACGAGCAGCGTGTCCCCGACAAGACGACGCGCCCACATCGAAAGCAGCGAGCGCCACTCCTTGTCGCTCTCGATCGTTCGCGTCAGAATGACCACGATCTCGTCGGTGGCGTCGTCTTCGCTGAGGATCGCAGCCACTCGTCGTCCGGTCTCCCCGTAACTGGAGGCCAGTGCCAGGTAGAAGTCGTCCAGCATGCCGGCGGTGATGTACACGGCCAGCAGCGTCTCTCTCGGCCTGACGCCTATCGTCTTGCGGCGGAAGGCATCCAGATGCTCGCGGAAAGGCAGCATGAGCTGGGTGGCGTCGTCGCCGCGCTCCGTGATGATGTCGAGGATCGCACGATGCTTGTCGAGCGCAGCACCTGCGGCGCGAGAAAGCGCCTCCTTCTCGTCGAGTTCGGGCGTCGCCCGAATCAGCCGCGTCAGCGTCTCGAAGTAGCCGAGCTGCAGATACGCGGCCTGGCCGAGGAATCTGTCGAGCTCGGGCGCGAGCTCGGCGAAGTCCACCCTCGTCGCATTCCCTACATCTCCGCGACTGCGGAGCGAGAGAGCACGTCGGGGCGTGTCACGTTGCCAGAACCACTTCACCACGCGTTCAGACTACCCGCGCCGAACCCATCCCTGCGCGGGTTCCGAGCGTCTTCGGGTGGTTTTGTCGCCCTCGGGTAGGCTGGAGGTGTCCTGCCATAGGAGCAGGGCCCCGCGCCTGTGGCACAAGAGACGGCGTGGATCCGTTTCAATTGTCGGCCGATCGATTCGCCGACGGACAGGCACAACTCAAAGTGACAACTTTCGCTGATCTCGGTATCGATCAGGACATCATTGACGCATTGGCCGCCAGGGGCATCGTCGACGCGTTCCCCATTCAGGAGCAGACCATTCCGCTCGGACTGCCCGGGCAAGACATCATCGGCCAGGCGAAGACCGGTACAGGCAAGACCTTCGGCTTCGGCATCCCCGTCGTCCAGCGTCTCGGACTGAACCCTGAGCCAGGTGTGAAAGCACTCATCGTCGTCCCCACGCGTGAGCTCGCCGTGCAGGTGTACGAGGACATCGACCTGCTGACGAGCAACCGTGCGACCAGCGTCGTCGCCATCTACGGCGGCAAGGCCTACGAGGGCCAGATCGACCAGCTCAAGGCCGGCGCGCAGATCGTCGTCGGCACAGACGCGAGCGGACAGCACGATTACTACAATCATCGATGGGTGGAGTTCAC
>JBEBSN010000019.1:0-37913 GCA_040394295.1 Microbacterium sp.
GCACGATCGAGCCGATGTTCATATCGTGCTGCCAGTTCTCGATCGCGACGTGGAACGGGTGCCGGTGCGTGTCGAGGTCGGCGACGATCGCTTCCATCCGCCAGTAGCGATAGCGGTCGATGACGTTGCGCGTGTCGCCGTGCTCGAGAAGCTCAGGGTCGTACTGATCGCCGACCGGCCAGTCGCCGTCCCACGGGCCGAGGCCGTGCGTGGTGCGCTCAGGGATATACCCGGCTGCGTCGCGCACCGAACCCAAGAGAGCTTCTGCCTGCCGATCAGTCATCTCAACAGCGTATCGCCGCCGCACCAGCATCAGCCCTGAGCGGCGCCAAGCTCCCGAGTCCACGGAAGGTCGGCCCCGTCGCGAGTCACCGTGATGGCCGCAGCGCGGGCAGCGAATGCACCGAGATCATCGAGCGCCCTGGCGCTGCTTGGCAGTCCATCACGCGCCACGCCGTAGATCAGCGCTGCCATAAAACTGTCGCCCGCTCCCACCGTGTCGCGCACAGTCACGCGCGGCACAGGCACGCGAACGAGGTCCTTCGCGGTGCTCAACAGCGCCCCTTCTCCACCTCGCGTCACAGCAACGAGCTGCGGCCCTGCCCGCAGAATCCGCGTCATCGCCGCTTCTACTTGGGTGCCGGGATAGAGCCAGTCGAGATCCTCGTCGCTCATCTTCACGACATCAGCACGCTCGCAGATCGCTTCGAACCGCGCTACGGCGACCGAGTGTTCCGGGAGGAGCTGTGGCCGAATGTTCGGATCGAAGGCGAGCAGCACGTTCGCGGGCACTCCGCCGATGAATCGCACTACCTCGTCCGCGCCCGGCGCGAGAAAGCAGGAAATCGAGCCCACGTGCACAACCGTTTCATGATCCCAACGCGGTGCAGACATTCGCAAATCAATCAAGAACTTATAGGCAGGAATCCCCTCGGGATCCACCGTCACGACGGCCTTTGACGTCTGATCTAGCGACCACGACTCTGCGCTTACGAAGACACCCGACTTGAGCAGATGAGCCGCGATGCGCTGCCCATGCGCGTCGTCAGCCAGCGCGGTATGCAAACGCACACGCGCGCCTAGCCGGCCCAGCCCCAGTGCAATGTTCGCTGGCGACCCGCCGACTGCCTCGCTGGATCCTTGGGGACGACTCAGCACATCGATGAGGCTCTCACCGATCACCAGGACGTCATTCGTCAGCATCGTCCGCCTTCATCGTGACGACGACCTTGATCGCGTCCGGCTCAGTGCGACTAGCGTTCAGCGCGTCTTCGATGAGGTCCAGTGGGTAGCGGTGGGTGATGAGCGACGCGACATCGATTGCTCCGGAACCGAGCAGTTCCAACGCTTCGACGTAGGTGTGCGCGTATCGGAAGGAGCCGAAGATGCTCAGTTCCTTACCCTGCACAACGCCCAGATCAAGCTCGATCCGCGGAGCGCCCATACCTATCAGAACCACACGCGCGCCGGGAGCCAGCGCGTCGATACCACCGTCGAGCGCCTGCTGATTTCCGGAACACTCCAACAGCACGTCGTAGCGGGTTCCGTCACCGACAGTCGCGGTAGAAATGCCGATCGCGCGCGCGACCTCCAACCGGCTCTGCGAAACATCGGAGATCTCGACGTGCGCGCCGCGTGCCCGAGCCACCTGCGCTGCAAGCTGCCCCACGGGGCCAGCGCCGGTCACGAGTACCCGATCGCCAAGCCCGACGTTCGCCTTGCGGCACGCCCATAGTCCGACCGACAACGGCTCAGCCATGGCCGCCACCTCAGCAGACATGCCTTCAGGAGCAGCGAACACCCACTTCGCCGGCATAACGATAACCTCGGCGAGCCCACCGTCGTAGGGCGGGGTGGCAAGAAACTCCACGTCGGGACACAGGTTGTATCGGCCGTGCAGGCACTCGCCGCACGAACCGCACGGCACTCCGGGTTCAATCGCGACGGTGCGTCCGACGAGCCAACTGTCGACTTCAGATCCAACGGTAAGCACCGTTCCGGCGCTTTCGTGGCCCAGGACCATCGGCGCATCCACGACGTAGTGCCCGATGCGCCCCTCTCGGAAGTAATGCACATCGGATCCGCAGATCCCGCATGCCTCGACCCGAATTTGTACATGCCCAGGACCGGGCTTCGCAACCGGGCGCTCTTCGATACGAACGTCGCCCGGTGCGTGCAGCACGGCCGCGCGCACAGTGCCGTGCAAGCTCACTTGATCCCTCCCTCGGTGAGGCCAGACACGACCTGCTTCTGCGCGAAGAGGAAGATCAGAATCACGGGCACCACCGACATCGTCGCGGCCGCTGCCTGCACACCCCACAGGGGTCCTGCCATGTCTTCGAAGTGCGTCAGCGCTACGGGCACTGTGAGCATCGCGCTTGACCGCAGGAACAGCAGCGGTTCAAGGAACTGGTTCCAGCTCAGCCACGCCGTGTAGATAACGACCGCGGCGATCGAGGGTGTGACCATCGGCAAGTAAATCTGTGCGAACGTGCGCCAGCGCCCAGCGCCGTCGACGAGTGCTGCTTCGCCGAACTCGGGAGGGAGCGATGCGAAGGCCTGACGCATGATGAACGCAGCGATCGGAGTGGCGGTCACAGCACCCGAGATCACAATCAGCGGAATGAGCGTATCTACCCATCCAAGCGCCACGACCATGCGGTAAAGCGGCAGAATCGTGGCCTCGATCGGAATGAACATGCCGCTGAGCAGCACGAGAAACACCAGGTTGCCGCCGCGCATCGAGGTGCGAGCGAAGGCGTAGCCAGCGCCGGCGGCGATAACCACCGTCAACGCACATACCGACACGAGAACGATCACCGAGTTCATATACTGCTGCGCGAACGGTTGCAGCTCGAAGACCCGGGCGTAGTTGTCCCAGCGAATCTCCTTGCCGAAAAGTGTCGGAGGGAAGGCCTTGAATTCGGCGTCTGACTTGAGCGATCCGCTCACCATCCAGATGAATGGGGCGAGGAACACTGCAGCAACGACCGACAAACCGAGGTAGCGGAGGACAAGTTGGGTCATAGAGCGCACGGTCCGCTTCTTGCGGCGTGTGGGGATCATCGCACGGGCTGACCGGCGGGAAGCGAGCTCAGGCATAGGGAACGACCTTCTTTCGCAACTGCCAAACGAACGTGGTGATCGCGGCGACAAGCAAAAACAATACGACGCTGAGCGCACTGGCGTAGCCGATGTCGTTTCGTTCGAAGGCCTGCACGTAGATGTAGTACGAAAGCACGGTTGTGTCGGCGCCAGGGCCTCCCTGAGTGAGCAGGTAGATCACGTCGAACACCTTGAACGAGCCGACGATCATGAGCATGAAAACCATGAGCACGGAGGGCGAGATCTCGGGGAGGATGATGTTGCGGAAGGTGCGCCATGGCCCCGCGCCATCCATGCGCGCGGCTTCCTTGACCTCAGCCGGAACGCTCTGCAGCGCCGCAAGCAAGATCATCATGTTGAGACCGACGTTTTTCAGCGCCTGCACCGCAACGAGGATGGTAAGTGTGAGCCAGTGCTCGCGTAGCCACGGCTGAGGCGAGGCACCAAGGCTCACGAGGAAGGCATCCAGTAGACCTTTGGGCTGCAGGATGTAACCCCAAACGATGGTCCACGCCACCATACTGATCAGCGCAGGCAAAAAGATCGCGGCACGAAAGAATCCGATGCCCTTGAGTTGCTGGTTGACGAGCAGCGCGAGGGCAAGAGCGAGCACCGTGCCGAGCACACTGAGCGTGATGACGAAGAACGCTGTATTGCCCATGATCGTGGGCATGCTTGGGTCTTCGATAAGCCGTGTGTAGTTTTCTAGCCCGACGAACTCCTCATCGCCCGACAGCGAGTTCACCCGGGAAGTGCTCAGACGGAACACCTCGAGCAACGGAAAGACGCCGAACAGCGCGAATCCGACGATGGCGGGCGCAGCGAGCATGTACCCGAAGGAACCGTCACTCCTGGCACGTCGCCGTGAGCGTGACAAAGCACTACCCATGGGTCTTCTCCTCAGGATGGGCCCGCCCGACGGCGTATATAGTCGGGCGGGCTAGTGGATCAACGAGATTCGAGAGCGTCCTGCACGGGCCCACAGACCTCGGCCAGCGCGCTGGAGACATCGATGCCCGGCGTGAATACGTGCTCGTTCAGCTCGGTGAGGAACACACCCTGCGCGGCTCCGCCGTTACGCGAAACGGGGACGATCTTTCCGCTGCTGATCGTGCCGTCGATGATCGGTTCGAACTGCTCAACCGTGAGAAGCGGCTGGCGCTCGCTCATCTGCTCTGCCGTCAGCAGTGATTCACGCGAGGGCACCCAGTGCGCTGCGAGTTCTCCAGCGTTGGCGGCGTTGGTGAGGTGTGCCACGAGCTTCGAAGCAAGCTCGGGGTGATTGCCCTTCTCGAAGGCGACGAAGGCCGACTGCCCTACGGTCGGGTGCGAGCCGGTGGGGCCATCGGGTGTGGGCACAACGCCCCACTCGAACGATGCGTCGGCGAGCAGCGAAGCACTCGAAAGGTATGCGATGCTCGACGCCGCGCTGCCGTCAAAGACATTCGCCGACTGCCCGGGAACCGTAGTCGACTTGTCGATGTACATCATGTCGTGCAGGAGCGAGAGAGCATCGACCATCTCGTCGCTGTCGGCCATGCACTTGTCCGCTGCGGCGTTCCACGGCGATGCCTCGTAGGCGTACATCAGCGGGAACAGCAGCTCAACGTTGTCGAAGGTCGGAGCGTAAGCGGGAACCCCCTGACTGTCGGCAACAACGGCCGCGGCCTTGCGGTAGTTCTCCCAGTCCCAAGTGCCGGCTTCGATCATCTCGTCGGGCGTGGCGACGCCAGCCGCACGGAACATGTCGGAATTGTAGTACAGCACCTGCGTGCTGGTCGAGAATGGAACACCGTAGACGGATTCGCCGTCGGTCCACTCTTCCGTCAGCGACGGGATGAGGTCATCTACGTCGTAGCCTTCTGCCTCGCTGAGCGCCGGGGCGAGGTTGACGAGCGCACCTGCATCCATGTAACGGCGCGAGTTGACGACGGTCATCCACGAGGCGTCGGGGGCTTCGGAGGTACCGAGCTCAGCGGTGAGCTTCGTGTCGAGGTCAGTCGCGCTGATGCTCTCAAACTTCACTTCGCTGACTTCGGGGTTCTGTTCAACGAATCCCTCGGCAATCGAATCCAACAGCGCGAGCTGGTCAGGGTTCGAGGTGTACACAATCACGCGCAGCGACACATCAGACGAGGCTGCATCGGAGCCGCCCCCGTCGCTAGAAGGTGCGCAGGCCGCAAGCCCAGCGGCAAGGATCATTGCTGTCGAGGCAGCGAGCAACGAACGGTATTTCTTGATCATCTTTGACTCTTTTCGATAGGTGGTTGCGGTTGCGCGCGGACGCGTCAACCCTTGAGGCTGAGGTGGATGAGCACTGTGGCCGGCTGCTCCGGCGTCGCCCCGTCGATGCGAAGGCGAAGCCAAGTGCCGAAGTTAGTCAGGGGAACCGAGACGACCTCGGCGCCGGGTTCCAACGTCTTCGAGGCACCAGCGGGCGACCAGACATAGCTGTCGGGAGAGATCTCCGGCGTAACGGTCAGTGCGCCGTGGCCTTCGGAAGCCTGGAGGAAGAAGATAGCTTCCGATGCCCAACCGGCTTCGTAGGCAATAGTGGCGCCAGGTTCGGTAAACGTCGTGCGGCGTTCGAGAACCGTGGTGGCAGAGGTCAGCATCACTTCTCCAAGTTCGGCGCCTGGGAGCGCCCGGTCGAGTAGACGGTCGAATCGAGGAAGAGCTCCACCGTGCGGTCAGTGTCGGTTTCGATCCAGAACACGGGGTTGATCAAGTTCGTGATCCCCTCGTAGCAGGGAGCGAGCGTCGGCGAGATGCCCCGCAGGTCGTACACCTGATCCATACTCTGCATCTCGACGTACTCGCGCTTAGCGATATCGACCGTGAGGCGAAAGTACATCCAGTTCAGCTTGTCGGGGCTCTCGTTGAATACGAGGCGCTGCTCGCCGCCCGGCACCCAGTCGAACCCGTCACCTGAGCCGTCGGCGTAACGGCGACCCGACCAGATCGTGTCGATTCCGGGAGCTTCCCATCCGTTCTCCAACCCGAAGCACCAATCGTCACGCGTAACTCCAGGGCGCACCTGGCCGTACTGCCAGCGACGAACCGGAACACCGTTCGCGTTGTTAACGAAGCGAATCGTCGGCTGCCACCGATGCTCGGCATCTTGAATGTCGAAGAAGAACCCGAACGCGCGCACAGCATCCTCGCCCACCCCAGCGCGGTCCTGGTGAGTCGTGTACGAGTACCAAGCCTCGATTTGGATGAGGTCGTCGTCGGGCTTCACCCCGGTGAGGCGTTTGATCGCGACACTCATGCTTCCGGGGACAGGCTGCTCCTCATACGCACCAGCAACGGGGCGGGTGGCGAGCTTGAGTGAGTACGTACCTTCCATCGAGCCATGCGACGCAGCCAGGCGCATCGGAGCAGAGCTCAGCATGACTGGCCCCCAGGATCCGAGATCGATTCGCGAGGGCTGCTGCACGAATCCTTCGTGCACAAAGTTGGGCGTGAGGTCCAGCCAGCCATTCATTCCCAAGTCGAAGTCGTCATAGACGACGACGTTCTCCAGTGGTGAGAACTTTTCTAGCCCGCGCTCGTATGCGAGAAACTTGTCCATATTTCGCTCCGGTATTTCGATTTACCTCATGGTAACCGCCCCGTCTTCTTCAACAAAATCGATATACCTCTGGCACACTTGAATCCACACCACCGACCGCAGGAGGATGCATGTCCGGTCCGGCACGCTTACGCGATGTCGCCGAGCTCGCGGGAGTCTCACCGGGCTTGGTCTCACGCCTTCTCAACGGCGACGAGTCCCTCACTGTTCGCGAAGAAACGCGGGATGCCGTCATGCGTGCAGTTGCGGAGCTCGGCTACGTAGCGAACTCCGCGGCGAGTTCGCTACGAAGGTCGCGTACCGACACGATCGGCCTCGCGCTCGACCATGTCACCAACCCGCTGTTCCGCGAGCTCGTGCGGGGAGCACAGCAGGCGGCAACAAAGCGAGGCTCAGCACTCCTCCTCCTCGACGTGGAAGACCTCACGAACGACCCGCATCCATTCACCGCCCTCATCAACGCGCGGCGAATCGACGGACTTCTTCTCCAAGGCGGATACAGCGACGACGCTGTACCTGCCAGTTATTCCTCTCAACTCCCGACTGTCATCGTCAATAGCCCTGGCGATGGCACGGCCGCAGGCGTCTCGCTGCAAGACTCCCTTGCGGCAGAAATTGCTACCGCACATGTGCTCGATCTCGGCCACCGCAACGTCGCGTTCATCGCGGGAGCCGACGGCCCCGCAACAGAAGCGCGCTATCTAGGCTTCCGCACCGCGTTCGTCGAGCGAAACCTCGTCGAGTCGCCAGACCTCTACGAGGCTGGCGGGTGGGACGCCCGCGACGGTTTTGAAGCGACCGTGCGCTTGCTAGAACGCGGCCAACGCCCAACGGCGTATGTCGTCGCAAACGCAGTTTCTGCAATGGGCACCTTGCGGGCGCTTGCCGCGGCGGGCATCGATGTTCCCGGTGATGCATCGGTTGTCGCCGTGCACGATCCCTGGTTTGCAGAGATGATGACACCTCCGCTCACGACTGTGTCGCTCCCACTCTACGAGCTCGGTCGCGCCTCGGTGAATGTGCTGCTCGATCAGATCTCCGGCGAAGCACCGCAAGACCTGATCATCGCCGACCCTCCTCCTCAACTGATCACGCGCGGCTCTACGGGCACGGTCGACATGTCCGTGATGTCGTCCTGACTATCGACCTCCCCAGTTGCTTGCCTGCATCTCGGAAGTCATCCCATACGCATGATCGTCGAGCGGTAACTGACCATGAGCTGACGGAGGCCATGCAACGGACGGCTTCGCTCGGCTCAAGTCAGCCAGCGTAGTCTGGAGCGGTGGCATCCCCTGCAGCAGACGACTATCTGAAGACGATCTACGCGCACACCGAATGGCAGGATGCGCCGATCACGCCATCCGTGCTCGCCGCGAAGTTGGGCATCGCGCCGTCGTCGGTCACCGAGATGGTCAAGAAGCTTGCGAAGTCCGGCTTCGTCTCGCACGTGCCCTACGGTGCTGTGCGGCTGACGCCGGCCGGTGAGCAGCGTGCCCTGGCAATGGTCCGCAGGCACCGGCTCATCGAGACCTGGCTGGTGCAGGAGTTCGACTACACCTGGGACGAAGTGCATGACGAGGCAGAAGTGCTCGAGCACACCATCAGCGACAGACTCCTTGAGGGCATCGACGCCCGACTCGGATCCCCTCGCTTCGATCCGCACGGCGATGCGATTCCGGACGCTGAGGGCAAGGTCATCCGTGCCCCTTTCGTGCTGCTCGCCGACGCGGTGATCGGGCATGTGGGTCGCGTGCTGCGCGTCTCGGACGATGACCCGGAACTGTTGCGCACGCTGGAGTCTTCAGGGCTGGGTGTCTCGTCCGAGATCCGTGTCGTCGAAGGCGGCGTGCACCTCGACGGCGAGCGGGTTTCACTTCCGGATGGCGCCTCCGAGGTCGTCTGGCTCAGCGCCTGACACCGCTGGTCGGTCGCGGCGCAGCCTGGCTCAGAAGAACGTGTGCGCGAGGTCGACGACGACGTCCGAGTCGGCAGATTCGACCACCGGCAGCACCGTCCACTTGTCGAACGACGTGCACGGATGCGACAGCGCCAGCCTCACGACGTCGCCGATCTTGAGCGAATCTCCGTCGTCGAGGCGCACGTAGGTGTGCTGATCGTTCATCGCTGACGCCGATGCTCCACTCAGGGGTTGCCACGCCGCCCCCAGACTCGAGCTCATCGCCGTCGGAGCGGGGAGGCCCTCGTCGAACGGGAAGTCGCGCTTTCCGCCGTCGATCAGTGCCAGGCCGGGTTCAGGATGAGACGTCACACGACCGACCCCGAACATGCCCACGGCGAAGCGCGGCTTCTCTCTGCTCTCGCGCCCCTGGTCGAACGGCGATATCCCTCGGTAGAAGCCCTCGTCGTGCACGATGTACGCTCCCGAACGCAGCGTGAAGAAGGTGCGTCCGCCACCGGGGCGCTCCTCGGCACCTTGCCGCGCTCCCGCGTCGGCGAATGCCCTGGCCACGAGGTCGAAGAAACCGCTGCCGCCTGCGGTGACATAGATGTCGCCGTCATCGTAGAGATGCCCGATGCGGGCGTGCAGTTCGACCTGGGTCGCCAGGTACGCCCCAACGGCTTCGAGCGCAGCATCCGACCGGTCGTGCGCGAGGCATCCCTCATAACCTGCGACACCTGCGAGGCGGAGCACGTCGGATGCCGCGATGCGCTCGGCAACTGCGATCGCCTCTTCAAGGGTGCGTGCGCCGGTGCGCCCGCCCTCGGCACCGATCTCGACGAGAACGTCGACGGGGCGGGGCGTGCCGGCATCGCGCAGAGGTGCTTCCATCGCCTCGATGGTGGCGATCGAATCCGCCCACGTGACGAATCGGAAGTCCGGATCGGCCAGTTCAGCGGCGAGGTAGTGAAGCGCGTTCGCGTCGACGGCGGCGTTGGCGAGCATGATCGACGAGACGCCGAAAGTGCGGGCGGTTCGCACCTGCCCCATGGTCGCCAGGGTGATTCCGAGCGCTCCGGCATCGAGCTGCCGTTGCCAGAGAGTTGGCGCCATCGTCGTCTTGCCGTGCGGCATGATCTCGAGCCCTCGCTCGGCGCACCACCTCGCCATGGTGTCGATGTTGTGACGCATCGCCGCGTCATCGAGCACGATCAGTGGCGCCCAGAACTCCGCGAGGCGGGGGCCGGAGCGGAGAAACTCCGCCGTCGTCATTCCGACCGCTCGATCGGGCAGTCCCAGATGGCGCGCGGTCAATCGGATCTCTCCGAGTGCGTTCATGTGCGTCCTTCCCTACGGTGGGCGGGTGGGAGCGCTCAGCGTGAATTGCGGATTCTCCGCACCTTGGTCACACTCGAATGATACGCGCGCGCCCGTCGGACGCGCTCGTCGATTCACGAAAGGCTGGGCGTCTCGTGCTCGATAACTCTTCCCTTTCCGAGCTGTTCGGTGACGTCCCTTTGATGGCCATCCTGCGCGGCCTGGGTACTGAACGCACTCTCGCCGTGGCCACGGCAGCGTGGGATCTCGGCATCACAAGCGTCGAGGTTCCGGTGCAGACGCCGCAGGATGTCCAGGCCCTGCGCGTCCTCGCAGATGCGGCGCGCGAACGCGGCCTGCAGGTCGGCGCAGGCACTGTCGTCTCCGTCGAGCATGTGCGCCAGGCGGCCGACGCGGGAGCTGCTTTCACCGTCAGCCCAGGGTTCGATCTCGAGGTGGTGCGCGCTTCGCACGACGCCGGCATGCCTGCTCTTCCCGGTGTCGCCACCGCCACCGATGTGCAGCTCGCGATGAAGTCGGGACTGACGTGGCTGAAGGCCTTCCCGGCCTCACTGCTGGGAACCGGCTGGTTCACGGCGATGGCTGGCCCCTTCCCGCACGCGAACTTCGTCGCCACCGGAGGCATGGATTCCGCGAGCGCCGGAGCGTTCCTGGATGCGGGTGTCCGCGTCGTCGCGGTCGGATCCGCGCTCGAAGATCCGGCACAGCTTCCTGCCCTCGCCAGCCTGCTCAGGCGCTGACCAATAGGCTGAGCACATGGGACACCGCGACGAGATCGAATGCTGGCTCACCGACATGGACGGCGTGCTCGTCCATGAGAACAACGCCATCCCCGGCGCTGACGCGCTGCTGGCCAGTTGGGAGAGCGCAGGCATCCCGTACCTGGTGCTCACCAACAACTCCATCTTCACCGCCCGAGACCTCTCGGCCCGTCTGCGCTCCAGCGGGCTGCACGTGCCGGAGGAGCGGATCTGGACCTCAGCTCTCGCCACTGCCGACTTTCTCGCACAGCAGCAGCCTGGCGGCTCGGCGTTCGTCATCGGCGAGGCCGGCATCCTCACCGCGCTCCACGACGCAGGTTTCGTGATGACCGAGACGAATCCCGATTTCGTCGTCGTCGGCGAGACGCGCACCTACTCTTTCGAGGCGATCACGAAGGCGATCCGTCTGATCAACAAAGGTGCACGCTTCATCATCACCAACCCTGATGCCACCGGCCCAAGCGTCGAAGGCCCGCTGCCTGCGACCGGCGCTGTCGCAGCTCTCATCACGAAGGCCACCGGCAGAGAGCCGTACGTCGTCGGCAAGCCCAACCCGATGATGTTCCGCTCCGCCCTCAACAAGATCGGGGCGCACTCGAAGAAGACCGGCATGATCGGCGATCGTATGGACACCGACATCGTCGCAGGCATCGAGGCGGGCCTGCACACGGTGCTCGTCCTCACCGGCATCAGCGATCAGGCCGAGATCGAGAAGTACCCGTTCCGCCCGAGCGAGATCGTCGACTCGGTCGCAGACCTGCTTCCCGAGGCGCACGAGGGCTGAGCATGGGCGTGCTCGACGACGGCGAACGCATCCAGCCGGCGGATGCCGCTGCCTGGCGCGCCTGGCTCGAACAGAACCACGCCCGATCGAAAGGCGTGTGGGCGCTGAACGTGCGCGGCGCAGACGACGGCCGCTCGGTCAGCTACGAAGACGCCGTGCAGCAGGCCCTCTGCTTCGGCTGGATCGATGGACCGGTGCGGACGTTTCCCGAAGGCACCGGCCAATGGTTCTCGCCGCGCCGTCCCTCAAGCGGGTGGGCGGCGACGAACAAGGCCCGCCTCGCTCTGCTGGAAGCACAGGGCCAACTGGCTCCCGCCGGCATTCGGGCGATCGAGGTGGCGAAAGCCAACGGCACCTGGGAGATGCTGGACGGACCGGAGGCGGGCATCGAGCCGGACGAGCTCGCCGCAGCGCTTGATGCCGTGCCAGCCGCGCGTGCGGCGTGGGATGCGTTTCCGAGATCGGTGAAGAAACTCGCTCTCACCCATATCGCCACGGCACGGCGGCCGCAGACGCGCGCCGCTCGAATCACGAAGATCGTGGCCGACGCCGCGGAGGGGAAGCGACCATGACAGAGCGCGACGTGCTGTTTCTCGTGATGATCCTGATCGGTTTGACGACCCTCACGCTGTTCGTCGTGCAGTTCGTCCGCTCTCGTCGCCGCCGCGGCGGTGACGAGAGTTCGGGCAACTGGTGGGAAGGGCCCTGGGACGACGACCGGCGCTGACGTAGCGCCGTCCCGCCGCGCGTTGCTACGCCCGGTGCTCGCGGTAGTACGCCAGCAGCGCCTGCGTCGACGCGTCCTGCGCCTCGATGGCTGCGGCATCCCCCTCGATCGCCGGGGCGATCTGCAACGCGAGCTGCTTTCCGAGCTCGACGCCCCACTGATCGAACGAGTTGATGCCCCAGATCACACCCTGAGTGAAGGTGATGTGCTCGTAGAGGGCGATCAGTTCACCGAGCACCCGCGGTGTGAGCGCGGGTGCGAAGATCGACGTCGTCGGCCGATTCCCGGGGAAGGTCCGTGCGGCCACGAGCGCGCCGGTGGTGCCCTCTTCTTCGACCTCGGCGGAGGTCTTGCCGAACGCGAGTGCTTTGGTCTGAGCGAGGAAGTTCGCCAGGAACAGCCCGTGCACATCGCGACCGTCGTCGGTGAGCGCATAGGCGGGGTTGGCGAACGCGATGAAGTCGGCCGGGATCAGACGAGTGCCCTGGTGGATCAGCTGGTAGAAGGCGTGCTGACCGTTCGTGCCGGGCTCTCCCCAGAAGATCTCTCCGGTGTCGGTGGTGACGGGTGAACCGTCCCAGCGCACTGACTTGCCGTTGGATTCCATCGTCAGCTGCTGCAGGTACGCCGCGAATCGGCTGAGCTGCTGCGCATAGGGAAGCACGGCATGAGCCTGCGCTCCGAGGAAGTTCGTGTACCAGACGTTGAGCAGCCCCATCAGCACGGGAACGTTGCGGGCGAGCGGGGTGGATGCCACGTGCTCGTCGACCGCGTGGAATCCGCTCAGCAGTTCGCGGAACGCCTCTGGTCCGACCTCGATCATCACCGAAAGGCCGATGGCGGAGTCGACCGAATAGCGACCGCCGACCCAGTCCCAGAAGCCGAAGGCGTTGTCCGTGTCGATCCCGAAGGCGGCCACCTTGTCGAGAGCGGTGGAGACGGCCGCGAAATGATGGGCCACGGCATCCGTCTTGGCCTTGTCGTTGTCTTCGATCGCTCCCGCTGCGACGAGCCCCGCCCAGAGCCAATCCCGCGCCAGACGCGCATTCGTGAGGGTCTCAAGCGTCGTGAAGGTCTTGGATGCGACGATGAACAGCGTCGTCTCGGGGTCGAGATCCTTGGTCTTCTCCGCAATGTCGAAAGGATCGATGTTCGACACGAAACGTGCCTGAATCCCTGCGGTGGCATAGGGCTCGAGCGCCGCGGAGATCATGACCGGGCCGAGGTCGGAGCCGCCGATACCGATGTTCACCACGTGCGTGACCTTCTTGCCGGTCACTCCCTGCCATTGGCCAGAACGAACGCGCGCGGCGAATGCGGTCATGGCATCCAGCACTTCCTGCACATCGTCGTCGATGTCCTGCCCATCCACGGTGAGTGCGGGCTGAGCGCCGGCAGGGCGACGAAGGGCGGTGTGCAGGACAGCGCGGTCCTCGGTGGTGTTGATGTGCTCGCCCCGCTGCATGGCGGCGAAGCGCTCTGCGACACCGGTCTGCTCGGCGAGCTTCACGAGCGAAGCGAGGATGCCGTCGTCGACAAGATTCTTCGACAGGTCCACGCGCAGATCGGCGAGGTCGAAACTCAGCCGCTCGACGCGGCCGGGGTCGCTGTCGAACCAGCTGCGCAGGTCAGGGGCGAAGGCGCTTCTGTGGGCGTCGAGTTCGGCCCAGGCGGATGTGGCGGTGGCATCGATCGGAGTGGTCACGATGACCAAACTACACTTTGTGCGCCGACACTTTGGGGGCCGAACAGACAGATGTCGGACGAACTCGCCCAGTGGGTCCACCATCTGTGCGGACGGCCCCCAAACTGTAGGGGCTCTATCGCAGAACGAGCGCGGCAGCGCCGATCAGCGGACCCTCATCGCCCAGTCCGGAGCGCACGACACGAGCGCGACGAGAGTACTCATGCGCAGCGCTCGCGGTGAGCGCCTCCTGCACGAGGTCGATGTAGTCATCCGACACCCTCGAGAACCCACCGCCGATCGCGATCATGTCGAGATCGACGAGTGTCGCCGCATCCGCCAGCGCCTGACCGACTTCGCGCGCGGAGCGTTCGATGGCCGCGCGGGCGATCCGATCGCCGGATGCTGCGTCACGAGCGAGATCCTCGCCGGTGGCGCCCGTCCATCCCTGACTCTGCGCCCATGCCGCGCTGGCCGGGCCGGAAGCGATCTGCTCAAGGGTGAGTCCGCTTTCGCGACGCACCTGGCCGAGGTGCCCCGCGTTTCCCGATGCTCCCCCGATGTACTGCCCATCGACGACGAATCCCCCGCCGACGCCCGTCGACACGACGATCGAGAGCGACGACCGCGCCTCGCGCGTCGATCCCAACCAGGACTCGGCGAGCGCGAGTGCGCCTCCGTCGTGACCGAACACCGTGCGCACGTCTTTTCCGGAGACCGCCGACGCCGCTTTTCGGACGGCGTCGGCAAGCGGGTACCGAAGCGCTTGAGGCATGTTCACCGGCAGGATCTCCCCGGCGGTGCGATCGATGGGCCCTGCGCTTCCGACGCCAGCGCCGACGAGCTCGGCGTCGTCGGGCAGGTACGTCAACGCGTGGGTGACGATCTGGACGACTGCGGCATCAAGCGATTCCGGTGTCGCCGCGCGCCCCGTGGCGCTGCGTGAACGGCTGCCGTCGACGACGGTGCCATCGTCGGAGACGAGGGCTGCCTCCATCTTCGTACCGCCGACATCGACGGCCAGAGCGCACCGCAGCACAGAATTCGAGGGGGTCACTGCGGGTCGAGCCCGAGGTCGTCGAGGTCGAAGGCTGCCAGCCACTGCAGGCCCTCGGCTTCGATGGCGGCCTGCGCACCGGTCTTGCGGTCGACGATCACGGCGACGGCCACGACCTCGGCGCCTTCTCGGCGCAGTACCTCGACGGCCTTCAGCGCCGACTGCCCCGTGGTGGAGGTGTCTTCGAGAACCACGACGCGCTTGCCCGCGACGTCGGCGCCTTCGATCTGCCTGCCGCGCCCGTGGTCCTTCGGCTCTTTGCGGACGACGAAAGCGTCCAGCGGGCGCTCGCTGTCGACAGAGGCGTGCAGCACGGAGTTGGCGATCGGATCGGCGCCGAGCGTGAGCCCGCCGACGGCTGCCGCACCTAGACCGTCGATGAGGTCGAGCATGATCCGGCCGATGGCGGGGGCTGCGCGGTGGTCGAGGGTGAGCCTTCGCATATCGACGTAGTACGTCGCCTGTTTGCCGCTGGAAAGCGTGAAGTCACCGTGGAACACCGCCTCATCTTTGATGAGGGCGAGCAGGGATTGGCGGTCTGCGTCGAGGGTCACGGCATCCAGTGTATTGGCCGCGCCTGTTCTGCTCCCCTATCGTGGCTCGTGACGTGATTCGAAGGAGAACAGATGCTTTCGTACGATCCATACGCCGAACTCGCATCGCTGCGTGATTTCGCTCCGCTCGACCTGACGAGTCCCGACTTCGAGCATGGCGCCGCGTTGCCGCTCTTCGCGTGGTCGGCCGATCGCGGCGGCGAAGACCGCTCACCAGCGCTGCAGTGGTCGCAGCCTCCGGCTGGAACGAAGAGCTTCGCCGTCTCGTGCTTCGATCCGGATGCCCCGACCGGTTCGGGCTTCTGGCACTGGGCGGCATACAACCTGCCGGCTGAGACCACAGTGCTCCCGTCGGGCACCGGCACGGCAGCATCGCTCCCCGAAGGTTCGGTCGTGCTGCCCAACGAGGCGCGGCTGGAGAAGTTCATCGGCGCCGCTCCCCCGGCCGGCACGGGTGTGCACCGGTATTTCTTCGTCGTCGACGCTCTCGACGTCGAAAGCCTCGATCTCGATGACGCTGCCACTCCGGCGGTACTCGGGTTCAACCGACACTTCCATTCGCTGGCTCGCGGCGTGCTCATCGGCACCGCCGACCCCTCGGAGCGCTAGCACTTCTCGGCTCATCGCCTGAGTTCATCGGCCGCACGGCTGGCCTGGCAGTGTCCGATCTCACCCGTAGGCTGGATGCATGCGCCTGGCCACCTGGAACGTCAACTCCATCCGCACCCGCGTCACCCGCACGGTCGAGTTCGCCGTGCGAGAAGACATCGACGTACTCGCGATGCAAGAGGTCAAGTGCAAGCCAGAGCAGTTTCCGTATGCGCCGTTCGAAGAGGCCGGGTACCACGTCGAGGTGCACGGGCTGAATCAATGGAACGGTGTCGCCATCGCCAGCCGACTGCCGATGACCGATATCGACACCGCTTTCACCGACATGCCCGGTTTCGCGAAGGGCCACGAGGGCCCGGATGCTCCGCTCGAAGCCCGCGCCCTGGGTGCGATGATCGACGGCGTCAAGGTATGGAGCCTGTACGTGCCCAACGGCCGGTCTCTCGACGATCCGCACTACCAGTACAAGCTTCACTGGCTCGATCAGCTGCGCCAGCACACGGCCGACGAATTGCAGAAGAACCCTGACCTACCCCTCGCCCTGGTCGGCGACTTCAACATCATCCCGTTCGATCATGACAACGGCGACCCCGCCATCGTCGAGGGCGTCTCGACGCACGTCTCCCCTCAAGAACGCGCCGCCTTCTTCGCCCTCCAAGATGCCGGTCTCACCGACGTCGTGCGTCCGCTCATCCCCGAGGGCTTCACCTATTGGGATTATCAGCGGCTGAAGTTCCCCCGCAACGAAGGCATCCGGATCGACTTCGTGCTCGGGTCGAAGGCCCTGGCCGATGCCGTCACCGGAGCATCCATCCACCGCGACGAGCGTAAGGGCGTGCAGCCCAGCGACCATGTTCCGGTCGTCGTCGATCTCGACTTCGGCAGCGCCGATGACGACGACGACATGCCGATGATCTTCGCCTGACCCTTCGACAGGCTCAGGGACCGGCGCGCGGCTCAGGGGCCGGCGCGGGGCTCAGGGACCGGCGCGCGACTCAGGGACCGGCGCGCGACTCAGGGACCGGCGCGCGGCTCAGGGGTCGACCCTTCGACAGGCTCAGGGACCGGCGCGGGACTCAGGAGCCGGCGCGGGACTCAGGAGCCGGCGCGGGGCTCAGGAGCGGCGCCGCGCCTGTGAGCCACAATCCGCCGCACGGCGGATGCCTCAGCGCGCTCTCCCCCGTACCGTGGAGGCATGTTCGATTCCTCCCGCCCGCTGACCAGCCGTCAACGACAGGCTGATGCCCTGCTTGCAGGCATCGTCTTCGTCTCCGGCGTCATCAGCGCTGCTCTGTCAGCGATCTCCGAGATCTACGGCGATGAGCAGGCACCGCTGTGGCAGGCGCTCGTCTACCTCGCGGTCATCGCCGCGCCTCTCGCGTTCCGCCGCGTCTGGCCCGCCCCCGTGGCCATCATCGTCTCGGTCGCCTATTTCGTCGCTGTCACGCTGCACATCCCTGAGCTTTATGCGGGCAACATCGCGATGTTCATCGCGCTCTACACGGTGGGCGCGTGGATGCAGAACCGCCGCGCGGCCATGCTCGTGCGGGTCGGGATCATCATCGGGATGTTCGTGTGGCTGCTCATCACGATGTACCGTGATGCGATCGAGACCGCCGACGATGCCGAGATCATCGCGGGCGCGATGTCGCCCTATCTCGCGTTCATGATGCTGCAGTTGCTGTTGAACGCCCTCTACTTCGGGGGCGCCTACTACTTCGGCGAGCGTACGTGGAAGGCGGCGTTGCAGCGGCAGGCGCTCGAACAGCGCACCGCAGATCTCGAGCGTGAGCGCGAAGTGACGGCGGCACAGGCCGTCGCCCTCGACCGCGTGCGCATCGCGAGAGAGCTGCACGACGTGGTCGCCCATCACGTGTCCGTCATGGGCGTGCAGGCAGGAGCCGCTCGTATGGTGATCGGCCAGGATCCAGCACAGTCTGCACAGATCCTCACCGGAATCGAAGAGTCTGCGCGTACCGCGATCAGCGAGCTGCGTCATCTGCTCGGGACGCTGCGCTCGTCGGACTTCGAGGGTGAGGATTCCTCGACCCTCGGGCTCTCCGACATCGCACAGCTGGTCGATGCCGCAGGCGCAGCCGGCATGCCGACCCGGTTCACGGTGGTCGGCGAGGAGCGCGCAGTGCCCTCGGTCGTAGAGGTGAACCTGTATCGGATCGCGCAGGAGTCCCTCACCAACGCACGTCGGCACGCGGGCATCGGCGCCGAGACCGACGTGCGCCTGCGCTACACCGACGACGACGTCGAACTCGAGGTCGTGAACACCGGCCGCCCAGTGCTTGCCCCACGCACAGGCCTGGGCCAGCTCGGCATGCGCGAACGCGCGCTCGCGTCCGGCGGCACGATCGAATCCGCACCCCGCGAACGCGGCGGATGGCGCGTGCGTGTGCGCGTCCCTCTCACTGACGCACCCGAGCTGACAGGCACGAGGGCATGACCGATCCGATCCGCGTACTCCTCGTCGACGATCACTCGATGCTTCGCGCCGGTTTCCGGACGATCCTCGAGATTCAGCCCGACATCACCGTCGTCGGTGAGGCCTCGACCGGCGCCGAGGCGGTGGCCGCAGCGTCCGCCCTCAAGCCCGACGTGATCAGCATGGATGTGCAGATGCCCGACATGGACGGCATCGAGGCGACCCGCCGGATCGTCGCAGACGGCGAAGTGAGGGCAGCGATCGCGATCGTGACGACCTTCGACCGTGACGACTACCTGTTCGATGCGCTGGATGCCGGGGCCAGCGGTTTTCTGCTCAAGAACAGCGGACCGGAAGATCTGGTCGCAGCGGTGCGCGTGCTGGCTGCGGGCGACGGGATGCTGGCGCCCGAGGTGACCAGGCGGGTGGTGCAGCGGTATGCCGCACCTTCTTCAGGCGCCGACGGCCCTGCCGCGGCATCCGGCACCGGCTTCGCCCCCGCGGAGGCATTCACCGACCGGGAAGCCGAAGTACTCGCCCTCATGACCGACGCGATGAGCAACGCCGAGATCGCCGCACGCCTGTTCATCGGCGAGGCGACGGTGAAGACGCATGTCTCGCGCATCCTGCAGAAGCTCGGCGCGCGTGATCGGGTGCAGGCCGTCGTGCTGGCTCTGCGTCACGGGCTGGTGTAGCGAAGCGGCGCCGCGCCCTCCGGCCGATACCGCAGACGACGGATGCCCCGAGGCACATGGCCGCGGGGCATCCGGTCAAGCGGAAAGGCTTATGCGTTGACGAGCTCCGCCGAGTGCTGCACGCGCGAGATCAGGCCGTTGAACGCCTCGAGGTAGCCCTTGAGGAAGCCGGCGGTGCTGTCGTCGTTCACCTGGCCCTCGTCGGTGAACAGTCCGGGGCGATCCTGGATGAAGCCCTCGGGCTGTCCCATGGTCACAGCGCTGAAGTGACCGAGGATCGCGCGCAGGTGCTGCTGAGCTGCGGCGGTGGCGACACCGGAGCCCGAGGTGCCGATGACGGCGACGGGCTTGCCGTAGAACGACATCTCTCCGTAGGGGCGGGTCGACCAGTCCAGGGCGTTCTTGAGCACGCCGGGGATGGAGCGGCTGTACTCGGGAGTGACGATGATGACGCCGTCCACGTCGGCGATGGCCTTCTTGAAGTCGGTGGCGACCTCGGGGAAGTTGCCGTCGAAGTCGGGCGAGTAGAAGGGCAGGTCCTTGATCGGGATCTCGACGAGTTCGGTGCCCTCGGGCGCAAGATTCTCCAGAACGCGTGCCAGACGGCGGTTGATGGAGGTGCTGGAGATGCTGCCGACGATGTATCCGATGGTGCGAGTCACAGGGTGTTCCTTCTGTTCGGGCTCAGCGCGAGCCGTGGCTGTCTAGAGGGGTCAACGACCGCCTCCAAGATTATATTCCAATGAATGCAATGAGTTCTCTGAGCATCACGGTCTCGCGCTAACCTCACACGCATGACCGATGCGCCCACTCCGCTCTCACGACCGATCATGGCGGGCGTCGTCACCGCGCTCGTCGGGTTCACCAGCTCGTTCGCCGTCGTGCTCACCGGACTCGACGCCGTCGGTGCATCGCCGGCGCAGGCTGCCAGCGGACTACTCATCCTCAGCCTCACGATGGGACTGGGATGCGTCGTGCTCGCATGGCGATATCGGATGCCGATCACCGTGGCGTGGTCCACTCCCGGCGCGGCGCTCCTCGCCGCAACAGGAGCCGTCGAAGGCGGCTGGCCGGCGGCGACCGGCGCATTCCTCGTCGTCGCCGCACTCACGCTGCTTGCGGGACTGTGGCCCGGCTTCGGCCGCCTGATCGTTCGCATTCCCGCATCGATCGCGCAGGCGATGCTGGCCGGAGTTCTGCTTCCACTGTGCCTCGCCCCCATCACCGGCATCGCAGACAATCCGTGGGGCGTGATCCCCGTGCTGTTGACGTGGCTTCTCTTCGCCCGACTGGCACCTCGCTGGGCCGTTCCGCTCGCGTTCGTCGCTGCGGCGATCGTGGTCGGCGTGGGGATCGCCCTGGGTGAGGAAGCCGTGGACGCATCGCTTCTCGTCCCACACGTCGAGTTCGTGGCGCCCACATTCACCGTCGGCGCGCTCGTCGGCATCGCACTGCCGCTTTTCGTCGTGACGATGGCGTCGCAGAACGTGCCGGGTGTCGCGATCATGCGCAGCTTCGGATACGAAGTGCCATGGCGGCCAGCCATGTTCGTAACAGGCATCGGTACCGCACTCGGTGCGCCAGCCGGCGGACACGGCATCAACCTCGCCGCGATCAGTGCCGCCCTCGCCGCAGGCCCCGAAGCCGACCCCGACCCGAAGCGTCGCTGGATCGCCGGGGTCTCGACCGGAGTCTCCTACGTGGCGCTCGGCGCCTGCGCCGCCGCGTTCTCGGCCCTCGTCCTCCTCGCACCGGCCGCGGTGATCCCCACTGTCGCCGGCATCGCGCTGTTCGCCGCGTTCGGCTCGGCCGTGCAGCAGGCCGTCGCCGACCCCGGCGAGCGGATGGCAGCCGTCGTGACGTTCCTCATCGCGGCATCCGGGCTGTCTCTCGGCGGGATCAGCGCGGCTTTCTGGGCACTGCTCGCCGGCCTTCTCGTGCGGGCTCTGCTGACCCGAACGAGAAGTCAGCCGAGCGGCGGAGGCTGAAGATCCGCCACAGGGGGGATGCCGGCGCACCCAGCCGTCCATAACGTGGAGACATGACCTCAGGAACCCTCCAACTCACCGGCGTCACCAAGAGCTACGGCTCGCGACGCGTCCTCGATGACGTCACCTTCTCGGTCGCCGCCGGCCACCTCACGGGCTTCGTCGGCGGCAACGGCGCGGGCAAGACCACCACGATGCGGATCATCCTCGGGCTTCTCGCGTCCGATGGAGGATCGGTCACGCTCGGGGGTGACGACCTCACCGCCGAAGCTCGCCGACAGTTCGGCTACATGCCTGAGGAGCGCGGGCTGTACCCGAAGATGAAGGTGCTCGAGCAGGTTGTCTACCTCGCGCGTCTGCATGGCTTCAGCAAGGCGGATGCCACGGACAAAGCCACGGTGCTGCTCACCGAGCTCGGACTCGGCGAACGCCTGGGCGACAATCTCGAAGCGCTCTCGCTCGGAAATCAGCAGCGCGCCCAGATCGCCGCCTCGCTCGTGCACGACCCAGAGGTGCTCATCCTCGACGAGCCGTTCTCGGGTCTTGACCCCCTCGCCGTCGAGACCGTCGCCGGCGTGCTGCAGGAGCGCGCGGCGCGCGGCGTCTCGGTGCTGTTCTCCTCGCACCAGCTCGACGTCGTCGAACGTCTCTGCGATGACCTCGTCATCATCGCCGGCGGCACGATACGCGCAGCCGGCCCCAGGGAGCAGTTGCGCGCGCAACATTCCGCGCCGCGCTGGGAACTCGACAGCACGGGGGACGTCGGCTGGCTGCGCGAGGAGCCAGGAGTGAAGGTCGTGGACTTCGAGGGCGGCAACGCCGTCTTCGACGCCGAAGACCCCGCCATCGCACAGCGGGTGCTCAGCCGCGCACTCCAGGGCGGCGACGTCACCCGCTTCACCCCGCAGCGTCCTTCGCTCTCGCAGATCTTCAAGGAGGTCATCCAGTGACCACGTCAATCCGGCCCGCTTCACCCCTCTCTTCCACACAGGGCGTCTGGCTCGTCGCAGAGCGCGAACTCAGCACGAAACTGCGCAGCAAGGCGTACCTGATCTCCACTGCAATCCTGCTTTTGCTGGCGCTTGCCGGCGTGATCTGGGCCGGCATCGCGAGCGCGACGCCCAGCACGACGCCGATCGCGGCGACGCCCTCGGCATCCGCGGCGCTCGACGGAGCCGAAGGCTTCGAGGTCACCGAGGTGGCCGACCGCACGGCCGCAAAAGAACTCGTCGCCGCAGGTGACGTGGATGCCGCCCTGATCGACGATGAGTCCTCGCCCACAGGAATCGTCATCATCGCGGATGAGAGCGCACCGCAGGATCTGATCATGATGCTCTCCGTGACTCCGAGCGTCGAGCTGCTGAATCCGGACGTCGCCGACGGGGCGCTACGCTACATCCTCGGCCTCGGGTTCGGACTGGTATTCATGATGGCCGCGATCACGTTCGGCTCGCCTATCGCGACGAGCGTGGTCGAAGAGAAGCAGACACGTGTCATCGAGATCCTGCTTTCGGCGATCCCCGCCCGCGTGCTGTTGGCCGGCAAGGTGATCGGCAACACGATCCTCGCCATCTCGCAGATTCTCCTCCTGGCGGTCATCGGCTCGATCGGGCTCATGGCCACGGGTCAGACCGAGATCCTTCGAGGAATCGGTGGCCCGATCGCTTGGTTCGCACTGTTCTTCTTCTTCGGTTTCATCCTGCTCGCGGCGATGTTCGCGGCGGCCGGTGCGCTGGTCTCCCGCCAGGAAGATGTCGGAGCGACGATGACCCCGGTGATGTACCTGACGATGATTCCGTACTTCCTGGTGATCTTCTTCGGCGACAACCCCGTCGTGATGACGGTGCTCTCTTATGTGCCGTTCTCGGCACCGGTGGGAATGCCGATCCGGCTGTTCTTCAACGAGGCGGCATGGTGGGAACCGCTCGCCGCACTCGCGCTCCTGCTGGCTGCGTGCGTCGTCGTGATCATGCTCGGCGCGAAGATCTACGAGAACTCGCTGCTGAAGATGGGCGCTCGCGTCAAGCTGCGCGAGGCCCTGCGAGGCTGAGGGCTATCAACAGGCACAGGGCGGATGCCGCGGCACAGGTTGCGGCATCCGCCCTGTGCCGTCGACTCAGCACACTGCATTAGCCTTGATGGATGACGGACGACGGCGTCCCCGACAGCCGACATCCCGAAAGGCACCATGAGTACCCCCACGATCGACCGCACCGCTGAGACCTCTGTTCCCGTTCTCGACGTTCTGGCCGCACGCTGGAGCCCACGCGCCTATGAGGACACCGCGCCCATCGACGAGGACAAGCTCACCGCTGCGCTCGAGGCCGCTCGCTGGTCGCCGTCCGCATACAACGGACAGCCCTGGCGCTTCGCCGTCGCTCGCAGAGGCAGCGCGCTGCACGACGACATCGTCGCGACCCTCATCGGGTTCAACCAGACCTGGGCCACTTCCGCGGCCGCGCTCGTCGTCGCCATCGCAGAAACCACCGACGAGCGAGGCAAGGCCATCACCCACGCGGCGTATGACGTCGGTCAAGCTGTCGCGCACCTGTCGGTGCAGGCGCATCACGACGGCCTCTTCGTGCACCAGATGAGCGGCTTCGATGCTGCCGCCGTCGCCGCTCGCCTCGGCCTCGAGAGCCGCTTCGCGCCGCTCACGGTGATCGCCATCGGCGAGCTCGGCGATTCCTCGCTGCTGTCGGAACAGCTGCGAGAGCGCGAGCACGCTCCGCGAATCCGCCGAGCGCTCGCAAAGACCATCGTCGCCGACGCCTGATCGGCAGACGCTGCAACGGGAGGACTACCGGGTCCTCAGTCCGTCCAGTGCCACAGCCAGCACGTCATCGGCGAGCTCGGCCGCACCCTCGGCACCGGCCGGGCGATACCACTCGACGATCGAGTTGACCATGCCGAACAGCAGTCGAGTCGCCACCGAGGCGTCGATGTCGGCGCGAACGGTGCCCTCTCGCTGGGCATCGCGCACGAGCTCGGTGACCGCGCGATCGAAAGCGCGCCGACGGTCAAGCGCCGCCCGCTCGATGTCGCTGTTGCCGCGCACCCGCAGCAACAGGGTCACGTAGGCGAGCTTGTCGACGAGCACCCGCACCGCTCCACGCAGCACGAACTCCAGGCTCTCGCCGGCAGACCCGTCACGGGCACCCGGTTCACTCAGAACGCCCTCGAGCGAACCGATCGCCTCGTCGAGCGCGACCTCGAGCAGCGCTTCCTTCGACTCGTAGTGGTGATAGAGCGCCGACTTCGACAGACCCAGTCGTGAGGCCAGCGATGCCACCGACGTCGCGTCGTAGCCCTGTTCGATGAACACCTGCACGGCGACGTCGAGGATCTGTCGCTGGTCATACCCAGGACGCCCGCGGCGCGTTGCAGGCGTCGTCGCGCGTGATGACTCTTCCGACAGTGACACGCGAACCAGTCTGTCAGCAATTGCCGATGCATCCGATCCTTGCCATACTAATTTCCTGAACGATCGGTCAGAAATAGATCACCCCGCACGACGATGCTGTCAGGAGCGAAGAATGGATGAGGCATCCCTCGTCGTCGAACGCCGCTCGGATCGCGTCATCGCCCGACTGAACCGTCCCGCCAAGCGCAACGCGATCGACCGCGAGATGATCGATGCTCTGCACGCGCTGTGCGACGAGCTCGAGACCGATCCGCGCACGCTGATCCTCACCGGATCCGCAGGCACGTTCGCCGCTGGAGCAGACATCGCCCAGCTCCGCGCTCGGCGCGCAGACGACGCGCGGCAAGGAATCAACGCGAACGCGTTCATTCGCATCCACGAGCTGCCGATGCCGGTGATCGCCGCACTCGACGGCTACGCATTGGGCGGGGGTGCCGAGCTCGCCTATGCGGCTGACATCCGCATCGCCACACCGTCGACGAAGATCGGCAACCCCGAGACGGGCCTCGGCATCATCGCCGCTGCCGGGGCGACCTGGCGCCTTCGCGAGATCGTCGGTGAGGCGTTGGCCAGCGAGATGCTGCTGACAGGAAGGTTGTTGACCGCAGACGAAGCGCTGACTGCGGGGCTGGTCTCCGCCGTCCACGCGAGCGATCAGTTGCTCGCTGCAGCCCACCTCATCGCCGACCGTGTCGCCGCGAACGACCCTCTTGCGACGCAGCACACGAAGCGCGCGCTTCGCGCACCCCGAGACGCACACCCGCGTATCGACGGAGAGCTGCAGGCTGAGCTGTTCGAGAGTCCGGCGAAGATGCGCCGAATGACCGATTTCCTTGAGAGGCGAGGCGGACGATGAAGGTGGGCGTGCTGGGCGGAGGGCGCATGGGCGCGGGGATAGCACACGCCTTCCTGTTGGCGGGGAACGACGTCGTCGTCGTCGAGCGCGACGACGAGCTGGCAGAGGGCGCGGCGTCCCGCATCCGCCAGAGCATCCACCGCTCACTCGAACGCGGTGCATCCGAGCGCACAGCTGACGCTTTCAACGCGATGTTGCACGTCAGCTCCGACGTCTCGATGTTCGCCGACCGCGACCTGGCCGTCGAAGCAGTGCCTGAAGATCGCACCCTCAAAGCTGCAGCGCTCGCCCGTGTCGAGGTGGTCCTGCCGCACGGTGGCGTGCTCGCCTCGAACACGTCTTCCATCTCCATCGATGACCTCGCCGCACCTCTCATGCACCCCGAGCGCTTCCTCGGCCTGCACTTCTTCAACCCTGTGCCGTCGTCTGCCTTGGTAGAGGTCGTGACCGGAACCGCGACAGATCCCGCGGTGACCGAGCAAGCCCGCGGCTGGGTCGAGATGCTCGCGAAGACCGCGATCGTGGTGCGCGACTCCCCCGGATTCGCATCGAGCCGACTCGGCATCGCGCTTGCCCTTGAGGCGATCAGGATGCTGGAGGACGGCGTCGCCTCTGCGGAGGACATCGACAACGCTATGCAGCTCGGGTACCGGCATCCGATGGGCCCTCTGCGCACCACCGACATCGTCGGGCTCGACGTGCGCCTCGGCATCGCTGAAGAACTGCACGCCACTCTCGGCGATCGGTTCGCACCCCCTGCCCTCCTGCGGCGACTCGTCGCCGAGGGCAAACTCGGCCGCAAGAGCGGCGAAGGCTTCTACAGATGGGATGAACGATGATCGACGTGCTGCCCAGCTACGTACAGGGATCGTGGTGGACTCCGACCGACCCGACCGCCGCGAAGAGCGTGTGCGATGCCTCGACAGGCGAAGAGGTCGCACGCGTCAGCACGGAGGGCCTCGACCTCGACGCCGCGCTCGAATACGCCCGCACGGTCGGACAGCCGTCGCTCGGCGCATTGACCTTTCATCAACGGGCGGTTCTTCTCAAGCAGTTCGCTCTGGCGCTCACCGAACGCAAGGACGAGCTGTACGCATTGTCAGCGCGTACAGGAGCGACGAGAGCCGACTCATGGGTCGACGTCGACGGCGGCATCGGCGTGCTGTTCTCCTACTCGGGCAAAGGCCGACGCGAACTTCCCAACTCGCAGGTGTACGTCGACGGTGCCGTAGAGCCGCTGTCGAAGGACGGCTCGTTCCTCGGTCGCCACGTGTACACGCGTCTGTCCGGCGTTGCCGTGCAGATCAACGCCTTCAACTTTCCCGTGTGGGGCCCGCTGGAGAAGTTCGCTCCGGCGTTCCTGGCCGGCGTCCCGACGCTGATCAAGCCCGCCACCCCGACCGGCTACCTGACGGAGGCGCTCGTGCGCATTCTCGTCGAATCCGATCTGCTGCCCGAGGGGTCGCTGCAGTTGGTGAGCGGAAGTGTTCCGACCCTGCTCGATGACCTTCGACTCGGCGATCTCGTCGGATTCACCGGCAGCGCATCGACGGCCGCGCAGCTGCGACAGCATCCGGCAGTTCAGACCGGCGGCGTGCGCTTCACAGCCGAGACCGATTCGATAAACGCCTCCGTACTCGGCCCAGACGCGACCGTCGGAACCCCCGAGTTCGACGCCTATGTGCGCCAGCTCGTGACCGAGATGACCTCGAAGGCCGGGCAGAAGTGCACGGCGATTCGACGCGCGCTGGTTCCCACCGAGTCAGCCGATGACGTCGTCGAGGCCGTACGCGCCCGCATCGAGTCCAAGGTCGTGATCGGCGACTCCGGCGATGACGGTGTGACGATGGGCCCCCTCGCCTCGCTGGCCCAGCGTGATGAAGTGCGCCGCCAGATCCAGAAGCTGCAGGATGCCGGCGGCCGGATCGTCGTCGGGTCGCTCGATGCACCCGCACAGGCGCCTTCGGCCGGCGCGTTCGTCTCGCCTGTGCTGCTGCGATTCGACGATGCGACAACGGATGCCGCGCACGAAGTCGAAGCGTTCGGCCCGGTTTCATCGCTGATGACGTACTCGACGGCGGCCGAGGCTGCGGCGCTGGTCGTCCGCGGCGGTGGTTCGCTCGTGACGAGTGTGGCCACCCACGATGCCGCATTCGCGACCGAGATCATGGCGACGATCGCGTCGTCCAACGGTCGCATACTGCTGCTCGACCGCGACGATGCCCGTTCATCGACAGGGCACGGTTCACCCATGCCCGGGCTCGTTCACGGTGGGCCGGGGCGTGCGGGCGGCGGCGAAGAGCTGGGCGGCATTCGCGCTGTGCTGCACCACATGCAGCGCACTGCTGTGCAGGGCTCTCCCGACATGCTCACGGCACTGACGGGCGTCTGGCATGCGGGCGCTGCAGTGCAGGCCGGAGAGAAGCACCCATTTCGCAAATCGCTGGCCGAACTCCGCATCGGCGATCAGATCGCCTCGGCGGCTCGCGAAGTGCGCCTGGACGACATCGAGACGTTCGCGCACTTCACCGGCGACACCTTCTACGCGCACATGGACGAGCGTGCCGCTGCCGCCAATCCGTTCTTCCCGGGACGTGTGGCGCACGGGTACCTGCTCGTGTCGTGGGCAGCAGGTCTGTTCGTCGATCCCGAGCCGGGGCCGGTGCTGGCGAACTATGGGCTCGAGAACCTGCGCTTCATCACGCCGGTGTCGCCGGGCGACAGCATCCGGGTCTCGCTCACGGCCAAGCAGATCACGCCGCGAGAGACCGACGAGTACGGCGAAGTCCGTTGGGATGCGGTCATACACAACCAGAACGACGAAATCGTCGCGACCTACGACGTACTGACGCTGGTCGAGAAGGAGTAGCGGCGGTTCGGGCGCGGGCCAGATGAGTTTGGTCGGTTCTGGGCAGCTCGAACCGGCAGAACCTATCTCGCATCGCCGTGCGAGCGACAAGGAGCGACGCCGCGGCGTGCCCGCCCCTTGCTCCCGGCGAGATGCTCGGGAAATCGGGCCAGGGCTGAGTGCGGCACGGATATCGCACATGTTTGACTGGCTGGATGCTCCTGAACGCTGTAGAGACCGGCGACGGTGACGACGTCGTCATCCTGCTGCACGGAATGACCGGGTCCGCCGAGAGCTGGTGGCGCATCGCCCCGGTGCTCGCCGAGCGTGGCCAGCGCGTGCTGGCCCTCGATCTTCCCGGGCACGGTCTGTCGTACCGGGACCCGCATCTCACGATTGACATCGCCGCCCAGTCTCTGATCGAGACCGTTCAGATGCGCACCCCCGGCAGGCGTCTGACAGCGGTCGGGCACTCCTACGGCGGGACGGTGCTCGCCGCCGCTGCAGACCGACTGTCTCTGTCGCTCGCCGTATACGTCGATACGATCTGCGCGTTCGACGGTGGACAAGACCACGACGCGTTGACGGCTCGGTACGAGCGGGACCGACAGCGCAGAATGGATGCCGCCTGGCTGCGTGGTTCGCGCCCTTTCTACAGCGCCACTGATGCGAGCGTCGAGGCGAGGGCTGCCGAGAGATTCGATCCTGCGACGTCGGCGGCGATCTCCTGCGGCGATGACGTCGCCCATCCGCCTGGCACCGGTTCGATCCTCGTACGCGCCGCCCCGAGCGCTTTCGTTTCAGACGCGGATGCCGAGCGCCTCACGTCATGTGGCGTCGATGTTCGCAGCATTCCTGGCGCGGCTCACACCATCTGGTACAGCCACTTCGATGAGTTCTGCACGGCGTTGCCCGAGTTGTTCGGCACCTGACGGCCGGCGCGGGCGTGACGGGCGGCGCGGGCCGCATGCCGTGATCCCGCTCAGCAGAAGGGCGTCGCCGCCTCCCACGCCTCGGCAACCTCGGCCTGCCCCTCGCGAGTGACGGCCGCTTCGATCAGGCCGTAAGGACGATCCGCGGCGAAGAAGACCTCGTTCGGGTTGTCCAGGCCGAACGGTTCGAGGTCGACGACGAAGTGGTGGTTGTTCGGCAGCGAGAACCGAATCTCGGCGATCTCGGGATGCTTCTCGAGCACGAGCCGCCCCATGTCGAACATCGTCGCCTGTAGCGCGGCCGAGAAATTGCGCGTGAACTCCTCGAGCAGCAGGCGTTTGACGTCATCGTAGACAGCGTTGAAGTCGAGATCACGCGTGTCAGCGCCAGGAGCGTAGCGCCAGCGGGCGGTGACGTCGGTGGCGAGGATACGATCCTTCGTCTCCGGCAGCGACGTATACCGGTCCTTCGGGTACCCCTCGAAACCGGACCGCGTGGTCTTGAGCACCGTGAGCCCGAAGAGCCCGGCGATCACGTGGCGCTTCTTCCCGTCTGCGACCACCAGCGCGGTGCGCGTCTCTTGACCCTTGCGCACGAACGAATGATCGTGGCCCTCGCCATCGACGTCGATACGCTGCCACGCATAGCTCTCCGCCGACCAGCGTCCACCCGAAACCCAGTCGAACGAAGAGGTGAAGTGGTCGGACAGACGAAGGAGGTACTCCTCGGGCGAGCCGATGCCGTCGCGGGCGAAGGCGAAGACGGTGTTCTTCTGCGTGTCAGTGGCGACGACGTGGGCGTTGTCTCCACTGAGATGGGCGGCCTGAAAGTCGCCGCGCAACTGCGAGGTCACGTTCAGATCTTCTATCTCGTGGCGATCGGTGTCGCGGGTCACTTTGACGACGCGGACTTCAGCTTTGCCGTACTGGTTGGGCCCGAGCACGATGCGGTCGGTCATGGTCGTGGTCTCACCCTCGGGACGAGTCAGGATGTCGGTCATGATGGTCTAGCTTCCTCGGTAGGTCGAATATGCGAAGGGGCTCAGCAGAAGCGGCACGTGATAGTGCCGTGCGTCGTCGTCGACGACGAAGGTGAGCAGAGCCTCGGGAAAGAACGTGGGTGTGCTGCGGCTCGCGAAGTACGCACCCGTGTCGAAGTGCAACCGGTAGGTGCCGGCCGGAACGGACCGCGGGCCGAGTTGCTTCGCGCGGCCGTCTGCGTCGGTCACCGCTTCGGCGACCAGCTGCCACTCGCCGTCCCGCAGGGCGGACAACTGCACCGCGATGCCTGCAGCCGGCAGCCCCTGCACAGAGTCGAGCACGTGCGTCGTGATGTGGGATACGGCACTCATTCGGTCACGATTCCTCTCACGCGCAGTAGCGCGATCTCTCGCAGTTGCTCAGCCACAATCCGCTCTTCTGCGGCGTCGCCATTCTGCAGGCGCTCCTGCAGACTCGCCAGGATCTCGTCGGCACTTCGACCGGCCGCGCGGATCAGGAAGACCCTCCCGAACCGCTCCTCATATGCGAGGTTTCCCTCGCGAAGGGCCTTCTGGACCTCGGCATCCGAAGGATCGACGCCGGCCTGCTCAGACCGCGACATGGTCGCCTCTCGGCTGATGCCGTCTGCGCGTTCGCCGATGCGCGGGTGGTGTGAGAGCGCCGATTCGATCTCTGCCGACGTGAATGGATCAGCCGCGTGGGCGGCCGCCGTCACGAGAGCGTCGATGGAATCGTACGGGCGCCCGTCGACGATGGCTTCACACCATCGCGCCACGTCCACGCACGGCCGAAGAGCGGCGACGGCGTCACCGGGTTCTAATCGATTGAACTCCTCAAGCAGCATTGCTTGATCTACTTTCTGTTTCCTGCTGGCATCCACGGTGTACAAATACGAAAATGCATTCCGTATCGTGGAACTGTTATTTCAGCATACGACAATCTTATCGACCGGTCACGGATATGACAAGCCCTGATCAACCAGTGAGCGCCTCGCGAAGGCGCGCCACATGCCCATTCGGGTCGACGCCGTACTCCACCGACGACACGATCCCCTCCGCGTCGACGACGACCGTGGTGCGAATCAATCCGTCAAAGGTTCGTCCGCCGACGGTCTTCTCACCCCATGCGCCCCACGCCTTCGCGACCTCGGCGTTCTCATCCGACAGCAGTGGGAAGCGCAGCTGCTCGGCTTCGGCGAACTCTGCGAGCTTCGATGCAGGGTCAGGCGAGATGCCCCACACCGCGTATCCCGCGCTCTGGAACGAGCCCATATTGTCGCGGAAGTCGCACGCCTCTGTCGTGCAACCGGGAGTGAATGCCGCCGGATAGAAGTACACGATCGCCGGCGTACCGCGCAGCGTGGACAGCGTGCGCGTCTCACCGGTCGCATCGACGAGGGAGAAGTCAGGTGCGGGGCTTCCGACCTCGAGCTTTGATGATTCGGTCATGCGATGGCTCCGTTCTCGATGGCTTCATGAGTGACGTGTGCTCCTCGGCGCAGCAACCGTCCGCGCGGTACATCCTGTTCGATCGGCCGACCGGCGAGGTAGGCCTGCCGCACGACTCCGTGCAGCTCGCGTCCGTCGTAGGGGCTGATCGGATGCCGGTGCGCCAGAGCACGGGCATCGACGGTGAAGGAGGCCTCCGCAGCGAAGACGACGAAGTCGGCCGCGCCCCCCTCGACGATGCGCCCCTTGCCCGCGAGCCCGACTCTTTCGGCGGGCTTCTCGGCCATCCACGACACCACGCGCTCCAGCGGGATGCCTCGTTCGCGCGCCTCAGTCCACACCAGCGGCAGCCCGAGCTGCAACGAGGCGATCCCGCCCCAGGCGAGTGCGAAATCGCCGTCGCCGGCGAACTTCATCTCCGGCGTCGACGGGGAGTGATCAGAGACGATGTAGTCGATCGTCCCTTCCGCGAGTCCGCGCCACAGCTCATCACGGTTGCTCTGCTCACGAATCGGCGGGCAGCATTTGAAGGCTGTGCTGCCTGCGATGATGTCCTCGGCGGCGAGCGTCAGATAGTGGGGGCATGTCTCCACGCTCAGGTCGACGCCGTCACCTCTCGCCGCGGCGATACGCGCGAGCGAGTCGCCGTTGGAGAGATGCAGAATGTGTGTGCGCGCGCCGGTGTCTACCGCGCCGCTGATGACCTCGGCGATCGCGGCGTCTTCGGCAGAGCGCGGGCGCGATGCCAGGAACGGCGCATAGTCACGGCTGCCCGGCTGCACGGATTCCTCGATGATGTGTGCGTCTTCGGCATGCACGACCAGGAGCGAGTCCAACCGTCCGAGCACCGACATCGCCTCGCGCATCTCCGCGACGGAGACGTCCGGGAACTCGTCGACCCCGGAGGGCAGCAGAAAGCATTTGAACCCATAGACGCCTGCCTCGTGCAGCGGCTCGAGTTCGTCGATGTTCCCGGGGATCACCCCGCCCCAGAACCCGACGTCGACGTACACGCGCCCCTCGGCGACAGCACGCTTCTCGTCGAGAGCCGATACCGAGACCGTCGGAGGGATGCTGTTGAGCGGCATGTCCACGATGGTCGTCACACCTCCGGCTGCAGCAGCCCTGGTGGCCGATTCGAAGCCTTCCCACTCGGTGCGGCCCGGCTCGTTCACGTGCACATGCGTGTCGACGAGTCCGGGAAGGAGCACTTCATCGGCTGCCACGTCGACCGCGTGCTCGGCGACCAGTCCGGTGCCCTTCGGAGCGATGCGCGAGACCCGCCCCGCGCGCACACCGATCTCAACGTCGGCGAAAGCTCCGTCGATCAGCGCCCGCGCACGCACGACGAGGTCGAACTTCAGCGGCCGAATACCCCGCACGAGCGTCTCGGCAAGATCTTCCAGCAGTGGGCCGGCGTTGTCCATACTGCGCTGGGCGTCAGGCTCCGACTCGGAGAGCGTCGAAGCGCCGGCGAACCCGGCGTCTGCGATATCCGATTTCGTGAGCGTCGTGCGCCCTGCCACCGCGTAGACGGGAATACCGAGCGCGGACGCCGCCCTCGCAACGCCGATAGGCGTCTTTCCCCTCAGGCTCTGCTCGTCCAGACTGCCTTCGCCGGTGATCACGGCGTCAGCGCCGATGAGGCGGGAGGCGAAATCAGTGAACTCCAGCACGACGTCGACACCTGCCCTGCGCGATGCACCGAGAACTATCGCCGCGAACCCGATGCCGCCGGCAGCGCCCGCACCAGCGCGCGCCGCGGCCTCCGCCGCCGACACGGTGAACGAAGCGCGGGCGTCCGAGAGGACCTCGACGAAGTGCGCGAGCGCCGCGTCGAGCGCCGCGGCCTCCTCTGCCGACGCACCTTTCTGCGGTCCGAAGATCTTCGCGGCGCCCTGAGCGCCCAACAGCGGGTTGTCGACATCGCTCGCGAGCACGAGTTCGACATCGGCCAGCCGCCCGTCGAGTGCAGAGAGATCAGCCATGGCCAACCGCGCCAGTGCGCCACCGCCCAGCGGCAGCTCCGCACCGTCGGCGGAGAAGAACCGCGCGCCGAGCCCCTGAAGGAAACCAGCACCACCGTCGGTGGAGGCGCTGCCGCCGACGCCGAGCACGATGCGCCGGCATCCAGCATCCAGAGCCGCTCGCACGAGCTCGCCTGTACCCAGACTCGTCGCACCGACAGCATCTTTGCGCCCGTGGGGAAGCCGGTCCAAACCCGAAGCGCGCGCCATCTCCACGACAGCATCGACGCCGCGCACGGCGAAGTCGGCCTCGATGCGTTCACCGGTGGGCCCCGTGACGAACGCCGTCTGGCGCTCGTAGCCGGCTGCGAGCGCAGCATCCAGGGTCCCCTCACCCCCGTCGGCGACAGGAATGGAGACGATGTCGATCGCGGGATCGACGCGATGCGCCCCCGAGGCGAACCTCTCCACCACCTCGGGGGCCGTCAACGACCCTTTGAACTTGTCAGGGGCGATGACCAGCTTCATGTCAGACCTTTGCGAGGGAGAGGATCGCGGTGGGTGCGTCTTCGACGGTGAGCGCGAGCTCTTCGAACTCGTTCACGTTGTCGAGTTCGGTTCCCATGGCGATGTTCGTCACACGCTCGAGAATAACCTCCACGACCACGGGAACACGGAACTCGTTCATGAGCTTCTGCGCATCAGCGAACGCCGCGGCCAGGTCTTCAGGACGCTCGACCCGGATGGCACGGCATCCGAGCCCCTCCGCCACCTTCAGATGGTCGACGCCATAGCCGTTGGCGGTGCTGCCTTCCACATGCGGGGAGTTGATGTTCTCAAATGCGAGCGACACCTCGAAGTCCATCTCGAAACCGCGCTGTGACTGACGGATCAGCCCCAGGTAGCTGTTGTTGACCACGACGTGGATGTAGGGCAGCTGGTGCTGCGCGCCCACAGCGAGTTCTTCGAGCATGAACTGGAAGTCGTAGTCGCCGGAGAGGGCGACAACCGTCTCACCGGGTTTGCCACGCACAACGCCCAGGGCTGCGGGGCCTGTCCAGCCCAGTGGTCCCGCCTGTGCTGCGTTGATCCACTTCCGCGGCCCGAACACGTGCAGCAACTGCGCACCTGCGATCTGCGAGAGTCCGATCGTCGAGACGTAGGTGACGTCTTCACCGAACGCACGGTTCATCTCTTCGTAGACGCGCTGGGGCTTGATCGGCACGTTGTCGAAGTGCGTCTTGCGCTGCAGCGTCGCTTTGCGCTCGCGCATCTCGCCCACCCAGGCCGAGTAGTCGGGCAGCGTGCCCGCCGCTCGACGCTCGCGGGCCACCTCGAGAAATGCGTCGATCGCTGCGCCGGCATCCGAGACGATGCCGAGATCGGGAGCGAAGACACGACCGATCTGCGTCGGCTCGACGTCGACGTGCACGAACTTGCGGCCAGCGGTGTATCTGTCGAGCGAGCCGGTGTGGCGGTTCGCCCACCGGTTTCCGATGCCGAGCACGAAGTCGCTGGCCAGGAAGGTCTGGTTCGCGTAGCGGTGCGCGGTCTGCAGCCCGACCATCCCGGCGTTGAGCGCGTGGTTGTCGGGGATCGTCCCCCAGCCCATCAGGGTGGGGACGACAGGAACACCCAGCGTCTCGGCGAGTTCGACCAGACGCTCGGATGCACCTGCGTTGATGACTCCGCCGCCCGAGATCAACAGCGGACGTTCGGACGCCACCAGCATGTCGATGGCTTTCTCTGCCTGGATGCGAGTGGTTCGTGGATTCACGACCGGAAGCGGCTCATAGGCATCGATGTCGAACTCGATCTCGGTCATCTGAACATCGATCGGTAGATCGAGCAGCACCGGGCCGGGGCGACCTGAGCGCATCAGCTGGAATGCCTTCTGGAAGGCACCGGGCACCTGGGCTGCTTCCAGCACCGTCATCGCCATCTTCGTCAGCGGCTTCGCGATCGATTCGATGTCGACGGCCTGGAAGTCCTCCTTGTGTAGCTTCGCGACCGGAGCCTGACCCGTGATGCAGAGAATCGGCAACGAGTCCGCCCATGCGGCGTAGAGCCCGGTGATCATGTCGGTACCGGCGGGGCCTGACGTGCCGATGCAGATGCCGATGTTGCCGTCGGCCGAGCGCGTATAGCCGTCGGCCATATGAGAGGCGCCCTCGACGTGACGGGCGAGGGTGTGGCGGATGCCGCCGTTGGCGCGCATCGCAGAATAGAAGGGGTTGATCGCGGCACCCGGCAGGCCGAACGCCTCGATGGCGTCCTCCTTCACCAGGATCGCGACGGCGGCATCAGCCGCACGCATTCGGGTCATGAGATTCTCCTGTGTCTGGTTGCTGAGCCTGTGCATATCCGGCCCCTGAGCCGGGCCCACGCGCCCGGAGGGTCCGGCGACGCGGAGCGTGGTTCGGGGTGGGCGTGGGGTGCGAAGGGCGCTGCCGCGTCGACGGGCTCAGCAGCGGTCGGTATGGATCAGCTGCGTCCGCCGAAGGCGGCGGTCAGCTTGAAGAGCCCGGAGTGGTCGAGACCGCCGTCGCCCTGCTGCACGGTCGAGCCGACGAGCTGGGCCACGTGGGCGCCGAGCGGAATGGTGATGCCGGCCTGGCGTGCGGCGGCGGTGATGATGCCCATGTCCTTGTTGTGAAGGGCGAGGCGGAAACCGGGGGCGAAGTCGCGATCGAGCATCTTCTGCCCCTTCTGGTCAAGAACCTTCGAGCCGGCGAGGCCCCCGCCGAGCACCTCGAGCGCGGCATCCATGTCGACACCATGCGCCTCGAGAAAGATGATCGCCTCGGCGAGCGCTTGGATGTTCACGGCGACGATGAGCTGGTTGGCGGCCTTCACCGTCTGACCTGCCCCCGCCGGACCCACGTGGACGATCGTCTTGCCGACGGCTTCGAGGATCGGAAGGGCAGCGGCGAAGTCGTCGTCGCTGCCGCCGACCATGATCGACAGCACCGCGTCGATCGCGCCCTGCTCGCCGCCCGAGACCGGCGCGTCGACAGCGCGCAGCCCTGCAGCGATGGCCTCTTCTGCGAGTTCCTTCGCAACGTCGGGACGGATGCTGGATGCGTCGATCCACAGCGCCCCGGGCGTGGCGTTCGCGATGATGCCGTCTTCGCCCTGCGCGGCGGCGGCGACATCAGGCGAGTCCGGAACCATCGTGATGATGATGTCGGCACCGTTGACACTCTCAGCGATGCTGGTCGCACCGTGACCGCCCGCTGCGATGAGTTCGTCGATGCGGTCCTGCGAGAGGTTGAAGCCGGTGACCGTGTGACCGGCACTGATGAGGTTCTTCGCCATGGGCAGGCCCATGATGCCGAGTCCGATGACAGTGATGTTGCTCATGATGTTCCTTCGTTGCTCAGGTGGTCCGGTGCGATGCGGCTCAGCGGGTTTCGCCGGCGGCGGTCGCGAGGACGTGATCTTTGTCGAACCAGTCGAATGCGATCTCGATCGGCGCTTTGTACTCGAGGCTGATGTAGCCGGAGTAGCCGAGTTCCTGGCTGCGCGCGATCCACGATTGGAGGGGCAGTTCGCCGGTGCCGGGAGCGCCCCGACCGGGATCGTCGGCGATCTGGATGTGGCCGAACGACGCCGCGTGGGCTTCGATCACGGCCGGCACATCATCGCCGTTGGCGGCGAGATGGTAGAAGTCGGCGAGCAGTTTGACGTTGCGCACTCCGGTCGCCTTCTCGACGTCGTCGACGACGTCGAGTGCGTCCGCAGCAGTACGCAGAGGGTAGCGATCGGCGCCGCTGATCGGTTCGACCAGAACCGTGCCACCGATCGATGCCACAGCCTCTGCCGCTGCCGCGAGGTTCTCGACGGCGACAGCATCCTGTACTTCTGGGTCGATCCCGTCGATGCGATTTCCGTACAGCGCATTGAAGCCCTTGGTGCCCAGCTTGTCGCCGATGCCCGCAACGACGGCGGCGTTGTCGCGGAATTCTCTGCTGCGAGCGGGCCATGAAACGAGCCCTCGGTCGCCGTCGGCCATGTCGCCGGCAGCGAAGTTGAGCCCGGAGAGGCGCACGCCGGCATCGCGCACGGCGGTGACGAAGGTGTCGACCTCGCGGTCTCCCGGCACAGCCGTGGCGAACGGCCACCAGAACTCGACCGCGTCGAAGCCTGCTGCTTTGGCGGCGGCGGGACGCTCGAGGAGGGGAAGCTCGGTGAGCAGGATCGAGCAGTTCACGGTGTACGTCATG
>JBEBSN010000020.1:0-37619 GCA_040394295.1 Microbacterium sp.
GCACCTCCACCCATGTTCGACCTCGTCGGACATGGGTGGGGGTGCTCATCGGCGCGTGCCTCGTCGTCCTCGCGATCGTCAGTCTCTTCGTCGGAGTCAGTGACGTCTCGCCGATGTCGCTGCTCGAGGGCGGAACAGACAGTACCTCCGCTTTCCTGTTGTTCGCCAGCCGCGTGCCTCGTACGGTCGCAGTGATTCTGGTGGGCGCCTCCCTCGGCATCGCTGGGCTCATCATGCAGATGCTCGTGCGCAACAAGTTCGTGGAACCTGGCACGACAGGGGTGACCGAGTTCGCGACCTTCGGGATGCTTCTCGTGATCATCTTCGCGCCGGGCATGGCGCTTCTCGGCAAGATGGGCATCGCGGCGGTCTTCGGTCTCGTCGGCACCTGGGTGTTCCTGCAGGTGGTGAAAGCCGTGCCGGTGCGTCAGCTCGTCCTCGTGCCGTTGGTTGGCATCATGCTGGGCGGCATCGTCGCCGCTGTCACCGCATTCGTCGCCTATCGGCTCGACCTGTTGCAGTCGCTGAGCACCTGGGCACAGGGTAGTTTCGCATCGATCATGCAGGGCCGATACGAGTTCCTCTGGATCGCGGGCGCCATGGTCATCGTCGCGTGGCTCGCCGCCGACCGGTTCAGCGTCATCGGACTCGGCGAAGAATTCGCCACCAACCTCGGGCTCGACTACCGCAAAGTGGTCGCAGTGGGCATGGTCATCATCGCGATCATCACCGCCGCGGTGCTCGTGACTGCGGGCGTGATCCCTTTCCTCGGTCTGGTTGTTCCCAACGTCGTCAGCCTCATCATCGGAGACAACGTGCGCCGCGCCATTCCCTGGGTCGCCGGTCTCGGGGCGGTCTTCGTGCTTGCCTGCGATCTCATCGCCAGAATCGTCCGCTTCCCCTATGAGATGCCGCTGTCGGTCATCGTGGGCGTTGCCGGGGCGGCGCTGTTCCTCTGGTTACTGCTGAGAAGGGGGAGCCGTGCACACTGACACCATCTCGCTCGCGCCTACGCCTTCGAACGCAGGCGTACGCACTCGGGTCGGCTCGGGCTGGGCGAAGCCACAGGTGCGCATCGCGATTCTCGCGGGCATCGTCCTCGCCCTGATCGCGGTGTACCTGTTCACTGACATTCCCGGCTCACTGATGTTCGCGCTGAAGGTGCGCGGGCTCACCGTCGTTTCGATGCTCGTGGTCGCCATCGCCGTCGGCGTCTCGACAGTCGTGTTCCACACGATCACCCAGAACCGCATCCTCACTCCGTCGATCATGGGCTTCGACGCCTTCTACATGCTCATCTCCACGGTCATCGTGTTCTTTTTCGGATCGGCGTCCTTCCTCGGTGCGGACGAGATCGTGCTGTGGATCGTGCAGGTCATCGTCATGGTCGCCTTCAGCGTCTTCCTCTTCACATGGCTCTTCGGAGGCAAGCGGCGCTCTCTGCACCTGATGCTGCTTGTCGGCATCGTGCTTGGCACGTTCTTCCGCGGGTTCACCGAATGGATGCAACGGATGCTGGATCCGTTGGACTTCCAGATCCTCTCGGATGCCATGTTCGCATCGCTGACCCGCCCCGACCCCACGCTGCTCACGTTCACCGCGGTCCTCGTCGGGATCGGCGTCATCGCTGTCATCCCGCTCATGCGCACCCTCGACGTTCTCGCGCTGGGTGAGCCCGTCGCCGTCGGACTGGGCGTGAACCACAAGGGGGTGGTCATGGCGCTTTTCATGATCGTGTCGGTCATGATCGCCGCCTCGACCGCGCTGGTCGGTCCGATCCTGTTTTTCGGCCTGATCGTCGCCAACCTCGCCTACTCCTACGCGGGTACTTTCCGTCACTCCTGGACCCTTCCGACGGCGGCTCTGTTGGGCGTGGGCTGTCTGCTGCTGGCGCAGATCGTGCTCGAGCAGGTCTTCGGCTTCGGTGGCAGCTTGTCGATGATCATCGAGTTCGCGGGCGGACTGTTCTTCCTCTACCTCGTCCTTCGAAAGGGGGCGCGATGATCGCGCTCGAACGTGCAACCAAGCGCTACCATTCACAGACGGTGCTCGACGACGTCTCCATCACTCTCGGGGACGAGGGAGTGACGGCACTGATCGGCCCGAACGGTGCGGGCAAGTCCACGATGTTCGGTTTGATCGGGCGTCTCATCAAGCCCGACGCGGGCACCGTCTCCGTCGACGGTGCGGATGTGTCGGTCGCCTCGTCGCGAGAGCTGGCGAAGACGCTCGCTGTGCTGCGGCAGGACAATCACATCGCCGCTCGTCTCACGGTGCAGGACCTCGTCGAGTTCGGACGCTTCCCGCATTCGGGCGGGCGGCTCACGGGCGACGACCGCATCCACATCGACCGGGCCATGGACTATCTCGCGCTGAATGAGTTCCGCGACCGATTTCTCGATGAACTCTCCGGCGGTCAGCGACAGCGCGCCTTCATCGCGATGGTGCTCGCGCAGGACACCAAGTACGTGCTGCTCGACGAGCCGCTGAACAACCTCGACCTCAAGCACATGACCGAGATCATGAGGCTCGTGCGGCGCATGGCCGACGAACTCGGAAAGCGCGTCATTGTGGTTCTGCACGACATCAACTTCGCGGCGAGCTATGCCGACCGCATCGTCGCGATGCGGGACGGCCGAATCGTCGCAGATGCGGCCGCGAACGAGATCATGCAGCCCGACGTCCTCGAGGCCGTGTATTCGACGCCGGTCGACGTGCGCGAGATCGATGGTCGGCGCATCGCGCTGTACTACAGCTGACTCGCCGGCTACAGCTCGATACCGTGCGATTCGTCGTTGACTCCGGCGTTGTCGCCCTTACGGGATTCGACCGCGATCAGCCACACCAGTGACACGATCGCTGCGAGCAGCAACCCGAGCCACACATTCTGCAGGATGAGTCCGATCACGACGCCCAGCACGATCAGGATGACGGTGCCACCGAGCCAGGACCAACGCTGCTTCTTCGATGCTGCCATGGCGCCAGCCTAGAGGATCAGCGCATGCGGTGATCCTCTGGCGCCAGCCGCGGACCGCGACGCGCCTCGCGAGGGCCTCCGGCGAGGATCAGACGGATGACGCGCTGACGGTGTCCGCGCCACGGGGCGAGCAGTTCGAGCATCCCGTCGTCGTCGGTCCTCGAGCCGGTCAGCGCAAAGCCGACCTGGTGGGCGAGGTGGTAGTCGCCGATGCTGACAGCATCGGGGTCGCCGAGCGCCCGGATTCGTGTCTCGGCCGACGTCCAGGCGCCGATGCCGGGAAGGCTCGTGAGGATTCGTTCGCGATCGTCACCTGATTCGGCCGTGAGCACCGCATCTGCGATGCGTTGACCGCGTTCAGCCGCGCGCACGATCGTGCGAGACTGGGGCGGTTCGACGCCGGCGCGGTGCCACGCCCACGACGGGATGCGGAGCCAGCCGTCGATCGTCGGCGGCGCGAACAGCGCCCTGGACATCGGGCCCGGCGCGCGCTCGCCGAAGCGAGTGACCAGCACTCGCCACGCGCCGAAAGCTTGGAACGAGGTCACCTTCTGCTCGATGATCGCGCTGACGAGGGCGTCGAAGACGAGGTCGGTGCGGGTGAGTCTGGCTCCTCTCGTACGGTGGGCGATGCCTGCGAGCAGCGGATGCCCCGACACGTCGAAGCCTGTGTCGTCGTCGTGCGCTCCGCACAGCTGCGGCAGCTGTTCGAACGCCCAGCCTGCACCCGGTCCCCACGCCGTGGCATGGACACCTTCGCTGCTCTGCCGCAGGGCGAGAGTGACGACGCCAGCGGGGGTGCGGGCAGCACGCCACAGGGTCGATCCGTCGATGAACATCGTCGGATCTTTCGGCCCGCGCATCAGGACGCTGACCGTGCGGAACAGGTTCAGCGGATGGGCGGGGCGGTAGATGGTGCTCAGCGGTGAAGTCGACGGTGGGGCGGGGGCCGCGGCAGCCGCTGTCGTCGTCATGCGAACACCCTACGCCGATGCTCTGACAGGGCACCTGAACGTCGGAGCGGGCTTGCCGGTTCCGACGGCGAGGGAATCAGAAGCGGTCGGGCGAGGGCGTACCGTGGCCGTAGCGGATGACGACATCTGCGTGGCGATCGAAGCGGTAACCGACGCCGCGCACGGTACGCACGATGTCTTCGTAGCGGCCGAGCTTGGCGCGAAGGCGCCGCACGTGCACATCGATGGTGCGCTCGCCGGGAGCCTCATCGTCCGTCGACTGCCAGAGGGCTCCGACCAGTTCGGTGCGCTCGATCGTGCGTCCTTCGCGAAGGACGAGGTACTGCAGCAGCTCGAACTCCTTGTAGGTGAATGCGGCGGACTCGCCGTCGATGAGCACGCGCTTGCGGGAGATGTCGACGGTGACGCCGTAGTTCTCGTCCTGCTCTTCGTCCTCTGCGGCCTTGGTACGGGCGATCGCGCCGGGCTCCTGGAGTGCGAGGCGAACGAGATCGAGGTCGCGGCCACCTGATCCGTGCGGTGCGAGCGCGACGGTGGCGTGTGTCTCGGCGCTGGGAGCGAGCTCGGCGAGGGTACGACGCAGGGCATCGACGAGCAGAGGGAGGCTGACACCGGCTTCGGCGGCCTTGATCTCGTCGAGTCCGACGTAGAGGGCGAAGCCACGGGGAGAGCGGGTGGCGGGAAGGTCGGCTGCGACGGGGGCGGCAGCGGGGGCCTGCTCAGTCAGCGGGGGAACGGCACGAAGGTGAGGGGCGCGGGTGGCGGGACGCTCAAGGATGGCAGTGTTCGACATGATGATGAAGTCCTTCAAGAGGATGAGCCGATGCGGCTCGGGTGTGTTGCGGAATGACCGGAGGGCCGGGAATGAACACGCAGGTGGGTGCTCAGGGCTCGGAGCTCGCAGATCGCGATGGCCGAGCCGGCGGAGAGTCGCTGAGGATCAGCTACACATTCGGCAACACATGCCAATGCAGCCGGGCATCATCATCCCGGCAGTCCTGTTCGCCTCCTGGGCGGACAAAGGGCGCGCATTGGTGGTCATGGGTGGATTATGTCTGAGAATGTCGGCGCGTGTCAAAACGAGTCTCTGCGTGTCACGGTGCCCTAGCGTGGAGGAATGACCGATTCCACGATCATCGACGGCTTCATTCTCACTGACGAGAAGGACGCTTCGCGCTACACGCTCATGCGCGATGGCGTGCTCGTCAGTGTGCTCGACTATCGAGACGACGGGGAGACCGTCGCGCTCACCAGAGCTTTCACAGTGCCGAATTTCCGGGGACAGGGCCACGCTGCGCGGGTCGTGGACGGCGCTGTCGCAGACATCGACAGTCGCGGCGATCGGAAGGTGGACGCCGTCTGTTGGTACGTCGCGGAGTGGTTCGAACAGCACCCGGAGCATACCGGGCTGCTGCGTCGTCGCTGAACGCGAGAAATATGACGCTCTGTTACCTCGGGGAAGGCGAGTCCCGCCTCGCCGCCGCGCGGGCAGCCGGAAATATCCTGGGTTCATGACCGCACTTCCAGCCGCGCATCTGCGCATCGCTCGTCCCACGGCAGACATCGACGCCGCCATTCGGTTCTGGGTGGAAGGGCTCGGGATGGCGCTGCAAGGCCGTCAGCCCGGACATCACGGCACCCTGGAAGAGCTTGCGTTCGTGGGGTGGACGCACGCGTCATGGCACTTGGAGATCGTTCGTGATCGCCAGGTCGTCCCGACGCCCACCGAGGAGGACCTCTTGGTTCTCTACCTCGATGGCCCGGTGGACAGCGATGTCATCACCCGGATCGAGCGAGCGGGCGGATCGCGGGTCGCTGCGCGGAATCCGTACTGGGACGAGCACGGAGTGACATTCACGGACGCAGATGGGTATCTGCTGGTGCTCTCCACTCGTTCGTGGACGTGACCCGCACGGGCCTTCTTTCCTGAATTCATAGGAAGCACCGAGTAGGTTGGAACTCTGCTCAGCGACGTTAGCTGAGGCGGTCAGTCGCTCCTTCGCGGGCGTCTGGTCCGAGGCTTGAAACCTCCGGCATCCTCATCAGACACCGGAGGTTCTTCCATGTCGTCATCCCTACGCGCTCATCCCACGACCAGATGGTGGGCACTGTTCGTCATCTCGCTCACGCAACTCGTCGTCGTACTCGACGGAACGATCGTCAACATCGCTCTACCCCAGGCGCAGATCGCCCTGCACATGGACGATCATCTGCGCCAGTGGGTGGTGACCGCATATGTCCTGGCGTTCGGCGCGCTGCTGCTTCTCGGCGGACGCATCGCCGACTTCTGGGGTCGAAAGCGCACCTTCATGGTCGGCATGGTCGGCTTCGGTGCGGCCTCGCTTTACGCAGGTATGGCGAACGCAGGGTGGGAGCTGATCCTCGGGCGCGCACTGCAGGGTGTCTTCGCTGCGATGCTGGCACCGGCTGCACTCGCACTGCTGACCACGCTGTTTCCCGCGGGGAAGGACCGCAATGTCGCTTTCGCCGTGTTCGGCACGGTCGCGGGCGCGGGCGCGGCGGTCGGCATGGTGCTCGGCGGCCTGCTCACCGAGTTCTTCGACTGGCGCTGGTGCCTGCTCGTCAATCTCTTCTTCGTGGCGATAGGCCTCATCGGTGGTGCCCTGTTCCTCAGCGAGAGCAAGGCCGACGGCGACAGCCGGTACGACCTTTGGGGTGCGTTGTTGGTGACCCTTGGGCTCGGATCGTTCGTGTATGGCTTCAGTCTCGCGGAGTCGGGATGGGGCGATCCGCTCACCATCACGTTCATCGGGCTGGGTCTCGTGCTGCTGGCAGCGTTCGTGTGGGTGGAGACACGGGTCAGCAACCCTCTGCTTCCGCTGCGGGTGGTGACCCATCGCGTGCGCGCCGGAGCGTTCCTCATTCAGGCCGTGGCCGGCAGCGTGATGATCGGAGCGACGCTGTACCTGACCTTCCACCTGCAGATCGTGCTCGGCATGGGCGCCTTGGAAGCCGGCGTCTCAAGCCTGCCCCTTCCCCTGGGAACCATGGTGCTCGCAGGTCTCGCCACCAAGATGCTCGGCAGGATCGGCCCGCGGCCCATGCTCATCGGAGGGCCGCTGCTCGTTGCCGCGGCGCTCGTCTATCTGTCGTTCATCACGCCCGGCGGAAACTATTTCGTTCAGGTCGCGCCTGCGTTGCTTGTGATGGGCATGGGAATGGCTTTCGTCTTCATCCCGTTGCAGAACGTCGCGCTCACCGGAGTGGCCGCTCACGACGCCGGGGTCGCATCGGCTGTCACGAACTCCGCGATGCAGATCGGCGGGTCGATCGGACTCTCCGTATTCACGGCCGTGTACTCGGCTGCCGTCAGCGGCCACGCACACGTCGGCCCTGCCGAGCTGGCCGACGGGTATGGCGGCGTGTTCATCGCCGCAGCGGTAGGGATGCTGGTCGCCTCGGTGATCGCCATCACGATGGTGCGAGGGCGCAAGGAAGACCTGCTCCCGCACGGCTCTGTCGAGAGGGAGTCCTCGGCGGTACTCGCTCATTGAGGAATCCCTTCCAGGTGTGTCACGGCACGCCTGGAAGGGAATGTCCGAGGGCGTCCGTACGGTGTGATTATGCGAATCCTGCACACCTCCGACTGGCACATCGGCCGCACGTTCCATGGCAACGCGACCATGGCCGCGCTGACCGAGGTCTTGGGTGCGCTCGTCGCACAGGTGCGAGAGAAGCAGGTCGACGTCGTGATCGTTGCGGGCGACGTATTCGACTCCGCCACTCCCGCTGGCGCTGCGTACACTCTGCTCGGCGACACGCTCATCGCCCTGCACGAGACAGGCGCGCACGTGATCGTCACGAGCGGCAACCACGATTCGGCGGCGCGTCTGGGCTTCCAGGCTGGGCTGCTCCGTGACGGCATCGACGTGATCACTGACCCGCTCTCGATAGGAGAGCCGCTGACGATCGATGACGTCGACGGCCCCGTGCATTTCTTCGGCATCCCCTATCTCGAACCCGCGATCGTTCGTCGGCTCTGGGGAGATGTCCCGTTGAAGTCGCAGGCGCAGACCATGGCGCACGCCATGCGGTTGGTGCGTGACGGCATGGCCGAGCACCCAGGGCGTTCGGTCGCGATCGCCCACTGCTTCGCGGCCGGTGTCGACGCCACGGCAGGTCTTGAACGCGAGGTGCGGCAGGGCGGGCTCGACATGGTGCCGCTGAGCGCGTTCGATGGCCCCGACTACGTCGCGCTCGGGCATATTCACGGCAGACAGTCACTCAGTGAGCGTGTGCGGTACGCCGGTGCGCCGCTGCATTACAGTTTCGGCGAGCAGCACAAAGAGCGCGGTTCCTGGCTCGTCGAACTCGACGGCAACGGCCTCGCTTCGGTCGAGTGGCTCGCATTGCCGGTGCCGCGCCGCCTCGTGACTCTCACCGGCACGCTGGATGAGATCCTCTCCGACACCAACGCCGAAGCTCACGCGAACGACTGGGTGTGCGCGGTCTACACCGACGCTCTTGCGCAGCGCGAGCCCATGCGCCGCCTCAAAGAACGATTCCCGCACTGCGCGATGGTTCAGCACAGTCCGCTCGACGCCGTTCAGAAAGACGAGCGCTCGTACTCGGCACGCTTGACGTCGGCCGTCACCGACACCGAGCGCATCGAAGCGTTCCTCGAACATGTTCGCGCGGGGCAGGGCTCGAGTGAGCGTGAAAGCGAGCTGATCCGTGAGGTCATCGATGAGCGCGTGGTCGCAGAGGCACTCGTCTAGTGCGACTGCATCGCCTTGAGATCGAGGGGTTCGGGCCTTTTCTCGATCGTCAGGTCGTCGACTTCGACAGCTTCGCCGAGGATGGCATCTTCCTCATAGCGGGCCGTACAGGTGCCGGAAAATCGAGCATTCTCGACGCCGTCTGCTTCGGACTCTACGGTGGTGTGCCGCGCTACGAAGGCAGTGACAAGCGCCTTCGGAGTGATCACTGCGAACCAGAAGACCGCAGCGAAGTCGTCGTCGAGTTCAGCACGACGGCGGGCAGATACCGCGTCACTCGATCGCCCGAATACATGCGTCCGGCGAAACGAGGTGGCGGCCTCACGAAGCAGGCTCCCACCGTCGCACTCGAGCAGTACACGGATGGCGTCTGGATCGGACGGGCGGCACGCGCGGTCGACGTGGCAGGTGAGCTCGACGAGATTCTGCAGCTCAACCAACAGCAGTTCCTGCAGGTGATCCTGTTGGCCCAGAACAGGTTCGCTCGTTTCCTGCTTGCCGACAGCAGAGAACGGCAGTCGCTGCTTCGCAAGCTCTTCGGCACGGAGCGATTCGAAGACGTGCAGTCCAGGTTCGACGAACGCCGTCGCGCATCAGAAAGCGCGCTGGGGGCGCGCCTGGCCACGGTGACAACCCGTGTCGAAGAAGCAGAAGGCGTCGCGACCGCAGCAGAGCTTTGGGGTGAGCAGCCAGCCGATGATGCTGCGATGCCGGGCGTTGGCACTGTCGACGAGCGCTTCGCAGCACTGCGACTGGCACTCGCTCGAGCCGAGTACCAGTGCGATCGTCGGGCGGCTGAGCGTGATGACGCAGAAGCCACCCTCACCGCCGCCGACACCGCGCTGGCGGCCGCTCGCGAGGAGCAGAAGGCGCAACAGGAGCGCGACGGTGCGCGTGAGGCACTCGCGGGCCTCGATGCGGAAGAGCCGCAGATCGCAGAAGCCCGCAAAACGCTTGAGCATGCTCGCGCAGCCGAGGCGCTTCGTGCCACGATCACGGCGGCTGTCCGCGCAGAAGGAGCGCAGAAGGACGCCGCCGACCGAGAAGCCGATGCGCACGTCCGCTGGGCAGCGACAGGCGTGACGCGCCACGAACTCGATTCCGAGGGGCTCGACGCCTGGGCTGCCGAGCGCCTCCGTGAGAGTGGCACCTGGTCCAAAGCAGCCGAATACGAACAGCAGCTGCCAGCGCTCGAGGCAGAGCTGGAAATCGCACAGAAGAACGTCGGCACAGCAGCGGCACAGGTTGCTTCAGGCGAAGCAGAGCATGTCGCACTGCCCGCCCGCGTCAGCGAGCTGACGACCCAGCGCGACGAGTTGCGCCGCAGCGCCGACAGAATCGACGACCTTGCACGGGCGCACGAAGCGGCGAAAATCCGACGCGATGCGTCTGCCGAGGTCGTGCGCCTCAACTCCGAAGCCGACGTCGCCGAGCGTGCCCTCGCCGACGCGAGCACCGCGCTTGCAGCGGCGCAACTCGAGCTCGCGCAGCTGCGCCAGCGACGCCTGGACGGGTTCGCCGGCGAGCTCGCGACAGCGCTCGTCGATGGCGAACCCTGCACGGTCTGCGGATCGACGGCGCATCCTGCACCTGCCGTGCACACTGACCCGGTCTCGGCAGAAGACATCGCCGAGGCCGAGACCGTTCGCGATACTGCCACCGACGTCGAGCGTGCAGCGTCCGCACGTCTGGCCGCCGTGCGCGCCGAACTCGCCGGTGCCACTGCGAAGGCTGATTCGCGGTCGACCCATCAGACCGAAACAGAGGTTGCGGCTGCCGCCGTCGCGCACTCCGAGTCCGTCGCAGCGGGTGAGGCGCTTGTCGGCGTCGAGACGCAGCTGTCCGAGGCACACGAACGAGCGGCGCGACTCGACCGCGAGCGCACAGAGTCTGCGTCGGTGCTCGCTGCGGCACGTGAAGCCGTGGCGCTGATCGAACAGCGAAACCGCGAGGCACTGGATCAGATCTCCGAGGCAAGGGGCTCATTCGATACCGTCGCCGAGCGACTCTCGTCAGCAGCGGCACAGGTCGAGGCGGCACAGGCTCTGTCTGCAGCGCTGGCGGAGCACAGACGGCGCACTGCGACCCTGACCGAAGCGAAGGCAGAACGAGACGCGGCACTGGCGCGGTCAGATTTTGACGACGCGGCGGCTGCGCAACAGGCACTGCGCTCTGCTGCAGAGCAGAGAACGCTCGAAGAGCGCATCACCGCTCACACCGTGCAACGTGAGAAGGTTCGCGCGACGCTGCTCGAGCTAGAACTGCGAACGCTTCCAGAAGAGCGCATCGACCTTGGGCCTGTCGAGCAGGCGGCTGCAGAAGCGCGCGCGACGTGGAAGACCGCCGTCGACACTGCTGGGCGGGCGGGGAACACCGTCGAAAGACTGGCCGATCTGATTCGATCGGCGGAGGCCGAACACGTCGCCAGCGCCGAGCAGTCCGCCGATCACGAGGTGCTTCAGGGCCTGGCCGACACCGTCGCCGGCCGCGCGGGAAACACGCATCGGATGCCCCTGGAGACCTTCGTTCTCGCCGCGGAGCTCGAAGAGATCGTCGTGGCAGCCAACCGGCGCCTCAGCGACATGTCGACGGGGCGATATCAGCTGCAGCACTCCGACGCACTCGCGTCGCACGGAAAGCTCGGCGGGCTCGGCATCGTCGTATTCGACGCCTTCACCGGTCAGACGCGTCCTGCGCAGTCGCTCTCCGGCGGCGAGACGTTCCTCAGCTCTCTCGCCCTCGCTCTCGGCCTCGCCGAGGTGGTCACCGCCCGCGCAGGAGGGATCCGCCTCGACACCCTGTTCATCGACGAGGGCTTCGGATCTCTCGACGGCGACACGCTCGAAGTCGCCATGCGCACGCTTGACGAGCTGCGCTCCGGTGGCCGCACGGTCGGCATCATCAGTCATGTCGAGTCGATGCAGGAGCAGATCCCGGCGCAGCTGCTGGTCGAACAGACTGCACAGGGGCCGAGCCGCATCGCCGCCGATCGGTGAGCTCGGCGACATCACCGCAACTGCGCGTATGTCATACCGCCGTAACCCGCAGAGGGCGATACTGGAGTCATGACGCTTCAGCAAGAGATCGCTCAGACCCTGGGCGTGCAGCCCGAGATCGACCCCGCCGCTGAGATCGAACGCCGCGTGCAGTTCCTCGCCGACTATCTCGTCAAAGCCGGCGCCAAAGGATACGTGCTGGGAATCTCAGGCGGCCAGGACTCGACGCTCGGCGGACGCCTTGCACAGCTCGCCGTCGAACGGGTTCGCGCGGGCGGCGGCACCGCGGATTTCATCGGCGTGCGGCTTCCCTACAAAGTGCAGCACGATGCGGACGATGCGATAGCTGCGCTTGACTTCATCGCCGCCGATCGTGTTGTCGAAGTCAACATCCAGCACGGCGTCGACGGCGTCGAGAAAGACATCGAGCAGGCCGCCGGTGCCGACATCTCGGATTTCAACCGCGGCAACATCAAAGCGCGTGTGCGCATGGTGACACAGTATGCACTCGCGGGCCACGACGGACACCTCGTCATCGGCACCGACCACGCGGCCGAGGCCGTGACGGGCTTTTATACGAAATTCGGCGATGGGGCTGCTGACATCCTGCCGCTCGCCGGCCTCACCAAAAGGCAGGGCAAAGCGCTGCTGCGCGAACTCGGGGCGCCGGAGCGACTGTGGATGAAGGTGCCCACCGCCGACCTGCTCGACGATCAGCCAGGGCGCGCCGATGAGGACGAGCTCGGACTCACTTACGAGCAGATCGACGACTACCTCGAGGGCAAGCCGGTGGATGCGACTGCTGCGGCCCTTCTGGAACGCAAATATGTCGCCACTGAGCATAAGCGTCAGCTTCCCGTCACCCCCGACGACAGCTGGTGGCGCTGAGCCGTTTCCCTTGCCGACTGATGTCTGACGTCGCCGCTACTGTCGAAGTATGCGGATCGACACTCAGGCGCAGCGCGTCATATGGAGCGCCAGTGATCTGAAAGCGGCCGCGGAATGCGAGTTCGCGTGGGCGCGGGCCATCGACGCGAAGCTCGGCCGCGTCCCGAAGGTCGAAGAGCCTGAAGACGCCACCCTCGCCCGTGCTGCACGGCTCGGAGACGTGCATGAGGTGAGGGTGCTCGAGGCCTATCGCGAGCAGTTCGGCGCAGACGCCGTGCGTGAGGTTTCGAAGGCCTCGTCTGCAGACGCTGAATCGCTTGCGGCTGTGGTTGCCGAGAGCCGTGACGCGCTGCGATCAGACGCACGAGTTGTCTTCCAAGCGGCTTTCTCCACGGAAGAGTTCGTCGGTTTCGCCGATTTCCTGCTGCGCGAAGATGACGGGCGTTGGCGGGTGCAGGACTCCAAACTTGCCCGCACCGCGCGCGTGACCGCTCTTATGCAGCTGGCGGCATATGTCGACCAGCTGGATGGCCTCGGCATTGCGCGTTCCGACCAGGTCGACCTCATCCTCGGCGACGGCACCATCAGCACGCACGAGGTTCACGATTTGCTGCCGTTGTTTCACGTGCGGCGGGCGCGGTTGCGCGCCATCATCGCCGACCGCCGCGTCGAAGAGGGGGCGAAAGGTGTGTCCCTGGCGTGGGGAGACGACCGCGGTGACCTCGAGATCACCGCATGCGGGCGGTGCGCGACGTGCGCCGAGCAGGTCGATGCCGCTCGCGACCTGCTGATGGTGGCGCGCATGCGCCCGTCGCAGCGTGCACGCCTGCGCGCAGCGGGCATCGAGACGATCGATGACCTCGCACGAGCTTCAGCTGCTCCGTCCGGCATGAACCACGACACCTTCGAGGCTCTGCGAGCGCAGGCGCGACTGCAGTTGCGCGCCGACGCCGATGACGCGCCCACCTTTGACGTCTATCACGCCGAGGCCATCCACACGCTGCCCCGCCCGAGCCGCGGCGACATCTTCTTCGACTTCGAAGGAGACCCGCTCTACACAGAACCCGCTGTCGACGGCCACGCGCAGTGGGGCATCGATTATCTGTTCGGGTGGGTCGACAACGACGATCAGTACACTGCGCTGTGGGCGCATGACTTCCACGATGAGAAGCGCGCCCTCGAGCAGTTCCTTGATTTCGTGAACCTTCGTCGTGCCAGCCATCCTGACATGCACATCTACCACTACGCGCCCTACGAGACCTCCCATCTTGTCGCGATGGCGGCACGCTACGGCGTACGCGAGGGTGAAGTGGACAAACTGCTGCGCGAAGGGGTGTTCGTCGACCTTTACCCCCTGGTGCTGCGCACGGTGAGAGTGGGGTCGCGCTCGTATTCGATCAAGAAACTCGAACCGCTCTACATGGGCGCGGACGTGCGCACCAGCGACGTGCAGAAAGGCGACGACTCGATCGTGCAGTACGTGGCGGCCCGTGAACTCGCTGCTGCAGGAGCGAGCGCTGAAGCCGATGTCGTGCTTGCCGACCTCGCCGACTACAACCGCTACGACTGCGTCTCGACACGGCGCTTGCGCAATTGGCTGATCGAGATCGCCAAGGCCAAGGGCGTCGTCCCGGCACCGCCAGACCAGGCCGAAGAACTCGTCTACGAGCCCTCGCTCCGCTCGGTCGCGCTGCTCTCCGATGCCGAGCGCGATGTCGAGGCAGGCGGTGACGGCGAAGTGCATCGGGTCGCGGCAGCGGCGATCGACTATTACCCGCGCGAGGCGAAGAACTTCTGGGTCGGACACTTCCAGCGGCTGCGCGAGCCGGTGTCGATGTGGGATCAGACCCGCGATGTGGTGCGGGTGGACTCGACTCAGAGCACGCTCCGGCGAGATTGGGGCATCGAGGAAGGACGCCGCGTCTCCTCGCGCGAGGTGGAGATCCGGGGCGAGATCTCACCAGGCACGACGTTGGGCGAAGGCGCGAGCCCGTTCGCGCTCTACCCTTTCCCCGCCCCCTTCGATGTCGACGGTCCGTCGCGCGCAGTGCACGTCGCACGAACAGTCACCGTCGTCGAGGTGCTCGATGACGGATATGTGGTCGTCGAGAGCGCGGTGGATGGGCAGACCTGGGACGAGTTTCCCGTGGCGCTCACACCTGCTGCTCCGCCGCGGGTGCTGTCGTTGCAAGGCGCGATAGACGAGTGGGCGGACGCCGTGCATGCGGCCGCTCCGTCATTCCCTGACGATGCGGCCACCGACATCCTGCGGCGAATTCCACCGCGCACGATTTCCGGCGACCCCCTGCCCCAGGCTGCCGACGACACGATCGACGCGATCGTCCGAGGCGTTCTCGACCTCGACCGCAGCTACCTCGCCGTGCAGGGCCCTCCTGGCACGGGTAAGACCTATACGGGTTCACGGGTGATCGCGAAGCTCGTGAATGAGCACGGCTTCCGCGTGGGCGTCGTGGCACAATCGCACGCCATCATCGAGACGCTGCTCGAACGCGTCGTGGCCGACGGTGTGCCCCCGGGGCAGGTGGCCAAGGCTCCGAAGGACAAGAACGGCGACCCCGGCTACACGGTGATTCCGAAGACGGGGATGGCCGCGTTCCTCGCCGAGCGTGTCGACCAAGGTGCTGTCGTCGGCGGCACCGCCTGGGATTTCAGTAACACCGGTCGCGTTGAACGGCAGGGCCTTGACCTCCTCGTGATCGACGAGGCCGGGCAGTTCTCGCTTGCCTCGACGATCGCGGTCGCGGCCGGAGCGAAACGACTGCTGCTGCTCGGCGATCCGCAGCAGTTGCCGCAGGTGAGCCAGGGCGCGCACCCAGAGCCGGTGAACACCTCCGCGCTGGGCTGGGTGATGGACGGCGATGCGGTCATCCGGCCCGAGTACGGCTATTTCCTCGACCGCAGCTGGCGTATGCATCCGGCCGTCGCCGCTCATGTGTCGCAACTGTCGTATGCAGGTCAGCTGGCGTCAGCGCCCGGCACCGAACGGCGCGCGATCGAGAACGTCGAAGCGGGCGTCCACATCGTGCCCCTGCGACACCGCGGTAACGCGACCCAGTCAGCCGAGGAAGCAGACGAGGTCGTGCGCATCGTGCGCGATCTGCTCGGCAGAGCGTTCACCGAGATCGGTCCCGGCGCACCTCCTCGGCCGCTGGTCGAATCCGACTTCATCGTCGTCGCGCCGTACAACGCGCAAAAGCAGCTGGTGATCGACGCGCTTGCCTCGGCAGGGCTCGGGGGAGTGCCGGTCGGGACGGTCGACAACTTCCAGGGCAAAGAAGCTGTCGTCTCCATCACGACGCTCGCCGCGTCCAGTGGGCGCGATGCTCCACGCGGGCCAGAGTTCCTGTTGCTCCAGAACAGGTTGAACGTCGCGATCTCACGCGCGCAGGTCGCGGCGTACCTGATCCATTCGCCAGCGCTGCTCGATGACCTGCCGCGCACGCCAGAAGGTGTCGTGCGCATGAGCGCGTTCGCACGTCTCGTCGGCGCAGGATGAGAGCGCCGCACCATGCAGACGGCGCAAGAAACGTGAGGAGAATCAGTGCACACCGTTGACGATATTCTGCGCGCGTCTGCCGAGTGGGTCTGGTTTCCCCGTGACTGCGAACAGGAGAAGAGCCACCTGCAGCTCGTACGCTACCCGGAGCGTTTCGGTGGTGGTGTGCGCGCTTCACAGGTCGATTCCGCGTCTGCCGCCGCAGACGTTCTCGAGCACGCCATCGATCGCACGAGATCGTGGGGCGAATCGCGTCTGACGTTCTGGACGAACGCCTCCGACCGCCCAGACCTCGAAGATGAACTTCGCCGACGCGGCGCGGAGCATATCGACACCGTCACCGTCTTCGCCCTGGCGATCGACGAACTCGACATCGACGTGCCCCGCGGCGCAACAGCCGAGATCGTGCGAACGCTCGACCAGGTGCGAGAGGTCGATTCCATCAACGTGCCGGTATGGGAGCAAGCCCCGCTCGATGACGCCGGCCTGGGGGTCGAGCTGGATGAGATCACATCGGCGCTGACCTCAGGCGAAGGCGTGCGGGTGCTCGGGCGACTCGACGGTGAAGCAGTCAGCACCGGCGGCAGCACGATCGTCGATGGCTTCGCGCGACTGTGGGGTGCGGCGACCCTCGAGGGCTTTCGCGGACGCGGCGCCTACCGAGCCGTGCTGGCAGAGCGCTTACGCGCGAGCGCCGAACTCGGCGCGATGACCGCTCTCGTGAAGGGACGTATCGCCACCTCGGCTCCGATCCTGACGCGGGTCGGGTTCGTCAGCTACGGCGACGAACGCGCCTACCTCATGAACGTCTCATAGGCAGTGCGCCGACACCGCGAGTGCGTCGGGGCGACTCAGACGGTGCCGTACAGGCGGTCACCGGCGTCGCCGAGACCGGGAACGATGTAACCCTTTTCGTTGAGACCCTCATCGAGCGCGCCGAGCACGAGCGTCACGTCACGGTCGCCGACGATCTTCTCGATGGCCGCGACCCCTTCGGGAGTTCCGAGCAGGCAGATCGCCGTGACATCCTGCGCGCCCCGTTTGAAGAGGAACTCAATCGCGGCGCCCAACGATCCGCCGGTGGCGAGCATCGGATCGATCGCGAAGCACTGGCGATCGCTGAGATCGTCGGGAAGGCGCTCGGTGTACGTCGTCGGCTCGAACGTCGTCTCATCGCGAATCATCCCGAGGAATCCGACCTCGGCGGTCGGGAGCAGCTTGACGAGCCCTTCGAGCATGCCGAGCCCGGCGCGCAGAATCGGAACGACGATGGGGCGCGGCTCTGAGATCTTCACCCCCATCGTGTTCTTGACAGGGGTGGTGATCTCTACAGGCGTCACCTTGACGTTGCGGGTCGCTTCGTAGGCGAGCAGCGTCACAAGCTCTTCGGTCAGTTGCCGAAAGACAGGAGAGGGGGTGCGCTCATCGCGCAGCACCGTGAGCTTATGGGTGATGAGAGGGTGGTCGGCGACGTGAACACGCATGAGTACAGGGTAATGCGCCGAACCGGTTCGACACGACTGCGTGCGCTGCTCAACCTTCGCGCCCTGTGCTCATCGTGTCAGCGTGCAACGATCCGAGAATGCTCAGGCGGTCGGCGCTGGCCGTGCCGGGAGACGCCCGGTACACGACCAATTGCAGGTGCGGAGCCTCGCGTACGTCAAAAGCATGCATCTCCAACTCGATCTCACCCACGCCCGCTGCGCGGAACGTCTTCGGCTCGTGCGTCTTGCCGCGCACGTGATTGCGCTGCCACAGCGTCGCGAAGTCTTCGTCTGCAGCGCAGAGCTCAGCCACGAGCGAGCCGACCGCGTCCGCGGCGTCCGCGTGGGGCAGGGCCAGGTGAAGGCTGGCCACGCAGGCCTGCGCCGCACGCCTCCAATCCTTCATGGCAGTGCGGGCTGCCGGGTCGAGAAAGGTCATGCGAGCGAGGTTGTCGATCTGCGCGTAGCCGGAGTAGAGCGCTGACGCGAGTTCGTTGTGCGCGACGATATCGAGCTGCCGGTTGACGATCAGCGCGGGAGTCTCGGTCCACGCATCCAGCAGGCCGCGCAGTGAATCGGAGATGCGTCCGGCGGGAATCGGTGTCGCCGGGGCTAGACCGGCAAGGCGGAACATGTGCTCGCGTGCGTCAGCTGAGAGGACCAGCGCCTCGGCGATCGCGTTCAGCACGGAGGGAGACGGATGCCGTTCGCGCCCCTGCTCCAGGCGTGTGTAGTAATCGACGCTCACGCCAGCGAGCATCGCGACCTCTTCGCGCCGAAGACCGGTCACGCGCCGACGGGGCTGAGCGATGAGTCCGACATCGGAGGGGAGGACCTCCGCTCGCCGCGTGGCGAGGAATGTGCTGAGATCGGCGGTACTCATCCTTCGACTGTATGTCGTCCGTCGCGAAGGAGCCAGGGTGCGGCGCACCCCGGCTCCCGCCTCATGGGCGTTGCGCCGCAGGCCGGATGATCATCTCGTTCACGTCGATGTCGCTCGGTTGACCGACCGCGAACCCGATCGCCTGGGCGATGGCCGACGGCGCGATCGCGTTCTTGCGATACTCGGTCATCGCGGCGCGCGCAGAGGGGTCGGTGATGGTGTCGGCGAGTTCGGATGCCGTGACACCCGGTGAGATCGTCGTGACCCGCAGCCACTCCTCACTCTCCTTGCGCAGGCCCTCGGTGATCGCCCACGCCGCGTACTTCGTGGCGCAGTACACCGCGGCCGTCGGCGTCACCTCGTACGCGCCGATGGATGCGATCGTGACGAAGTGCCCGCTGGATTGGGCTTGGAACACCGGGAGCACCGCTGCGACGCCGTTCAGGAGACCGCGGACATTGACATCAAGCATCCGTTCCCACTCGTCGACCTTGAGCGCCGACAGCGGCGAGAGCGGCATCACGCCGGCGTTGTTGACGAAGACGTCGACGCTGCCGTGCTGCTCGCGCGCCGCCTCGACGAACGCATGCACCTGCTCAGGCCTGGTCACATCCAGCGTGTGCGCCGAGGCGCGACCACCGGCATCCTCAATCCTGGCGACCAGGCTCTCCAACCGTTCTCTGCGCCTGGCACCGAGGGCGACGGTGAGTCCTTGCGCGGCGAGCTGCAGCGCCGTCGCCTCGCCGATGCCACTGGATGCGCCGGTGATGGCCGCTACTTTGGCATTCGTGTCGTTGTTGTTCACTCCGTATTCGTTGTTCATCTCTTCAGCGTGACGCGCGAGAGCACCCGGCAACAGGCCGCACGGTTCCTGGGTGAAGCGCACCCCCCCAACGTCTGCTCGTCATCGTCAACCGCGCAAAGAGGACGGCGAGAACTAGGCTCAAGGGATGACCTCTTCCGACGACTCCGCGATGCGGCGCGCTCTGGCGCTCGCCGCAGAGGCTGCGGCCGCACGCGAGGTCCCCGTCGGGGCCGTCGTACTCGACAAAGACGGCAACGTGATCGGCGAAGGCCGCAACACTCGCGAGGAGACACACGATCCCACTGGCCACGCCGAGATTGTCGCGATACGGCGAGCTGCAGCATCTGCCGGGTCGTGGAACCTCGAAGGGCACACGCTCGTGGTCACGCTGGAGCCGTGCGTGATGTGCGCCGGGGCGATCCTGCAGGCGCGCATCGGGCGCGTCGTGTTCGGTGCCTGGGATGACAAAGCCGGCGCAGCGGGATCGATGTACGACGTGCTGCGCGATCGTCGGCTGCCCTACCGCGCAGAGGTCATCGGCGGTGTCTCTGAACACGCCGCGACAGCACAGCTGCGTGCCTTCTTCGAACAGCGTCGCTGATCCTCGCCGCAGCCAGGACTGCGAGACGCGAGCGAGTTCTCAGTCCTCCGACTTCAGCACGAAGACGTCGGTCGAGGGCTCTGGATCCAGAGACGGACGGTAGATGTCGGGCTGGATGTAGACCGCGCGCACCGAGGTGACGGTATCGAGCACACGCTGCTCGATCTCATTGATGACATCGGCGATGTCGCGCACCGTCTTCTCTGCCGGCAGCGCGATCTTCACGGCGGCGAGCAGCTTGTCGCCGTCGATGGCGTAGGTCTTCAGACTGATGAGCTTCTCGACGTCAGCGCATCCGAGGATGGCATCCATGATCAGATCGAGGTCGTGTTTGCTGGCAGTTCCGCTCATGACGCGATTCTAGTTCTGTTGCGTGAGGTGCGCCTGAGCATTCTCGGTGCTGTCGGATGCCGCCAATAAGATGACGACATGACTGATTCGCTCCCTTCCCTCGCGTTCCTCGGTGCAGGCTCGATGGGCGGTGCGATTCTGCAAGGCGTCGTCGCCTCAGGAATCACGGTCGACGGCGGCATCACTGCGACCAATCGCTCCTCAGAGAAGGCGGCGCTCCTCGCCGACCTCAAGGGCGTGAAGGCGATCGCATTGGACGAGCAGCCCTCAGGCAACACCGACGCCGTGGCCGAGGCGCGCGTCGTACTCGTCGGTGTGAAGCCGCACATGGTGCCTGACCTGCTGCGTGAGATCGCGCCGGCGCTGCGCCCGGACGCCATCGTGGTGAGCCTTGCAGCCGGCGTTACTCTGCAGACCTTCGCCGGCGTGCTGGGCGATGACGTCAGCACGATCCGGTCGATGCCGAACACGCCATCGACAGTGGGTAAGGGCGTCACCGGTCTGGCTGCCGGAGCATCGGCTTCCGCAGCCGATCTCGCGATCGTCCGGCGTCTTTTCGAACTCGTCGGTGTTGTCGTCGAGGTGCCCGAAGCCAAGATCGACGCGCTGTCGACGATCTCGGGCTCGGGCCCTGCGTACGTCTTTCTTCTCGTGGAAGAGTTCACCAAAGCCGCGATCGACAAAGGGTTCAGCGAGGCCGACGCACGGCTGATGGCCGAGCAGACCTTCATCGGGGCGGCGGCGCTGCTTGCCGCATCCGATGACGATCCGGCAGAGCTCCGCCGCCGAGTGACCAGCCCGAAGGGCACCACTGAGCGCGCTGTCGCTGTGCTGCAGCAGTCGGGGTTGGATCGGGTGTTCGCGGACGCGACGGATGCGGCGCTGGCACGCGCGAAAGAGCTGGCCGCAGGGGGGTAGGCCCCGGCCCCTTCGCGCGCGCCCGCCTCGCGTCAACGCTTCGGCAGCGATGCCTGCTCGAAGTCGTCGGCGAATCTGCCGAGCTCGGGAGTCTGCAGATAAAACCGATCAGGGCGCATCCCGGCGAGCTCAGCCACGCTCTCCCCGTGCAGGACTTCACGGGCAACGACATCCGCCCAGATCGGGCCCCAGCCGATACCTCCGTGTGAGAGCACGTGATGCAGGCCCTGTACCCACGGCAGCGTGCCGACGATCGGCCCGCCCGGAGGAACCGGACGGATGCCGACGCGCGCATCTGCGACACCGACACCGCTGAGCGCTGGAATCGTCTTCGCGACATCGGCGACGACGCGGGCGGGGGACCAGCCGTTGGCACCGTGAGTGCGGCTCATCGCGGAACCACGCCAGTGGATCGCCAGCCCTCCCGTCGAGTGCGGGCGCACCAGCCACGTCGGTGAGTTGATGACGGCCGCAGGCGCGAGGACCGGATCGACCGGATCGGTGTAGATCATCAGACCCGGTACGAGGTCCAACGGCAGAGCAATTCCCGCGAGAGCAGCGATGTGGCTGCCCCAGCTCCCCGCGGCGTTGATGACGACGTCCGCTTCGATCTTCTCGCCAGAGCCCGTGACCGCGCCGGCGACGGCGTCGCCTTTACGAATGAGATCGACGACCGACGTCTGCTCCCGAAGCTCTCCACCCAGCTCGACGAAGCGCGTGAGCAGACGATCGATCAGCTGGGGAGCATCAACCCATCCGCTCTCCGCTTCATAGACGAACTCATCATCGTCCGCGATCTGCAGCCCGCCGATCCTGCTGCGAACGGTGTCCGCGTCGAAGGACTGAAGGTCCACCCCGCGGCTGCGGCACGTCTGTGCAAGTTCCCGGAACGACTCACGCTCTTCGGCGGCACCCCACGTGAGTGTGCCGTTCCAGTGCATCCAGTCGCCGCCGAGTTCGTCGACGAGCTCGTGGAATCGGGGATGGACCGTCGGGCGAAGCGCCGCGCGTCCAGGTTCCTCCGCCCACGCCCGCTGTGGGAAGGACGACAACCACGCGAAGGATGACCGGCTGGTGCCTCGTGCGCGCGATCCCGCTTCCAACAGCTGGACGGCTGCGCCCTGCGCCTGCAGCCGATAGGCGATATGCGCGCCGACGGAGCCGGCGCCGATGACGATGATCTTCACAACTTCTCCGTGGGTCAGACGTTCTGATCGGCCGTGAACGCTTCGATGATCTGAGCGACCGTGCGAACGCGCCCGATGTAGGGGAAGACGTTGTTCAATGACCCCTCGTGCATCTCGATCTTCGACGTCCCCATGGCGTCCTCGGCGAATACGACGTCGTAACCGATGTTGTACGCACTGCGCGCCGTTCCCTCGACGCCGAAGTTCGTTGAGATGCCGGCGATCACGATCGTGTCGATGCCGTGTCGGCGAAGCTCGAGGTCGAGCTCGGACCCGTAGAACGCGTCGAAGCTGCGCTTGACGACGACTGGCTCCGTGGGAAGGGGCGTGAGCTGAGGCACGATCTGGTCCCAGCCCTCAGGGCGCACAGGACGTGCAGGGCGGACGACGTCCATCTTCGGGTGCAGTGCATCGGACTCGTCGGGCAGGAAGCTCGTTCGTACGTAGACGACCAGCGCGCCGCCGACGCGCGCAGCGTCGACGAGATCACTCACGCGCGAGATCACCTCGTCGGCCGAGTTCGGCACAGAGTCGTGGCTCGCGACGCCGTTCTGCATGTCGATCGAGATGAAGGCGGTGCGGCGGGGATCGAAGAGGGCCTCAGTCATTTTCTGTTTCCTTGTATGGGGTGGGTGTGTGGTGCTCTGTCAACAGGTGAGAACACGATGAGGGGCGCTCACGGGCGCCGGTCGTCCGGCATCCGCGAACGCCCCTCATCGCGTGCGAATTACTTCAGCGTGATGTCGTTGAAGTACGTGCGGTCATCCAGACGCGGCTCGAAGCTCACTCGAGTCGAGACGCCGTACGCGGCCGGCAGCTGGTAGAGGAAGACGTGCGCGCGGTCCTCGGCGATGATCTTCAGCGCCTCCTGATAGCTCGCTTCGCGCAGATCCTGGTCCATGCTGGTGTTGGCCGTGTGGAGCAGTTCGTTGACCTTCGGGTTGTCGTAGTCCGCGCGACCGACGTTCGCCGGGTCGCCGGCGAGGTAGTGACCGACGGAGTACTTTGCGTCGAGCAGAGCATCGGCGAGCCCGATGATCATGCCTTCGCCGAACGTGTTGTTACCGAAGGCGTCGCTCATCGCGGCGCCTTCGAGCACCTCGAGGTTCACCGTGAAGCCGGCCTCCTCAAGCATCTGCGCGATCATCTGCGTGGCATCCGAATCGAGCGGGTACCGGTTGTTCGGCGCGGTGAGGTTCAGTTCGATCGGCTCGCCGAGTTCGGCCTCGACCTCGGCGACGAGTTGCTTCGCGCGATCCAAGTCATACACGAAGGTGTCCTGCAGTTCTGGATTCGCGCCGAAGATGCCGACGGGCACCCGCGAGCGGATCGGCTTGGCTGCGCCCTTGAACAGACCCTCGGTGATCTCCTCGTTGTCGATTGCGAGGTCGATCGCTTCGCGGACGCGGTGATCGGAGGTGACCCAGCCTTCCTTGTTGCGCAGCAGCATGAGCATCGTGCGGGTCGTGTCGCCGAAGACGACGTCGGCGCTGTCCTCGGTCTCGAGGCGATCCCAGTCCACCGGAGGGATGTCGGTGATGACGTCGACGCCGCCGGTGAGCAACTCGCCGATGCGAGTCGATGCCTCGGGAATGACACGGAACTCGACCTCGTCCCACTCCGGTTCGCCGCCGAAATAGTCGTCGTATGCGTCGAGGATGATCCGGTCATCCGGAGTCCACTCGCGGATCTGGTACGGGCCGGAGCCGATGGGAGCCTTGGTGAACTCCTCGATGCCGATCTCTTCGATGAGGCCGGCAGGCATGATGTCGCCACCGCTCTTGGCGAGGAGACGGATCAGGGTGGGCATCGGTTCTGCGGTGGTGATCTCGACCGTGTACTCGTCGACGGCGACGACGTCTTCGATGCCGTTCCAATAGGTGTACTCAAGCAGCGCGTCGTCGTCCGAGGGCCGGTTCAACGAGAAAGCGACGTCTTCGGCGGTCAGGGGATCGCCGTTCTGGAAGGTCACGTCGTCGCGGATCTGGAACGTCCACGTCAGGTCGTCCGACTGGTTGTACTCGGTGACCAGGTCTGGCTGAGGGTTCATATCATCGTCGATGATGAACAGGCGGCTGTATACGTTGCGCATGATGCGCTCACCCGGAGTCTCGACCAGATTCTGAGGGTCGAGCGACTTGAAATCCGAGCTTTGGGCGAGGACGAGTCGCTTGACCCCATCGTCGGACCCGCCGTCGTTGGCATTGTCGAGGTCGCTTCCCAGCGCGCATGATGTGAGCGCGAGTGCCGCGACGGCAAGCGATGACACGGCACTGAGCCGCCTCGTGCGACGTGATTGCATCATTTTCTCCTCCTGGAGGTATCTCGGGTGGGGGTGAGGGTGGGAGCCGCTCAGGCGAGCGGATCCTCTGTCATGAGCTTGAAAGGGACGATGTCGCGGCTGACGGCGACCAGCCGCTGCGTGTAGGGGTCGATCGGGGTCTGCAGAACCTGGGATGCGGGGCCTTCCTCCACGACCCGGCCTCTGTTCATCACCATCACGTCATCGCAGATGCGCTCGACAGCGCTCAGGCCGTGGGCGATGAAGATGATCGACAGCCCGAGGCGTTCGCGCAGGTCGGCGAGCAGTTCCAGCACCTGAGCCTGGATCGACACGTCGAGGGCGGAGACCGCTTCGTCGCACACCATCACCTTGGGCTTGAGTGCGAGTGCGCGCGCGATCGCGATGCGCTGGCGCTGACCTCCCGAGAACTGGTGCGGATGCCGCTCCAACGCCGTCTCATCTAGGCCGACCAGATCGAGCAGGGACGCGCAGTGCTCCCACAGCGCCGACTTCGACTCGAACGCGACGTGGCGAAGCGGCTCTCGCAGAAGTTGGAAGACGTCCATCCGCGGGTTCAGCGAAGAATACGGGTCTTGGAAGACGACCTGGATATCCCTCGCGATCGACGCGCGCACTCTCCGTGAGTGCATGTCGATGTCGACGCCGTCGAAGGTCATCTCGCCTTCATCGGGTGTGTCCAGGCCCATCACGATGTTCGCCAGAGTCGATTTTCCTGATCCGGATTCACCGATGACTCCGAGTACCTTGGAGCGCCGGAGAGTCAGATCGACGCCATCGAGGGCGTGCACCTGCGTGTGCTTCATTCCTTTGCGCACTCGAAATGTCTTGCGGATGCTCCTCATCGTGAGGATGGCGTCCGACGCGTCGATGATGCTCTCAGCCATTCAGTCTTCCTCCTCGAGCACCAGGGTGCGGGCGGTCGCGAGCGATGACGCCGCCAGCAGCCTCTTGGTGTACGGATGCGTCGGTGCGTTGAGTATCTCGGCGGTATCTCCCTCTTCGACGACTTCACCGAGGTACATCACGAGCACGCGGTCGGCGAGACGAGCGACGACGCCGAGGTCGTGCGTCACGAAGAGGAGTGCCGTGTTCATGCGGTGCGTCAGTTCGTACATGAGCTTCAGCACCTGATACTCGATGGTCACATCGAGCGCTGTCGTGGGCTCGTCTGCAATCAGCAGCCGCGGCTGTTTGATCATCGCCATCGCGATCATGGCGCGCTGGCGCATGCCGCCGGACAGCTCGTGCGGCATCGCCTTAGCGACCCGCTGAGGGTCGCGCATGCCGACTTCGGAAAGGATACGGAGGACGTCCTCGTCGCGCACCCCTGGAACGCCCTCCCGGATCTGCCGCCCGAGATTCATCAGCGGGTTGAGCGCGGTCAGAGGCTCCTGATAGACCATCGACAACTGAGAGCGCAGCAGTTTGCGGTGCTCTGCCGGAGACATCCCGAGCATGCTGCGCTCCTCCCACCGGACGTCGCCGCCGGCGACCTGGAGGGCAGGATCGAGAAGGCCCATGACCGAGAAGCAGGTCAGGCTCTTGCCCGATCCGGATTCACCCACGATCGCGACGCGCTCGCCGGGTGCCACCTGGAACGAGACGTTGTTCACGAGCTTCAGTGAGGGATCGTTCTTGGGCGTGACGACGAGGTCCTCGACGCGGAGTAGTGGTGTCTGTTGCATGGGTCGCTTCCTCACACCATCGTCTTGAGGCGGGGATCCAGGCGTGCCCGGAGCCAATCGCCGATGAACAGGATGCAGAGCACCGTCAGAGTGATCGCCAGCCCGGGGAAGGTGCTCACCCACCAGGCGGTGGCAAGGTAGTCACGTCCGCCTGTGAGCATGAGGCCCCACGAAACGTCCGGCGGCTGAATGCCGAGGCCGAGGAAGCTCAGCGACGATTCCGTGACGATCAGGGCCGCGACGCTGAGTGTGGACAGCACGACGAAGGTGGGGATGACGTTGACCAGGATGTGGCGGGTGGCGATGTAGAAGTTGCCGGAGCCGAAGGTGCGGGCAGCTTTGACGAACAGTCGCTCGCGGATCTCCAACACTTCGTTGCGCACCTGACGTGCGTAGATGACCCAGGTGGTCAATCCCAGGACGATGATCAGCGTGGTGACACCCGGGTTGAGGATCGCGAGCACGGCGAGAATCAACAGGATGGTGGGAATCGAAAGGAACGCGTCGACGATCCGCATCAGCACCGCGTCGACCCAGCCGCCGAAGTAGCCGGCCAGGATTCCGATCGTCACGCCGATCACGCCAGCCACTGCGACGCCGAGCACGCCCACGAGGATCGAGATGCGAGAGCCGACGATCAGCCGCGAGAGGATGTCGCGACCCAGGTTGTCGGTGCCGAACAGATAGAAGCCCGGGTCGGTCGTGAACGGCGGCAGCAGCGCGAGCGTGACGTCGATTCGCGCCGGATCGTGTGGGGTGACCCAGGGGCCGATCACCGCCAGCGTGCAGATGATCGCGAGGATGACCATGGATACGCGCGCGGGCCATGTCGCCGAGCGCAGCAGCGGCGTGCGCTTCTTGGGCTGGCGGATCTCCCTCGTCGTCTGAGGGGCATCGGTTCCGGTCATAGCTGGATCCTCCGGTCTGACAGTCGGAAGATGAGATCGCCGCACAGGTTCACGACGATGATCATCAGGGCGATGACGAACACGCCGGCCTGAACGACAGGCAGATCCTTGTTGGATACGGCCTGGATGAGCAGCATTCCCAGGCCCGGCCAGGCGAACACGGTCTCTACGATGATCGCGCCGCCGATGAGCCCGGCGAACTGCAGCAGCACGATGCTCGCCACCGGAACGAACGCGTTGCGCAGAGCGTGGGCACGCAGCACCCGTGACTCTTTGATGCCTTTTCCTCGTGCTGTTCGCACATAGTCGTTGCCGAGTTCTTCGATCACGCTGGAGCGCACGAGCATCATGATCTCGGCCCCGATACCGGTAGCCAGTGCGATGGCAGGCAGCACGAGGTGGGCGACAGAGCCTGACCCCGAGACCGGGAGCACCCCCAATCCCACTGCGAAGACGAGGATCAGCATGATGCCGAGCCAGAAGTTCGGCATCGCTTTCGCGAGCACCGAGAGGCCGAGCAACGAGTTATCCAGGACGCCGCCGCGTCGCACCGCCGCGATGACGCCGGTGGGAATGGCGACGATGACTGCGATGAGGATGCCGCTGATGGCGAGCGTGAGTGTGACCGGAAGGCGCTGCAGCACGAGCACGAGCGCGGGCTGCCCGTACCGGTACGAGTCCCCGAAGTCTCCTTGAACGACATGCCAGAGGTAGTCGCCGTACTGCACGAGGATCGGCCTGTCGAGGCCGAGCGCGTGCCGGGTGGCGGCGATCTGTTCGGGGGTGCCTTCTTCGCCGAGCATGCTCGCGACCGGATCGCCCGCGACGTTCACCAGGATGAACACGAACGTGACGATGATCAGAAGCACGGGGATCGCTTCGAGTACCCGCCGCAGCAGATAGTTCATCAGGCGGCCTCCTGGCGTTGGTGGGGGAGCGCGGTCGCTGTGCGTCGGGAGCATCGCGCCGGGCTGGATTAGGCACGAACTTATCGGTGATCCAGATGTGCGTCAATACTGTACAAAGTTACAATTGTGTTGCCGTGCCCTATGGGAAACTCGGCGATTGACGACGAGTCATGTGCAGAATATGCTACGAAAGAGTGGTGCGAATGGCGCCTTCACCGAAGCCGCGCTGGCTTCGTCACATCGGAGGGTCATGGAGATGGATACCGACACCACGCTCGCCGAGATCGGCGCGCGCCTGCGTGATTTCCGCAAGAACGCGGGCCTCAGCCTGCGCGACCTCGCCGCAAAAGCCGAGATGTCGGCGAGCTTTCTTTCTCTCGTCGAGCGCGGCGAGAGTTCGCTGTCGCTGACGTCGCTGTTCGGCATCGCACGAGCGCTCGAGATCGATCCCGCCGACCTGATCGAGAGCTCTGGTCCCGTTCAGCCGAAAGCCGAGTACGGAATCTCGCGCAGCGCCGATCGCGGCGACCACCCCACGGTGGTCGGCCAACGCGAGTACTACACGTTCAGCGCCGAGATCTCCGATGCGCGAGCGGAACCGATCTTCGTCCGTGTGCACCCCACAACCGTGGCGACGCCCACGCTCGGGCACGACGGTGAAGAAGTGGCGGTCGTGCTCTCGGGGACTCTGACCTTCCGCATCCGCGATGACTACGTGGACGTCTCGGCGGGAGATGCGATCCATTTCAGCTCCAGGGTCCCGCACACCATCATGAACCGCACCGAGCAGGTAGCAGAGGCGATGTGGCTCTCAGTCGGCAGCACCGCCGCCGCCTATCGCGCATCGTCTTGATCGTCAGAACAACCGAGGAGAGCACTCATGTCGAGCAATACCGCAATCGTGATAGGAACCGGGGTTGCCGGCGCGTCGACAGGTTTCGCCCTCGCACGTCGCGGCGTCGAAGTCACTCTCGTCGAATCGGGTTTCGAAGCGCCGGCGACGGCAGCCGGCGCGGGAATCATCCAGCCCTGGAGCTCAGCGGTCGACGGTGAGTACTACCGGTACTACGCGGCCGGAGCGGACTTCTACGAGGAACTGATCGCACGACTTGCCGAAGTCGGCGTCGATGACATCGGCTACCGTCGATCCGGCGCGCTCGTGGTGAATCGCGAGGCGACGATGCTCGATGAGGTCGAAGACCGCGTCCATCGGCGCGTCGGCGATGCTCGTCTGGCGGGAGAGGTCTCACGCGTGTCGAACGCTCGAGCGAAAGAGCTCTTCCCGCCCCTGGGCGACGGGTTCGAGGGCATCTATATCTCCGGCGGCGCGCGAGTGGACGGTCGGGTTCTCCGGCGCGGCCTGCTTTCAGCTGTCGAAACGCTCGGCGGCCGGATTCTCAAGGGGACAGCCGCGATCGAGGTGACGTCAGACGGTCGGTGCTCGGTCACGGTCGACGGCGTCCGTGTCGAGGCGGACAACGTCGTGCTGGCGACTGGCGCATGGACGAACCGCATTCTCGAACCACTCGGCAAGCGCGTCGCCATCGAGCCCCAGCGCGGTCAGATCACACACCTGCGCGTGGGTACCGCCGATACCCGGTTGTGGCCGTCGGTGCATCCCATGTCGGGGCACTACATGCTGTCCTTCGATGATTCGCGGGTCGTCGTGGGTGCCACCCGCGAACCGGGAACCGGTTTTGATCCTCGGGTGACGGCTGCCGGGCAACTCGAAGTGCTGGAGAACGCGTTGGCTATCGCGCCAGGACTCGCCGATGCCACGGTCATCGAGACACGGGTCGGCCTGCGGCCCATGCCCGAGGGCAAACTGCCGCTCGTGGGCGCGCTGGGCGGGCTCAACGGGCTTTACCTCAATGCGGGCTTCGGGGCAGGCGGTCTGACCATGGGACCCATCGTCGGCGACCGGCTCGCTGCGATCATCGCCGGCGAGAGCGCAGCGCCGGAGGAGGGGATGCTCGCTCAGATCGACATCTGAGCGAGCGAGCGTCGAGAAGGAATCATTCGGCGACCTGGACTCACGCCCGGCTCTGGGGGATCAGCGATCCAGTGCGGCGAATCGTTCGATGTCGCTGTTGGTGCCCGACACGATGATGAGGTCGTGGTTGGTCACGACAGTGTCTGCTTCGGCGTAGCGGAACGGCTTGCCCGGACTCTTGACCCCCACGACGGTGACCTTGTACTTGGAGCGCACCCCGGATTCGTTCAGGCCGACACCGCGGATGAACTTCGGCGGGTACATCTTGGCGAGGACGAAATCGTCATCGAAGCGGATGAAGTCCAGCATCCGTCCGCTGACGAGGTGTGCGACGCGCTCGCCTGCTTCGCGCTCGGGGTAGATGACGTGGTTCGCACCGACCCTGGCGAGGATCTTGCCGTGTGACTGTGAGACGGCCTTCGCCCAGATCTGCGGCACCTTGAGGTCGACCAGATTCGCAGTGATCAGAACGGAGGCCTCGATGAGCGAGCCCACGGCGACCACAGCGACCTGAAAGTCCTGTGCACCGATCTGACGCAGTGCTTCGATGTTTCGCGCATCGCCCTGCACCGTGTGTGTGACCCGGTCGGACCACTTCTGCACGAGCTCGAGACTCTCGTCCATCGCGAGCACGTCGCGGTCGAGTCGGTCGAGCTCACCGGCGCAGGCGGCGCCGAAACGCCCCAGCCCGATGACGAGCACAGGGGCATCGCTGCGGAGGACATCAACCAACGATCGGCCTTTCGACGGGCAGCGAGTACAGCTGCGAGCGGGATGTCGCGGCGACTGCCGCGGCGAGAGTCACTGTACCAACGCGGCCCATGAAAATGGTCGCTGCCATCACATACGACGCAGAGTCCGGCAGTTCTGCGGTCAGACCTGTGCTGAGACCGACGGTGCCGAACGCGGAGATCACATCGAAGAGGACCTCGGCGATCGGCGCTTTCGTGATCTGCGCGATCACGATGGTCGAAACGGCGACGATCGTGGCGCCCCAGGCGACGACCGAGAGTGCAACGCGCTGGACGTCGCTCGGAATCCTCCGGCCGAACGCCTCGACCGACTGGCGACCGCGCGCCTCGGACCAGACCGCGATCGCCAGGACAGCGAGGGTGGTGACCTTGATGCCGCCCGCGGTGGAAGCGGAACCACCTCCGACGAACATCAGCATCGAGCCGGTGACGAGGGATGAGCCGTTCAGATCGCCGATCTCAACGACGCTGAACCCGCCCGAACGCATCATCGCGGACATGAAGAAGGCCTGGAACGTCGTGTCGCCGGCATCCATTGACCCGAAGGTGAGCGGGTTGTTGTACTCGAGGACCAGGAACGCTGCCGCTCCGGCCACGAACAGGATGCCGGTGGTGATGAGCGTGAGCTTCGAGTGCAGCGACCACCGCTTCACGTGAAAGTGGTGCTTGAGCAGCGTGTAGATCACAGGGAAGCCGATGCTGCCGAGGAACACGCTCACCATGAGCACGCTCAATACGAAGTAGTCGTCTGCGAACTCCAGTACGCCGCCCGCGTTCGGGGTGAAGCCGGTGTTCGTGAACGACATCGCCGCGTAATAGGGCGCCTCCCAGAGGGCGGCGAGTGGAGGGATTCCTGCCATCACGAGTCCCGGGTACAGCAGCAGCGCGACGACCACCTCGATGACGAGCAGCGACAGGGCGACCGTTTTGAGCAGCTGGCCCACTTCGCCGAGGCGTACCGTCTGGCCCTCGTTGACAGGCCCGCCGTGCGCGCGCATCGGGTTGCTGTCGCCTGCGGCGAGAAGTTTGGCGCGCAGGCCGAGCTTCTTCGAGATCACGAGTCCCAGCACCGATGCGAGCGTGAGTACCCCCATGCCGCCGATGTTCACACCGAGGAAGATCAGCACGTGCCCGAACGGGGACCAGTGCGTGGCCATGTCGACAGTCGCGAGACCAGTAACGCAGATCGTCGACACGGCGGTGAAGAGAGCATCGCTGAAGTGCGTGACCGTGCCGGAGCGGGAGGCGAACGGTAGGGAGAACAGCGCCGTGAACACAAGGATGAGCGTGGCGAAGATCGTGATGGCGAAGCGCGACGGTGACGAGGTGATGAGTCGGCGGAAGAAGTGCCACACATCACGCACGCTGTTGCTCGGAGCGCCCGATGAGCCGATGCTCGACATGCCATCCCTCCAGCCCTATCTGCGTGGACCCGCCGAGAAGGTCTCGGTGAGCCTTCGTCATGGTACTCCGCACCTGAGACGACTACCCTGTTGTCATGACCGACATCTTCGACGTGATCGCAGACGGCACGAGGCGTGACATCCTCCAGCTCCTCTTGCGGCGGTCCGCTGAGGGCGATTCTGGCAGCAGCGTCTCGCAGATCGTCAGCGAGCTCGGCATCAGCCAGCCCACGGTCTCCAAGCACCTCAAGGTGCTGCGTGATGCAGAGCTGGTCAGCGTCCGCGAAGACGGGCAGCGCCGCTTCTACAGCATCGAGGTCGAGCCGCTGGGAGCCGTGGACGATTGGCTCGTGCCGTTCCTGGTGGATGCCTTCGGCGATGACGCGCCCGACATCGATCTGTCCTTCCCGCCGCTGAACGAAGGTGCCGCGCACGCGGCCGGGGTGGCCGGGCGTGCAGCAGCCTCGGCGAAGCACGTGGTCACCACCGCGCTTCGACGCCTCGGAGCGTGAGGGTCGATACGACTCGCTCGCGGCGCATCAGCGCTGACCCGCCTTGCGTGTGAAGAGCCATGCGCCCCACGCCACGGCGACGGCGAGGATGCCGATGCACCACAGCACGGCCCACCAGGGCGCTGTACCCATCGGCGTTCCCATCAGAAGTCCGCGGATCGTCTCGACGATCGGCGTTATCGGCTGGTGTGCGGCGACGGGCTGCAGCCACGTCGGCATGCTCGCAACCGGCACGAATGCGCTGGAGAGATACGGCAGGAAGAGCAGGGTGAAACCGTAGCCGTTCGCGCCCTCCGGGGTCCCTGCGGCAAGGCCGATCGCGGCGAACAAGTACGTGATCGCCAGGATGTACATCGCGATGAGTGCGCCCATCGCGACCCAATCCAACAGGCCTGCGCTCGGACGAAAGCCCACGAGGACGCCGACGCCGATGACGATCGAGGTCGCGACGAGGTTGCGCAGCAGGCTCGCGACGACGTGGCCGGTGAGCACGGCGCCTGCGCGCAACGGCATCGTGCGGAACCGGTCGATGATGCCGGTGCGCATGTCGTTGGCGACGTACACGGCGGTCGATGAAGCGCCGAAGCCGGCGCACGTGAGGATGATGCCGGGTACCACGTAGTCGACGTAGGCGCCGCTCGGGTCGATCGCTCCACCGAAGACCCAGGTGAACATCAGCATGAGCATGACCGGCAGCATGACTGCCATGAGCAATGACTCTCCGTCGCGCAGCGAGTAGCGCATGCTCCGCCCGATGAACACGAGTTCGGCGGTGGCTCCTGTGAGCCGCGGGCGCGGAGAGGGGGACGAGGGTGTCGCGGTAGCGGCGGGTGCGGTGGTCATGCGGGCTCCTTGTCAGCTCTGGTGGTGCTCTGGTGGCGTTCGTCGCTCGTCAGGTCGGCGGGGGAGCCCGTGATCGCGAGGAAGACATCGTCGAGGCTGGGGCGGCGCAGAGTCACTGTTCCCTCGGTCTGCTCGACGAGATCGAGCGCTCCGCGCAGGCCGAGGACCGTGCCGTCTGTGGGGATCTCGCGGATGAGTGCCCCGTGCGCGTCGTGTAGTTCGACGGTGTCGCCGCCGATCCGCGACTTCAGCTCGGAGGCGGTGCCTTCTGCTGCGATGCGTCCGTCGTGCAGCACGGCGATGCGGTCGGCAAGCAGATCAGCCTCTTCGAGGTACTGCGTCGTGAGGAACACGGTCGTTCCGGCTTGCGCCAGTGAGCGGATGATCTCCCAGAGGTCTCGCCGGCTGCGGGTGTCGAGCCCCGTGGTGGGTTCGTCGAGGAACAGTACTTCCGGGGTGACGACGAAACTCAGAGCGAGATCGAGCCGGCGGCGCATACCGCCGGAGAACTCGCGCACGCGGCGAGATGCGGCATCTGTGAGCCCGAAGCGGTGAAGGAGCTCTGCCGAGCGCTGTCGCGAATCATTGCGCCCCAAGCCCGAGAGTCGCGCGAACATGATGAGATTCTCGGTGGCGCTGAGGGCGTCGTCGACGGCGGCGGACTGCCCGGTGAGGCTGATCCTGCGACGCACCTGCGTCTGCTCTTTCGTGACGTCGAATCCACTGACGTGCGCCGTACCGCTGTCGGCGGTGACAAGTGTCGTCAGGATGTTGATCACGGTCGTCTTGCCCGCACCGTTCGGACCCAGCAGCGCGAATATCTCGCCGCCTGCCACGGTGAAGTCGAGACCGTCGATCACGGTGCGAGCTCCGAAGCTCTTGCGCAGATCTCGCACGGAGATGGCGGATGTCGTCATGGGTGCCCCTTTCTGTGTATGCCAAAAACTGTGTATGCATGTAACGAGCGTGTATGAGAGTAACACACGGTTTACGTGATACACAGAACTAAGATGGGGAGATGGCCGATCGTGAACAGCAGGAACTGCCCGAGTTGCCACGCGGCATCGCTCTCGCCTGGGGCGTAGCGGCCGATCCGCAGCGTGGGCCCAAGCGTGAGATGAGCGTCGAGAAGATCGTCGACGCTGCTGTCGCTCTGGCCGATTCTGAGGGCATCGGTGCCGTGTCGATGGCCGGCGTCGCCGCCAAGCTCGGATTCACGCCGATGTCGCTGTATCGGTACGTCACCGCGAAAGACGATCTGCTGCTGCTCATGCAGGAGGAAGCGACAGGGCTGCCGCCGGAGGAGCATCGTGAGTGCGACGGGTGGCGGGCCAAGCTCACCGCCCTGTTCGAGGCGCAAGTGCTCATCTATCTCAGGCATCCGTGGATACTGTCGCTGCCCATCACGGGGTCGCCGATCACGCCCAACAGTTCGGCATGGATGGATGCCGGACTCGCCTGCCTTGCCGAGACGCCGCTCACCGACCCGGAGCGGCTCGCGGCAGTGCTCGCGATGATCGGCAACGCACGCTGGTGCGGAATGGTGATGGCCGGGTATACAGAACAGGCCCGCATCACCGGGCTTTCCCCGGCAGAGATCTCCGCCCAGGAGTCGGCGCTGTTCGACCGTGTCATCAGCGCGGAAGAGTTTCCTCACCTGCGTCGCGCGATCGACGTCGGCGTGTTCACTTCAGATGACGACCCCTTCCGGTTTGCCGTCGAACGCCTGCTCGACGGCCTCGAGGCCTACATCGCGGGGCTCGACCGCGGTGAGGAGCACGTTGCAACCGTGGACTGGCCGACCCTGTCTCCGGCAGAGATTGCCGGCGACAAGAAGTATCGCGAGGCGCAGAAGGCTGTGCGTGCCGCAGAGAAGGCCTTGCGGGATGCGCGCAAGATCGAGCGCCAGGCTCTGCGAGAGGCGGATGAACGTGTCGTGCGTGACTCGTGATTCACAGCAGCCACACAGATCACTGTCGTCACGTGGGTTTACATGCGTCGCATGTTCGCCATAGAGTGTGCTTCAGCAGAAAGGGGTAATGGGGATGCCCGAAGTTCCAGACGTCCGCTTCTTGACGGTCGCCGAGGTCGCTGAGCTCATGCGCGTGTCGAAGATGACCGTGTACCGACTCGTGCACTCCGGAGACCTGCCGGCGATTCGTTTCGGCAGAAGCTACCGCGTGCCCGAATCGGCTGTCGCCGACGCGCTGCAGCGTCCCATCTCGGATGTCGGTTGACGCGACTGACGGACCGTGCACTTTGCACCGGTTCTGGTTTGCTAGACTGACCCGAGGCATTTTCCGTGCCCGTATCCGGGTGTCCGACTTCATGTGACGCCCAGCCACTGACTTAGTGAGGTTTCCGTGGGTTCTGTCATCAAGAAGCGCCGCAAGCGCATGGCGAAGAAGAAGCACCGCAAGCTGCTTCGTAAGACTCGCCACCAGCGCCGCAACAAGAAGTAAAGCGGCCGCACACGAGCGCCCCCCAACTTGCTCTCTGAGCCCTTCGCCGGGATCAGGAACGAGTCGAAGGGGGCGTTTTGTGTCGGTACTCACCCTTGAGGAGTCATCATGAAAACGATCAAGATCGCAGATCTCGCAGCCCGCGCGAACACGCCGCTCATCGACGTGCGTGAGCGCGACGAGTACGCCGGCGGCCATGTGCCCGGAGCGGTCAACATTCCGATGTCCGAGATCGGGAACAGGCTCGATGAGCTGCCGGCTGAAGCGTTCGACGTGATCTGCCAGGCCGGAGGGCGTTCCGCCCGCGTCGTCGAGGCGCTCGAGGCGCGGGGCTACGACGCGACGAACGTCGAAGGCGGCACCGGCGAGTGGATCGCCGCCGGCCACGCGGTCGAGGTTCCCTCGGCGTGACCACGATCACGGTCATCGGACGTCACGGCTGTCATCTGTGCCCCACAGCGCTGGAGATCGTCGAAACCGTCGTAGCCGAGCTGCCGGACGAGATCGGCGATGACATCGAGATCGTCGAGAGATCGATCGACGATGATCCCACCCTCTACGAACTGTGGTGGGAAAAGATCCCTGTCGTGCTCATCGATGAAGAATTCCACGCGCAGTGGCGGGTTTCGCCGGAACGGCTGCGCCAAAGACTGGAGACACCATGACGATTCGACACGTGGTCAGCTGGAAGCTCAAAAGTGAGGATGCCGCAGAGCGCAGCAGTCAGGCGCAGGAGATGGCCGAGCGACTGAACGCACTGGGCGGTGTTGTTCCGCAGCTGCTGTCGATCTCGGCCGGCGCCAACTCGCTGTACCCCGACGTCAACTGGGACGTCACTCTCATTGCAGACTTCGAGTCCGCGGAGGCGCTCGAGCAGTACGCGGTCCATCCTGCCCATGAAGAAGTAGCGGTCTACATCCGCTCAGTCGTGGCCTCTCGAGTCGCCGTCGATTTCGAGGTCTGATTCGGTGCGCCGACAGGGCGCGGTTACAGATGTCTCTGTGCATTTCGTCACGAGCGAAACGCAAACGTGATGTTCTAGACAAGCATTCACAGCCCGCTCCATGTCAAGATGATCTGCATACCCGTCCGTGGGCGCGCCAGCCCCGTCATCTTGGAGCGGTCATGTCTCGTCGTCGCAACGTCATCTTCGGTATCGCACTCGCCGCGAGTGCGACCCTTGCTCTCGCCGGCTGTGCCGGCGGTTCAGAGGCGGGTGGTGGCGAGGACGCGCCGGAGTCCGGCGCAGCCGACTACGGCCTCATCGAAGCCGGAACGCTCACGATGTGCTCCGACATCCCCTACGCACCCTTCGAGTTCGAAGACTCCTCGACGGAGACGGGCTACACCGGATTCGATGTCGACCTGGTCGGCGCCATCGCTGAAAAGCTCGACCTCACCCTTGCCGTGCAGGATGTCAGCTTCGAAGCGCTCACCTCCGGCACCGTTCTCGTCTCGCAGACCTGCGACATCGGCGCATCGGCCATGACGATCACCGACGAGCGCAAAGCGAACCTCGACTTCTCCG
>JBEBSN010000021.1:0-36766 GCA_040394295.1 Microbacterium sp.
ACGCCGTCCGCAACGCGAAGGCAGCCGTCGAAGAGGGCATCGTCCCCGGCGGTGGAGTCGCGCTCATCCAGGCCGGCACCAAGGCGCTTGACGGCCTCGTGCTCGAAGGCGACGAGGCAACCGGTGCGAACATCGTTCGCGTCGCGATCTCTGCGCCCCTCAAGCAGATCGCGCTCAACGCGGGTCTCGAGCCCGGTGTCGTCGCGCACAAGGTCTCCGAGCTCACCAGCGGTCACGGCCTCAACGCCGCGACCGGCGAGTACGTGGAGATGTTCGCAGCAGGCATCATCGACCCCGCCAAGGTGACGCGCTCGGCGCTGCAGAACGCAGCATCGATCGCAGGCCTCTTCCTCACCACTGAGGCCGTCGTCGCTGACAAGCCCGAGAAGACACCGGCTCCGGCCGGAGACCCGACGGGTGGCATGGACTTCTGATCCTTCGACAGGATCAGAAACCCACGGTTTCGTAGACAGAAACGCCCCGGCTCAGGCCGGGGCGTTTCTGCGTTCCTCAGCGGAAAAGGCTCGCTGAATAGCTGTCAGCCTCTGAATACTGCGACGCAGCGGACCCGAGCGCGGTACCGATCGAATCCAGCACCTGCTCCACGTGAAGCTGAGCAGCACTCCACTGGTCGCTGCAACCTTGGAACGCCACTGATGCGGCTCCTGTCCACGATGACTGCAACTGAGTGAGCTGCGCCTTCAGCGCGAGCGATTCGGCGCGCAGCCTTTCCATCGTGGCCTTCGTGGCACCGGTGGCCGCGAAGACTGCTTCTGTGTCGACGGTGTAGACGGACATGGATACTCCTCTCGTTCGGAGTTCTGACGCTACGCACCGGCTCAGGTCCCCAGGAGCGTGGAAAGCGCTACTGGTGGATCGCCGGGAACAGACGCGACCTGTGCAGAAGGAGTCAGAGCTCGTCGAGGTCCAGACGATCGAGCGGCTGCGTGTCCTCGAGCAGATGCTCAGGCGTCGCCCGGGCGGGGGCAAGCGGCAGAGTCACCGTGAACGTCGCACCGCCACCCGGGGTCTCGTCCACGCGCACGCTGCCGCGCAGGGCCTCGACGATCGATGCCACGATGGCGAGTCCGAGTCCTGATCCGCCTGTCTCGCGTGCACGAGAAGTGTCCGCACGCCAGAACCGTTGGAAGATCTGCTCCCGGATCTGCGGCGGTATACCTTCACCGTGGTCGACGATCGAGATACTGCCCGTTCCGGCCGCTCGGTTCGCATCGACGACGAGTTCGATGGGACTGTCATCGGACGAGAAGCGTCGGGCGTTGCCCAGCAGGTTCGCGATGACCTGGCGCACCTTGTTCTCTTCGCCGAGAACGATCGGTGGAGTGCTGACCGGGGCATCCTGTGCTTCCGTGAAGTCGATCTCAGGCATGACCTGTGTCGTAGGGCGCGACCTGCGGCGCAGACGCGCCAGAGCACTGGTGCGAATGCGGCCCGTCGGAGTGGTCGTCGTCGCAGGAAGCTGCGGCCGCGGCTGCGCGCGGGGGGCCGCAGGCAGCGAATCCGACGTCTTGTCGATGACGCTGATCGTGCGTCCCGGCGCAGCGGCGCGCAGATCCAGTGCGGCATCTCTGGCAACCGGTCGGAGATCGAGAGGCTTGATCTGCAGTTCCGGCGCTTCGTCGAGGCGGGCGAGATCCAACAGATCTTCGACGAGAACGCCCATCCGGATGGCTTCCTTCTCGATGCGCTCCATGGCCCTCGCCGTGTCTTCTTCGCCGTGAATGGCACCCATCCGATACAACTCGGCGTAGCCGCGCACGCTGACCAGCGGGGTGCGCAGCTCGTGGCTGGCATCACCGATGAAGCGGCGCATATGCTGCACCGTACGATCGCGTTGAGCGAGCGACTGGTCGATTCGCTCGATCATCGCGTTGATCGCCGAGTTGAGACGCCCTACCTCCGTGGTCGGTTCGAGGTCGGTCAGACGCTGACTGAAATCACCGGCCGCGATCGCCATGGCTGTCGTCTCCACCTGGCCGAGCCTGCGGAAGGTCAGAGTGACCAGTCCACGGATCAACAGCGCCGCGATCAGTATCGTGACGAGCGCCACGGTCGTGTATACGCCGAAGTACGTCGCGATTATGCTGTCGGCTTCCTCGAGGGGCAAGGCGACGTACTGCACGTAAAGAGTGGCGCGCGGGCCATCGGTGACGACGACCGCACCGTGGAAGTCCTCGCCGGTTCGGCTCTGCAATGGGAGGAAGCGACCTTCGAGAGCGTGCGCCTGCGCGATCGTCATCGTCTCTGGGAACACGGGCTCAGCGCCGTCTCGTGAACCGCCGGCCTGTGCGAGGAACTTTCCGTCAGCGGAGTAGATCGCGAAGACATACTCGGATGCCCTCGGCGCACTCTCTGCCTCGGTGAGCGTCAGAGCACCGTCCGTGAGCTCCATGTCGAACCAGCGCTCAGCCAGGTCGCTGGTCACCAGAGACGGCAGCTGGGCATCGATGTTGCTGATGAGGGAGTTGCGCAGGAGCGGCACGGTGCCGATGCCGGCGACGACCAGTCCGAGCGCGAGGACCGCGACCGTCACCCCTGTGACCTTCGCGCGGAGACTTATCCGCCGCCACCATCCGGTGACCGCGTCGGGTTTGGAACCCATGCGGCTCTCCTTAGCGGCTATTTGCCGACCTTCAGCATGTATCCGAAGCCGCGCTTGGTCTGGATGAGGGACTCCTCAGTGTGTGGATCGATCTTGCGCCGCAGGTAGGAGATATAGCTTTCGACGATGCCCGCGTCGCCGTTGAAGTCGTACTCCCATACGTGATCGAGGATCTGTGCCTTCGAAAGCACCCGGTTCGGGTTGAGCATCAGATACCGCAGCAGTTTGAACTCGGTCGGGCTGAGCTCGATGGGCTCATTGCCTACGAAGACATCGTGGGTGTCCTGATCCATCGACAGTTCTCCGACGCGAATGATCGATTCCTCGTCGGCCTGCATGGTCCGGCGCAGGATCGCCTGTGCGCGTGCCACGATCTCGTCGAGGGCGAACGGCTTCGTCACGTAGTCGTCGCCGCCGGCGTTGAGGCCCTCGATCTTGTCCTGTGTGTCGTCCTTCGCCGTCAGGAAGAGGATAGGTGCGGTGAACCCTGCGCCTCGCAGGCGCTTGGTCACGCTGAAACCGTTCATGTCGGGCAGCATGACGTCCAAGATGATCAGGTCGGGCTCTTCCTCAAGCACCGCCGAGATCGTGGCGGCGCCGTTTGCGACCGTCTTCACCTGGAATCCGGCGAAGCTGAGGCCTGTGGAGAGCAGGTCACGGATGTTCGGCTCGTCGTCGACTACCAGGATGCGCGCATCAGTCATGTCCCCATTATGGTGACTCTGTCAGTGCAGTGGCTGTTGATCTTGCGGAGCGGCGTCTTAGAGCCGGTGCATTCATGCCGCCGCGAGCGCGTCCGCGTCGAGGATCGTGTAGCTGTAACCCTGCTCGGCGAGGAAGCGCTGACGGTTCTGCGCGTAGTCCTGATCGACCGTGTCGCGGGCGATCAGCGTGTAGAAGCTGGCGGTGTGGCCTGACTCCTTCGGGCGCAGCAGTCGTCCCAGACGCTGCGCCTCTTCCTGTCGTGAGCCGAAGGATCCGGACACCTGGATGGCGACGGAGGCCTCGGGCAGATCGATCGAGAAGTTCGCGACCTTCGACACCACGAGCAGCTCGATCTCGCCCTCTCGGAATTGTCGGTACAGATCTTCTCGCTCATCGACGGGCGTCGCACCTGTGATCCGCGGAGCATTCAACGCATCGGAGAGCGTCTCCAGTTGGTCGAGATACTGACCGATCACGAGAATGCGCTCGCCAGGATGTTTCGCGATCAGTTCACGCACGGCTGAGATCTTGGCGGGCGCGGATGCGGCTAGTCGGTAGCGATCGTCATCGGTGGCGGCAGCGTACTCCAGCCGATCATCAGCGGGAAGGTCGACGCGCACTTCGTAACACGCGGCGGGGGAGATGAAGCCCTGCGCTTCGATCTGCTTCCAGGGAGCATCGAAGCGCTTGGGGCCGATGAGGCTGAAGACGTCGCCTTCGCGGCCGTCTTCTCGCACGAGGGTCGCGGTAAGCCCGATGCGGCGCCTCGCCTGCAGATCAGCGGTGAGTTTGAACACGGGGGCGGGCAGCAGATGCACCTCGTCGTAGATGATCAGGCCCCAATCGAGGGCATCCAGCAGTGCGAGGTGGGCGTACTGTCCCTTCCGCTTCGCGGTGAGGATCTGGTAGGTCGCGATGGTGACGGGCTTGACCTCTTTGACCTGACCGGAGTATTCACCGATCTCGTCAGCTGTGAGAGATGTGCGCTTGATGAGCTCGTCGCGCCACTGCCGCGCAGAGACGGTGTTCGTCACCAGGATGAGAGTGGTGGTCTTCGTCGCGGCCATCGCGCCTGCACCGACGATCGTCTTTCCGGCGCCGCACGGCAGTACGACCACTCCAGAGCCGTCCTTCGAGTACGCATCCACCGCATCCTGCTGGTAGGGGCGGATCTGCCATCCGTCTTCGGCGAGCTCGATCTCGTGCGGCGTTCCTGGCGTGTAGCCCGCCAAGTCTTCGGCGGGCCAGCCGATCTTCAGCAATTCTTGTTTGATCTGCCCCCGCGCCCATGCGTCGACGACGTAGGTCTCCGGGCTCGGGTGGCCGATCAGCAGCGGCTGGATGCGCTTGTTGTTCGCAACCTGCGTCAGCACGGCAGGGTCGGTCGCACGCAACAGCAGGGTGCCCTCGTCGTCGCGCTCGATGACGAGTCGTCCGTAGCGATTCACGGTCTCACGGAGATCGACGGAGACCGAAGGGGGAACGGGGAAACGAGACCAGCGGTCGAGAGTCTCGAGCATGTCGTCAGCGGTGTGGCCGGCGGCGCGCGCGTTCCACAGGCCGAGGCGGGTGATGCGGTAAGTGTGGATGTGCTCCGGCGCTCGCTCCAGCTCAGCGAAGATCGCCAGCTCGTGACGCGCGCTTTCGGCATCCGCATGTGCGACTTCGAGCAGGACGGTGCGGTCGCTCTGGACGATCAGTGGGCCATCAGACATAGCAGACCAGTCTACCGCGCGGCAGCGTCATGGGAGCGATGGGTCGATGACCCGGGCAGAGCGGATGCTCTTGACCGGCAGCGTGCGCTCCACATCGGCGGCACGGTCGCGTCCCCGCAGCCGTCCACCGCCGAGACCGCTTGCCTCCAATGTCAGCTCCCGCGTGGATCCGTCCGGCATGCCGACCTCGACCAGCAGCACCGCTTTGCTGCGCACGGCCGCCTCGAGCTCGCGCTCCAGCCACGCGGCATCCGCATCCGGACCCTGTTGCGCGCGCAATCGCTCGATGAGCGCATCGTACGAGTTCGACGGCGCCGGAGGTCGAGTTGCCGGTGGATTGCGGTCGACGACCTGTGGCTTCCCATCCGATCCGACGATCGTCGCGGGGTAGCGTGCGTCGGTGAGCGCCCAGTAGATGGTGTCTCGACCTACCCGTGAACTGAGCCCGTCGGCATCTCGCGACAATCCGAGAGGGCGCAGCGCCTGATCGATGCCGAGGGCGTCGAGCAGGGTCGTATCCGTACTGGTGATGCGCGTGCGACCGGATGCGGCATCTGCGAACACGCGCACGAGTCCGTGGCGTTGCGACGTCTGGGTGACGAGGTATTCCAGCGGTTGCGGTATGCCGGTCAGGGAGAGCTCGCCGAGGAAATCGAGGATCGACGAGGCAGTCTCACCTGTGGCGAGAGCGTGCGATATCGATTCCGACGTGAACCGGTACGACGATGCCTGGGCTGCGGACTCGCGCACGGCGATGCCTCGTAGACGCACGTCGAGCGCGGAGGCGAGAGGGCCGGGAGCGATGGCGGACAAGTCGTTCTGCAGGAAGATGCGATCGACCTCTGTCGGCAGCACCCGCTCGAGCGCCTCGGTGTCAGCGTGGTCGCCTTCTCGAAGCGAGACAGCCCACGCGGGCTCGGTGTCGCCTTCGGCGATGAGGCCGAGCAGACGTGCGCGCTCACGCAGCACCTGAGAGCGCTCGTCCCACGACGGATCCCATGGGTGCTGATGCGCCCACTTTGACACCGGAAGCCAGCCTCCGGTGTCACTGCGCACACCGCGAGGGAGCGAAGATCGGAACGCTTCGGCGACGTGTGCCCAGCGCTCGGCGGCCGAGAGCCGCAACCATTGCTCGCCGTCCGATGTGACGCGCAGTCTGCGTTCCTCCACAGTGACCACGGCGGCCTCGAGGGCCAACGCGATCAACTCGTCGACGATGTCGACAGGCAGCCCGGCCTCTGAGAGGCGCCGCTTGTCTCCGGCTGCGACATTGCCTGTGGTCAACAGCGCCAACGGCGTCTCTCGGGTCATCAGGAGTACGTCCGCGAGTGCGGCCACGCTGGTGAATGCCCGCTCAGCGGCGTGAGCCGCCGCCGATTCCGGTGCAGCGAGCGCGTCGACCGGGGCGTCAGCCGCAGTCGGGGGCACCCGCGCGGCCACGGCCTCCGCGACCGGAGGCGGCGGCGTTCCGTCAGGGCGAAGCAGCGCCAACGCTATGAGAGATGACACACTGGCGCTCGCCCTCGCGCTCGTGTGCTCCTGTCCGTGGTCGGCATCGACGGCTTGACGCAACGCCTCAGCTTCATCGCGGGTCAGTCGGGGCAGCATCCGCTCTATGGAAGCGGTATCGAGAAGCGCTTCGGCAGCGTCGAAGAAATCGGACCACGGTGCGTCAGCTCGCACTCCGCGCGCCTCGAACAGGGCCGCCAGCTGCGTATCGGGCGCGGCGGCCAGCCAGACTGCGAGCGGACGGGCATGCGTGCTCATTGTCACGAGCGCGGGGTGGCGCGTCCTTTCCGCACGAAGCTCATCACCAGAAGCGTGATGATCATCGCGAACGCGATGGGAAGGCCCCACAGCGGGATTGCAGCCACCAGCGGCCAGACGCCTTCGCCGAACGCGTACTGATCCATGCCGGCTGCGCTTCCGATGATTATCGCGAAGAAGCTGATCACAGAAAGTGCGGCGAGCGTCAGCGCCGTGAAGGCGAGTATTCGATCCACTCGGCGGACGGGAACGTCCTGTCCCGAATTCTGGGTGCTCATTCGTCTCAGCCTAGTGCCTCGAACCCCGGTAGGCTGGGGGTGGCCGCATACATGCGCGCCTTCTTTCACGCACGATCACACAGCGAGGTTCTCCATGCCCACCGGCAAGGTCAGGTTCTACGACGACGAGAAGGGTTTTGGCTTCATCGCAAGCGATGACGGCCAGGACGTCTTCCTGCACGCCTCAGCCCTGCCCGCAGGTACAGCGGTCAAACAGGGAGCCAGAGTCGAGTTCGGTGTCGCCGACGGCAAGCGCGGCTTGCAGGCGCTCTCGGTTCGGGTGCTCGAGGCCCCCGTCAGCCTCGCGAAGGCGAAGCGCAAGCCCGCCGACGACATGGCGATCATCCTCGAAGACCTCGTGAAGGTGCTCGACAGCATCGGCGGAGATCTGCGCCGTGGTCGCTACCCCTCCTCGGGTCACGGACGCAAGGTCGCGGCGATGCTGCGCAAGGTGGCAGAAGATCTCGATGCCTGATGCTGACGCACCTCTGAGCGGCGCGCACGACCTCGCGCTCGCCGCACTGCACGAGATCACTCCGGCCTCGACGGTCGGCCCCGCCGCCGGTTACATCGCTGAGGACGACGGATCGGTGTCCCTGCGCTTCGAGAACCGGCTGCCCGGCTACCCGGGCTGGTACTGGACGGTCACCGTCGCACAGGTTGAGGACGCAGAGCCGACAGTGCTCGAGGTCGAACTGATGCCCGCAGACGGTGCACTGCTCGCACCAGAGTGGGTGCCGTGGGCTGAACGGCTCGCTGAGTATCGTGCCCATCAGGCCGAGCTTGCAGAGCAGGCTGCGGCGTCCGCCTCTGAGGCAGACGATGACGATGACGATGAGTCAGACGACGGCGATGACGATCTCGACGACGATGACGACGATGACGACCGGTCAGACTCGAGGGTGCTGCACGCCGGTGACCTCGACGGCGTCGACATCGATGAACTCGATGACTCCGTCGGTGACGAAGACGAATCCGACGAGATCGACGACGTCATCGACGAAGAAGAGTAGCCAGCGGCGCAGACTCCGGCCCTGATTCGATCAGGTGCCGGAGTTCTCGAGAACGTGATCGATCGACCGGATGAGCTGGCGCACGTCGTCGGGCTCGATCGAGACGAACGTCGCGATGCGCAACTGGTTGCGGCCGAGCTTGCGGTAGGGCTCTGTGTCAACGATGCCGTTGGCACGCAGTGTCGCTGCGATACCGGCGGCGTCGATGCTGTCGTCGAAGTCGATTGTGACGACGACGGGGGAGCGGTGCGCCGGGTCGGTCACGAACGGAGCCGCGACAGCGGATGCCTCGGCCCAGTCGTAGAGCGCCGCGGACGACTCCGCGGTGCGGGCACCGGCCCATGCCAGGCCGCCGTTGCCGTTGATCCACGAAAGCTGGCTGTCGAGCAGGTGCAGCGTCGTCAGCGCCGGAGTGTTCAGCGTCTGGTTGAGGCGCGAGTTGTCTACTGAGTTCTTGAGGCTCAAGAACTCTGGGATGTAGCGATCGGATGCCGCGATCCGCTCGATCCGCTCGATCGCCGCGGGCGACACGGCCGCGAACCACAGGCCGCCGTCAGAGCCCAGGTTCTTCTGCGGCGCGAAGTAGTACACATCGACCTGCGCGGCATCGAAGTCGATGCCGCCGGCTGCGCTGGTGGCATCGATGACAGTGAGAGCGCCGTCAGCAACCACTCGCTGGACGGGGGCTGCGACACCGGTGGATGTCTCGTTGTGCGGCCATGCGTAGACGTCGATGCCGTCGGCCGCCTCGGGGGCGATGAGGGATCCGGGCGCGGCGCTGCGTACATCGGGGGCCTCGAGCCACGGCGCGGCTGCGGCTTTGGCGAACTTGCCGCCGAACTCGCCGAACGTGAGGTTCTGGCTGCGTCGTTCGATCAGACCGAAGGCTGCGGCATCCCAGAAAGCCGTCGATCCGCCGTTCCCGATCAGAATCTCGTAGCCCTCGGGAATGCGGAGCAACTCGGCGAGCTGTTCGCGGACGCTGCCGACAAGGTTCTTCACCGGCGCCTGCCGATGAGAGGTACCGAGGATGCCGGCACCGGAGGTGACCAGCGCTTCGAGCTGCGCTGCGCGCACTTTCGAAGGACCGCAGCCGAAGCGGCCGTCGACGGGCAGGAGGTCACGGGGAATCTCGATCGACATGGGTCGATTCTATGGGTAGGCAGGGTGATGCGAATCGCACAGCGACCAGCATCTCGTGTCGTCGGGGGAATGTAGGCTTGCCTAAGACGACCCGGAGGGACAGACATGGCCGATCTGATCGACACCACGGAGATGTACCTCCGAACGATTCTCGAGCTCGAAGAGGAGAACATCGTCCCCCTGCGTGCTCGCATCTCTGAGCGTCTGGGGCATTCCGGTCCGACGGTGTCGCAGACGGTCGGACGGATGGAGCGCGACGGGCTCGTCGTCGTCTCCGAAGACCGCACTCTCGAACTCACTGAGGCTGGTCGTCGCAAGGCAGTCGATGTGATGCGCAAGCATCGTCTGGCCGAGCGGCTGCTCTCCGACGTGATCGGGCTGGACTGGGCGTTCGTGCATGAAGAGGCCTGCCGTTGGGAACATGTCATGAGCGAGCAAGTCGAGCGACGGCTCGTCGAGTTGCTCGGCCACCCGACAGAATCCCCGTACGGCAACCCGATTCCAGGGCTCGATCAGCTGGGCGATCTTCCCGCGCGCACCTTCGACGAGGGGGTCGTGGGTCTTGTGCGCAAGCTCGTCCACGCGAACGAGCCAATCGAGGGCACAGTACGCCGCCTGGCCGAACCGGCACAGGTCGACCCTGAGCTTCTCGAGCAGTTGCGCGATGCAGGTGTCGTCCCGGGCGCACACGGCAACTTCCGCTTCAACGAGGGATACGTGCTGATCGAGATGGACGGCAGTGAAGAAGGGCTCGAGCTTCCTGTCGAACTCGCCTCGCACATCTTCCTCGTGGGCGAGCCCGTCTGACTCTTACAGGTTCAGGGGCGGGCATACTCATCCGCTCTCGGGGGATTGCCAGCGTCTCAGGGTGACAGAATCGTTATCTTCCGGTAACCTCGGACAGGTCGTCAGCGAAGAAGCCCGCTGGCGCACATCCCGTAAACATCGCCTCAACCGCTCATCCGCTCTGCTACTTCGAACGCACATAACGCTCGGAGGATCAGAAAGCAGATGAGCAAGCGCACCCGAAGCGCTGAGGCGCAGGAGGATCACCTTTTGGCCGCTGATATCGAACCATCCGCGAACACATCTGAAAAGACCCCGAAGCGCAGGCGTCCTGTGGTTTCTCGTGGCGCTGCTCGCAAGATGGTCAAGCCGATGCGCTCGATTGCGATCTTCGGAGCCGTCGGCGCATTGGTGGCAGCGGTGGCGCTTCCCGCATATGCCGCCTCTTCGACTCCGGTCCACGCTGCGGCGACTCTGCAGCAGCTGGCGACGAATGACGCCCAGTCGCTCGTCGTCGCCTCAGAGGCAACTGCTGCCCCACTCGATCGAGGCACGTACTCCGCGACGACGCCTGAAGAGATCGAGAAGAAGAAGGCTGAGGCCGCCGCTGCCGCTCGCGCGAAGGAAGCCGCTGCCGCGTCCGCTGCCTCTGCAGCGTCGACGAGCACTTTCAACACCGCAGGCTACGCCCTGGTCGCGCCCGGCGACGGCGCCGTGCGCTATCCACTTCCTCGTGGCTCGTACAGCGAAGGCCGCACGATCAGTGGTGGTCACGACGGGGCTGACCTGCTCGCCCCGGCGGGAACGCCGATCTACGCCACCGCCGCAGGAGTGGTTCGGGTTTCGAGCGAGAGCCACTACGGCTACGGCGTCGCGGTCGTCATCGACCACGTCATCGCAGGGCAGCGCGTTTCGACCACGTACGGGCACATGACATACGGATCCCGTCAGGTGCAGGCAGGCCAGACCGTCGCTGCGGGCCAGCTCATCGGCGCTGTGGGCAGCACGGGACGCTCTACCGCGAATCATCTCCACTTCGAAGTGTGGGTCAACGGCGGCAAGGTCGAGCCGTACTCCTGGCTGCGCGCGAACGCCGGCTGAGCGTATCGATCTGCCTCTGGACCCCTGGGCGACACGCGCCTGAGTGTTCACCCCCTGTTTCGTGGGTTTTCGGCATCATGGGTTAGCCTGAACCCGTCGTCGCACGGACGGGAGAAGCCGATGGAACGAATACCGAACATCCGCACCATGGATGCACTCGGTCGTTACGTCCTTCGGCATTGCCCGCAGGGATGCACTGAGCTTGTCGTGTGCGGAAGGCGCTGTCTGTAAAGACGGCGCCTTTTTTGTTCCCTGTCGGCAGTTCGCTGATGTTCGGGTGGCGTCGTGTGAGTCGAGAGTGCCGGGAAGCCGTCCCGGCGGATCGAGAGGATGACGATGCGCACACTTGTTCTGAATGCCGGGTACGAGCCGCTCGCGGTGGTGTCGTTTAAGCGAGCCCTCGTGCTCGTGATGAATCAGAAAGCGACAGTGATCGAACGGGTCGAGGACGATCCCGTTCGCGCGGCGCAGGGAGCCTTTGACCGGCCCGCGGTGATCATCCTCTCGAGGTACGTGCGTATCCCGATGAGTCGTCGTGTACCGGTCACCCGCCGCGGCGTGCTGCGACGTGACAACCACCGCTGCGGGTACTGCGGCAGATCAGCATCCACGATCGACCATGTGCTGCCGCGCTCGCGCGGAGGAGCGGATTCATGGGAGAACCTCGTTGCCTGTTGCCTCGACTGCAACAACATCAAGAGCAATCGCACACCGCAGGAGATGCGCTGGGAACTCCGTTTCGCCCCGCGTCCGCCGCATGGCAACGCCTGGATGGTTCGTGGCGTGGAACGCAGCGATCCGTGTTGGGAACCATACCTTGCACTCGCGGCGTAAGCGCGCTGGTTTTCCTGGCTAGACTGGTTCTGCCAGCCTCTGTAGCTCAATGGAAGAGCAGTTGCGTCCTAAGCAAACGGTTGGGGGTTCGAGTCCCTCCAGGGGCACCAATATGTCTCGCGTTGCCGACGCTAATGTACGTGATCTGCCGGGATGGCTCAAAGTCAAAGGTGATCTCGCTCAGAACCACCCCGGTGCCCATCGAGCTAACTGGTGGTACCATCTCGAAACGGCTCCGCCAGCGGCAGATCATAGGGAGATCTCTCGGCTGCGGAGCGTTGGGGGAGAACATGAAGAAGAATTTGTGGTGGAAATTTTCTGGGGCGATCGCTGCGGTCGCCACACTGTCGGTGTCGCTTCTCGGGATGGCCGGTGCGGCCAGCGCCGACGAGCCTGAAACGCCGATCGACGCTCCATTCATCGCGCCGACGTGCGCCGGAGAAACGTTGTTCGACCCGACCGAGAACCTCGGTTTCGCAGTGGTCGACCTGACTGAAGTGTTCGGTGAGCGTCTCACCTCGTACAACACCGGTCATATCGTTCCGCTCTACGACGCCTATGGCGGCTCCGTTCTGTTGACGGACGAGGGAGAGGTGACCGGGGACGTGTCTTACCCGCCGGTGTGCGGCACTCGATACGTCGAGTCACAGGACACCGCCGTCTCAGAATGGATGTTCTGCACCGACCTCCTCTCGCAGGCGTGCGGTGACACCGACGCGGAAGGCAACCTCGTTGACCGCGACGGCAACCCGATCAACCCGATGACAAGTCTCGAGACCAACCCCAGACTGACACTCGATCAGGAGAAGCTGATCGCCTACCTCATTCAGAACGGTCATGAATACGAAGGGGTCGGTACACAGAGCTTCGGCGAGGTGCGTCAAGCGCGTTCCGACGCCGGTACCTTCGAGCGCATCGCTCTTCAGACGCTCATCTGGTGCATCAGTGACCCGGCCGATGGAGAGTCAGATTTCGCCCAGACGTGCGACAAGAACATGGATGCTGAGGAGCAGGCACGTCTTCTTGCGATGATCCCCGACGTTCCTGAGCTCAGCATGTCGCTCGATTCGGCTGACGAGACCATCGCCATCGATGAGATCGCTGAGTTCACACTCACGACCAATGTGTTCAATCAGCCGATCCGGATCGCTTCCACCGGCACTGCGGGCGCGAGCCTGACGGTCTGCGGCGGCGACGCGACCCTGGACGGATCCACGCTCACTGTCAGCGGCTCTGACCCGCAGTCGGCTGTGGATGTCGTGCTGTGTGCTTCTGCGACCACCGCCGGCACAGTGAACCTGGCCGCGGACGCGGTACCGCCCTCAACGACTCACATCGGTTGGTCGCAGAGCGTGAACCAACAGCTCGATCAGCCGTGCCAGGTATACGCCACGTTCCACGAGGAGCAGAAGCTGGCGGTCGTCGCCAACGCTCAGGTCGACTTCGCAGCGGCACCGGCGCCAACCCCGACCCCGTCGCCGGAGCCGTCGACGACGCCCGAGCCCACAGCGACGCCCGAGCCCACCGTCGCCCCTGAGCCGACGACGACACCGACACTGGCGCAGCAGGATGGAGATCTCGCGGCCACCGGTGGCACGCTGAACCTCATGCCGCTATGGATCGGCCTCGGACTTCTTGTTGTCGGAGGCGCGGCCACTGTGTTCGGTGTCCGTCGCAGCCGCCGCGAACAGTAAGACACACACACACAGCTCTGCCGCCGACCTGTTGTCTGAGACGTTCTCAGCGAGGTAGGCGGCAGAGCTGTTTCGTGGCAGCGAGCGGCTACGAGCCCTCCGTGGCCTCGGGTTCGACCTGCGGGCGTCCGATGATGCCGATGCCTACGGCTTCGTGGCTGGGCTCGGCCTCGTCTCGGTCTGGGGCCTTCGGCGCTTCTTCGGGTTCTTTCTCGGTGCTCGGCTCCTGGAGCTCACCAGTAGTGGGCATCTCTTCCTGGTCAGGAGGCGACGGCTCAGAAGGCTTCTCGCCGGTGGTCTGGTCGGGATCACTCATGATCTCTCCTCATCTGTTGACGTGTCAGGGATTCAACACGACTTTGATGCACCCGTCTTCTTTGCGTTGGAAGGTCGAGTACAGGTCTGGGGCGTCCGCGAGGGGCGCGTGATGTGTGGCGAGATCCATTACTCCGAGCGGGTCGGCGGGATCTTCCGCGAGCGGAACGAGGTCATCGATCCACCGTTTGACGTTGCACTGTCCCATGCGCAGATTCAGTTGCTTGTCGAACATGGTCTTCATCGGAAGGATGTCGGCATCTCCGGCATAGACGCCGCTGAGCGAGACCGTCCCGCCGCGTCGTACGAGGTCGATGGCCGCGTAGAGCGCAGTCAGGCGATCGACGCCCGCCTTGTCGAGCATCGTCCGCGCGACGGCATCCGGCAGAAGCCCGACGGCGTGCTGGGCCATCTTCACACCGGGTGCGCCATGTGCTTCCATCCCTACGGCATCGACGACCGAGTCGGCGCCTCGCCCCTCGGTGAGATCGCGTAGTTCGTCGACGACGGTATCGGTCAGGTCGTAGGTGAGGATGCCGTGGGCCTCGGCCATCTGGCGTCGCTCCGGCACCGGGTCGACGGCGAGCACACGAAGGCCATGGTGCACGCCGATGCGCGACACGAACTGGCCGACGGGACCGAGCCCGAGCACGGCGAGCGTGCCTCCTTCCGGGACATTCGCGTACTCCACGCCCTGCCACGCGGTGGGCAGGATGTCGCTGAGATACAGGTAACGATCGTCGGGGAGGTCCGATCCCACACGAATATGGTTGTAATCAGCCAGCGGTACCCGCAGATACTCCGCCTGCCCACCCGGCATCTGGCCGTAGAGCTTCGTGTAGCCGAAGAGGGCTGCACCGCTGCCGTACTCGCGCACCTGGGTGGTCTCGCACTGAGACTGCAGTCCTTGGCGGCACATGAAACAGTGGCCGCACGAGATCGTGAACGGAATGACGACGCGGTCGCCGACAGCCAGCTGGGTGACATCGGAGCCGACCTCTACAACGATGCCCATCGGCTCGTGTCCGAGGACGTCGCCGCGATCGAGGAACGGCCCCAAGAGTTCGTAGAGGTGAAGATCAGAGCCGCAGATCGCCGACGACGTGATCTGGACGATCGCATCCGTCGGCTCTTGGATCTTCGGATCCGCCACCTCCTGAACTTCGACGCTTCTTTTTCCCTGCCACGTGAGTGCTTTCATCGTCTTCCTCCGTCCGCTCGGCTCCTCACCTTCGCGCAAAGCAGCCGAAGATCGAACCGGGTTGACAAAGTCGGCAGTGTTCCACATGCTCCTGATGTGACCTCACAGAACCCCTCGTCCAAACCGCACTCACCGGCACAGGTCGAGAAGCGTTCCTGGAAACTGGTGCTGCGGCGAACCATCCGCGCGTTCGGCACTGACGGCGGCCCGGACATCGCGGCGAGTCTGACGTTCTACGGCATCCTCGCCCTCGTGCCCGCGACTATGGTCGCCTTCTCGGTCGTCAGCCTGCTCGGGCGAGGCGACGAGACCGCCAAGATCGTCGTAGACGTTGTCAAGGCTCTCGTGCCTGATGCCTCGACCGCTCCCGTCCGCGAAGTGATAGCCCAGATCGCTGAATCGCGACTCTCGGGCGTGATCCTCGTGTTCGCGATCGCGCTGACCGTCTGGGCGATAGCCCGTTTCGTCGCCGCACTCGGGCGCGGGATGAACCGCATCTACCACGTGGAAGAGGGCAGGGCTGGGTGGAAGTTGAAGGCCGGGCAGCTTCTCATCTCGCTGGTGGTCATCGTCTGCCTCAGCGCTGCGGCTGCGGTGCTCGCGGTTTCGAGCGATGTCGCGAAGACGCTGGGCGACGCACTTGGGCTCGGAGAGATGACTCTGCTCATCTGGCAGATCGCGAGGTGGCCTCTCCTGGCAGCCGTGGTGATATTCGTGCTGGCATTTCTCTACTACTTCGCGCCCAACGTGAAGCCATCGCGATTTCGCTGGATGAGCCTTGGCGCTGCGGTCGCTCTCACGGTGCTGCTGCTCGCCTCGCTCGCCTTCGGGCTGTACGTGTCGAACTTCGCCGACTACGACCGTCTGTACGGAGCGTTCGGCGGCGTCATCGTCTTCGCGCTGTGGCTGTGGATCGCGAACATGGCGATCATCGTAGGAGCGGTGTTCGATTCTGAGGTCGAGCGGGTTCGCGAGCTTCAAGCAGGCATACCGGCCGAGACTCAGCTGCAAGTTCCGTTGCGCGATGCAAAAGGGATCTCGAAGACCGTTCGTCAGGATCTTAAGGACGAGGCCGCAGCTCGCGAGATTCGCGGCTGAACTCCATGCCACGCGTGGTCCGATTGTCAAGCCCGATGCGATGCTGACAGCAGCGCCGCTACATTCATGCGATGACCAATGACACGAAGGATCCCTCTCGACTCCGGCGCGCCATCACCGGCCCCCTCCTCTTCGCCTTCATTCTCGGAGACGTGCTCGGCGCCGGCATATATGCGCTGATGGGCGTTCTCTCCGCGGAGGTGGGAGGGATGCTGTGGGCGCCGCTGCTCGTCGCGTTGCTGCTTGCACTTCTCACAGCCGGCTCGTATGCCGAGCTGGTCACGAAGTACCCGCGCGCGGGCGGTGCCGCCGTCTTCGCAGAGCGGGCGTTTCGAAGCCCGCTCGTCTCCTTCCTGGTGGGCTTCAGCATGCTCGCGGCAGGAGTCGTGAGCGCGGCAGGGCTCGCGATCGCCTTCGCCGGAGACTATCTGCGGACCTTCTTCGATCTTCCCGTCATTCCGGTCGCCATGGTCTTCCTGTTGATCGTCGGAGCACTCAACGCCCGCGGCATCCGCGAATCAATGGGAGCGAATCTCGTCATGACCGCCATCGAAGTGAGCGGACTGGTGATCGTGGTCGTCGTCGTGGGGGTCTTCTTCGCCGGTGGCGGAGGTGACATCTCACGAGTCACACAGGCGCCAGAGGGGAGCAGCGTCGCTGTCGCGGTGCTCGGCGGTGCGATCATCGCCTACTACTCGTTCGTGGGATTCGAAACCTCGGCCAATGTGATCGAGGAGGTGAAGGAGCCGTCGAAGACCTACCCGAAGGCGCTGTTCGCCTCGCTCATCACGGCGGGGTTCGTCTACGTCCTCGTCGGTCTGGCCAGCTCGATCGCCCTTCCTGCAGACGAACTGGAGGGATCCTCGGGCCCGCTGCTCTCAGTGGTCGAGGCGACCGGCGTCGGCGTTCCCTCGTGGCTGTTCAGTCTGATCGCGTTGATCGCGGTTGCGAACGGTGCACTGCTCACGATGATCATGGCCAGCCGCCTGGCGTACGGAATGGCCGAGCAGGGCCTCCTCCCCAGCATCCTTGCCCGCGTGCTGCCGCGACGGAAAACCCCCTGGGTTGCCATTGCCGCCACGACCGCGATCGCGATGCTTCTCACTCTGGTCGGTGATCTGGCGACGCTTGCGGAAACCGTGGTGCTTCTGCTGCTGTTCGTATTCCTCAGCGCGAACGTCTCGGTCCTGGTGCTGCGACGTGACAGTGTCGAGCACGATCACTTCAGGGTGTGGACTTTCGTTCCGTACCTGGGGATCGCGTCCTGCATCCTGCTGTTGACCCAGCAACGCCCGCTTGTCTGGCTCTTCGGCGCCATCCTCCTCGCAGTCGGCATCATCCTGTATCTGCTTGCGCGGTGGGATCGCAATCGCGGAGAGAAGATCAGCGCGCAGCATCCGCCTCGTCAGGAAGTCGGTCCGACGGGACGATGACCACGTCCTGCACCTTCCAATCCACCTTTGCGACGCGCTCTGCTGCGTGATCGATCTGACGAAGGGACACGCGTCGTCTTCGCGGCACGACGAAAGCCTCGATGTGGAAGACGTGCCCTTCATCCCGCATGCGCACGGCGGCTCTGGCGACCCATGGCTCGGAGTGCAGCGTCTCGACGATCTCGGATGCGAGTGGGTGAGGCTCGTCGTCGTCATAGGTGCGTGCGCGCTGATCCATGAGGTCGGCGATCGCCGACTTCGTATTCCGATAGCCGTCGTGGATGATGCCGAGGGAGATGAAGATCGCGGCGGCGCCGTCCAACCACCACAGGCCCATACCGATGCCCAGCACACCGATGATCGACGCGGCATTGGTCTGCCAGTCGGCCTTCGCCATGGCGGCGTCGGCGTGGAGAAGTTTATTGTGCAGCACCGGAGCGAGCTTTGCTTTCGCGGGCCCGTACACGAACGGTCCTATGACGATCACGAGCATGACGGCGACCATGAGCCAGCCGAGCCAGATCGTGTGCCCGAAGAGATTGACGGTGCCGATGGTGGGGTGCTCGGCTGCCACCAGTCCTCTCACCGCTTCGAACGCGAGGTTGAGGCCGATGGTGAGCAGCGCTACGCCGGCCACGAGATGACCGACACCCATGGCCCTGTGCTGGCCGTACGGATGGGTGAGGGAGGGACGACGTCGGATGAAGATGAGCGCGATCAGGAAGGCGATCTGAGGCAGCAGCGAGAGCATGTCCTCGATCCAGGCCGTGCGCATGGCTTGAGAGTTGCCGACCACGAATGCGACCAACACGATTGTGCAGATCGTGTATCCGATGGTGAAGATCTCCCACCGCACGGCCTTGCGGAGCGCGGTCTGCTGCTCCTGGGGAAGGTCGGTGCGACCGAAGTTGGGACCGTTCACGAGCCGACCTCCTCGTCGAGGAACCTCTCGAGTTCAGAGAGGAACGCGTTCTCCCCGAGAGGCGTGAGAAAGACCAGGGCCCGCTGATCTGACCCCTCGATGCTGCTGTACCCACGCGTCATCCCCGCGCGGTCTGTCCACGGTGTCTGATCCGTGAAGCCTCCGATGGCGAGGTCGATGGTGCCCGCTTCCAGCTCCGCGACGAGCGATTCCTCACCCGCCACCGTCCATTCGACTCTCGCGTCGATGGATCCGGCAAAATTCTCGGTCAACTCGACCAGCGGACCGCGAGGCTGCTCGCCCTCGAGTTCGACCAGTCCGGGCTCGGGCGAGGCGCCCACGTGCAACGTCTCGCCCCTGACGGAGTCGAGTGTGCCATCGGGATCAGCGGGCACGCTTATTCCGCATCCGGCGAGGAAGAATGTGAGAAGGACACCGATCAGGACTCCGCCCGATCTTGCGAGGAAGGTCGAGGAGGGCGTCTGGCCGCTCAGCACTGCTTGGGTCATGCCAGCACTGTCGCGAATATGGCAGCCGTGCGCAAGATGGTTGACCGCGCGCGAACCCGCAGCTATGGCGGGCGTCATCTTGCCCTTCGCCGCGCCGCAGGCACGAATACGCGAATCCGAAAAGTTCTACTAGATTCAGATCAGGCGTGGGATTCACCTGGTCTGCGGTTCGCAGCGCCTCATAGCTGTAAAGGAATATCGTGCGTCATTCACCTCTTGTCTCTCGCGAGATTCATCTCGTGTCCGCCCCCAACAGCGGAGGACGTCGTGGGTAGCCTCTACTACGGCGACTCTGCTGAGCCGATCAACATCGAAGACCGCGCGCTCGCACACCTCAAGATCGTGGTCGCCACCAAACTTCGCCGCAATGAGAGCTTCACACTCTCGTGGCGGCATCCCGAAAACGAGCTCAACGGACGCAGTACGATCTGGCTGCACCCGTCGATTCCGTTGAGATTCGTGTTCGAGTCGGCGGACGCGCCGGAGATCAGCCGTCAGTGGATCGAAGATCTCGCCAACTCCGCCAGCTCCACCGGAGGAATCACCCTCGTTGACGAGCACGTCGAAGCGGCCGTCACGTCCTAGGCGGTCTCGGCCCGACACCGGGTTCGTCGTTCATCGCGGACGAGTCGGGGATGCCCCCTTCGTCTTCAGGATCGATGCTCACCGCGTCGGCCGCTCCGGAATCGGCGCCGGCACGCCCGGCGGGGACGGGGGGCGCCTGTCCGTCCTGGCCTGTGTCTTCGGCGTCCGCATCGACGACTGGCGGTGCCTCGACGCCACGAGGGCGCATCCCTTGATCTTCGATGCCGCTCATGAGCGGTCCTCGTCGGAGTCGGCGCCAGCGGACAGTCGGTCGGCCGCTGCGCTGTCGACCTGACTCGGGTCGACATCAGGATCGAGACGGCGTTCACCGTCACGCTCCAAGGTGGCGGGATCGTCGACGCCAGGTTCGGCGCCCTCCGTCGCGACTCGATCATCATCGGGAAGCGGCAGCTTGGGAATGAGTGGATTCGACATGACACATCCTTTCGTCGTGTCTGAGCGAGGTTACGACTGCGCAGCCTGACCGACGACCGGCTTGACCCCAGGGGCACGCCGGACTATAAAGGTGCTTCGCGGCGTAGCTTTGGCGTCGCACCTTCTACGATGAGTGAGTGCCGCTTATCGATGCTCTCGCCGCAGTTGGCGAGGTGCTGTCTTGGATAGGCCTCGGTGCAGGGATCCCGCTGCTCGCAGTCGCCGGGATGATCGCGCTCGCCGAGGGACGCTGGGAACAGGTCGACATTGCCGTCATCGAACGTGAGGGAATCGCGATCGCGAGGTGGTTCGCGGGCGGAGACTTCCATGAACGTCCCCTCAATCCTCGAGAGGATTCAGGACCCGGCTGGCACCATGGCTACGCGAGTGTCAGGATCCCGAGCCACGCGCGCATGACTCCTCCGGTACTGCGCCGGCTCTTCAGCACCCTGGGCGTCGTCTTCACAGCGGTGGGCGTGATCGGGTTCATTCTCTCGATGGTGCCCGCGTTCGTCTGAGATCAGGCTTCTCCGCGCATCATCTCTGGCCCCGCCCCAGCTTCGACGGCCACCAGACCGAGCGTCCGATGTCGTATGCCAGTGCAGGCACCAACAGACTCCGCACGATGAAGGTGTCCAGCAGCACGCCGAAGGCGACGATGAACGCCAGCTGAACGAGGAAGAGGATCGGGATGACCGACAGCGCCGCAAACGTCGCGGCCAAGACGAGACCCGCCGAGGTGATCACCCCGCCCGTAGTGGTGAGTCCGCGCAGAATGCCCTCGTGCGTGCCGTGCTTGAGTGATTCCTCACGCACGCGCGTCATCAAGAAGATGTTGTAGTCGATGCCGAGCGCGACAAGGAACACAAAGCCGAACAGTGGCACCGCGGGGTCAGCACCGGGAAAGTTGAAGACCCCGTTGAACATCAGTGCCGACACACCCATCGCGGTACCGAAGGAAAGCACCGTAGTGAGAATCAGCAGGACGGGCGCCAAGATCGAACGCAGCAGCAGCATCAGGATGACGAGAATCACCACGAGAACGATCGGGATGATCAGGTTGCGATCGCGGATCGACGCATCGTTCGTGTCGATCGCGGTCGCAGTGACACCTCCGACGAGAGCATCCTGGCCGTCGAGAGACGCGCGGAGATCGCGCACCGTCTCTGCCGCTGCATCGGAATCAGCCGCATCGGTCAGTGTTCCCTGCAGCATCACGTCACCGTCGACGACGGTGGGGTCAGGGGCGGGGGTTCCAGGGGGACCGAACGCGGTGATTCCCTCCGCGTCGATGCCCGCCGTTCCGCTCGGTGAATCGGCTGAGGTCACCGCCACCGAATCGATTCCGTCGGTGGCGAGCATCACATCGGCCACATCCTGCAAAGAGTCTTCTGCGACGACGACGTAGACCGGGCTGCCGGATCCGCCAGGGAAGTGCTCTCCGAGCAGCGTCTGGCCGTCCCGTGCTTCGGATTCACCGAGAACGAGCTCAGACTGGGGGATGCCGGAGGCGTTGAGCTGTGTGAAGCCCGCGGCTCCTGCCAGGAGGACCACGGTCGTGACGATCCAGATCACCCGTGGACGCTTCTTCACTCCGCGTCCGAGACGGGCCCAAAGACCTGTCGTGGTGAAGCCGTTCTCGGCTGCGACCGCTTCGGGCTCGAAACGCGGGCGACGAGGCCAGAACGCTGCGCGGCCGAACGTGAACAGCAACGCGGGAAGCAACGTGAGCGCCGAGAGCATCGCGAAGACGATCCCGATGGCAGCCACCGGACCCAGGGTGCTGTTCGACTTCAGCTCGCTCAGAAGCAGGCAGAGCAATCCAGCGATCACCGTGCCGCCCGACGCGAGGATGGGCTCCACGGATGCCTTCCACGCAGCCATCGTGGCAGCACCCTTGTCCTTGGTGCTGCGCAGCTCTTCTCGGAATCTTGCGACGAAGAGCAACGAGTAATCGGTTGCCGCACCGATGACGAGGATGAAGAGTATGCCCTGTGTCTGTCCGCTCAGAAGGAGGATCTCCCACTTGGCCAGCCACCACACGAGCAGCAACGCCACGCACAACGCGAACAGACTGGTGGACAGGACGACGACCGGCAGAAGCAGGGACCGGTACACGAGGATCAGGATCACCAGCACCGCGAGCAGGGCGACGCCGAGGAGGAGTCCGTCGATGCCGGCGAAGCCTGCGACGAGATCGGCGGAGAACCCGGCGGGGCCGGTGACGTACACGGCGACGCCGTCTGGCGCAGCGTCACGCAGTTCAGCACCGAGCGCAGACACGGTGTCGCCGAGTTCTGCTTCGCTGGAGACGGGGATGAAAGCCTGGACGGCGAGCCCGTCCTCGGACGGGATGCCGGGGGACACTTCATCGGATACACCCTCGATCGCGGGCGTCGCTTCGATCGCCTCGGTGATCGCAGCCAACTGATCCTCATCGAGCTCGTTGTCACCGACGAAGACGACGATTGCGGGAATCGCGTCAGAGTCGTTGAACTCCCCAAGCAGGTTCTGCACCTGGGTGGCGTCAGCGGAGGAAGGCAGATAGCTCGTCTGGTCGTTGGATGAGACCTCGCTCACCTTGCCGAAGAGTGGCCCGCCCAGGCCGGCGCCGACGACCCACGCCAGAATCAGGACTACAGGTATGAGAACCCGAACCCAGTTGTGGCGGCGCACGCGCACGCGGGGTGTCTCAAGGGTGTCGTCTGGCATATCGTCTCCGTATTGCTAGCCTGGCGAGTAGAAAGCCTAGCATGTAACAGAACAGGGATAACATCTTATTCATGAGTGATGCTGTCCCTGAATCCGTCATGGGCCCGTTCGGGTCAGGACGAGGCATCTATGACGTCGATGTGAGCGACCCGCGCGGTGAGCTCGTGGACAGGTCCGCGTTGTCGCACGAAGATGTGCGACAGATAAGCGACCTCATGCAGGCGCTGGGTGAACTTCGCGCAGCGGAGCAGAAGCTGTCCGCCGCGTCACTGCGCTACATGAAGCTCAACACGACGGACATGCGAGCGTTGCACTTCCTGATCGCCTGTGAGAACAGCACCGTCGTGGCGACACCGGGCGCGATCTCGACGCACCTGGGCATCTCTACGGCGTCCACGACGAAGCTCCTCGATCGCCTTGAGCGAGCAGGGCACATCACGCGCTCGCCTCATCCGTCGGATCGCCGCGCTCTGGCCATCGCCATCACTCCCGAGACTAGGCATTCTGCAGTTGAGACAGTAGGGCGCCAGCACGCTCGTCGATTCATCGCTGCGGCCAGGCTGACAGCCGAAGAGCGTGAGATCGTGCGTCGTTTTCTCGTGGATATGACAGCAGAGATCGCCCTCGGTGAACAACCGTGGGCGACCTCTGCGGAAAAAGAATGAGCGCTCGTCAGTGCGCTGCGCGATAAGCCTCGACTATCGTCGCGGGAATTCGTCCACGCTCGGAAACCGCGTGTCCATTGGCGTGTGCCCACGCGCGAATAGCAGCGATCTCGGGAGAACTGCTTGAACGCTTCCGCGAGGTGCCGCGAGAGCTGCCTGTGGCACCGGATGAGCGGCGAGCTGCCGCGATGTAAGGTTCGAATGCCTTGCGAAGAGCGTCGGCATTCTCGGAATTCAAGTCAATCTCATAAGCGTTGCCGTTGAGGGAGAAGTGGATGCTCTCGCCTTCACCGGCTTCCAGCACGCTTCCATCGATGTCGTCAACAAGTTGGTGAACAATTCTTCTGGCCATTTCATCAGTTTACGCGTTGCGAAACTTTCCGACAAGAATTGAAGAAGACTCGTCTATAGTCATCGCCTGCATTTGCGCCTTCGGCTGGATTTATCTCGCAAGCCACGAATTGTCTTCGACGCGTGGCGTCGACATACGAGGGCATCCGAAATGCTCAGGGAAGCAGACCGGCGCGACGTGCATGTGCGACCGCCGCGTGACGCGTCGACGCGTCCAGCTTCGACATCGCCGTGCCCAGATAAGCCTTGACCGTGCCCTCGCGGAGTCCGAGCTGCGATGCGATCTCCGCGTTTGTGGCTCCCAGTGCTGCGCATGCCAGCACATCGGTTTCGCGCCTCGACAAGTGCACCGTGGACGTCGATGCGGTGCTCGTGTGTGGCTCGTCGCCCGCGACGCGAAGCAGCCGTTGCTCGAGGGCCGATAGGCGCTCACGGAGCACGGTATCGGACACGGTCGCCGAAATACTGCGGAGCTCGGCGAAGCTCTCGCGCAGTTCTTCGCGATGAGAGGGACTGAAAGTCGACGGCTGCAGGGACGCCATGCGTACTCGCCGCTCCACTTCGTCCCGGATGCGCAACTCTGACGCCACCGAGTCGGCCACTGTCATCGCTGGGGCTGTGGTCACCCCACCCACGGGTGCTTCTTGCCAGGCTCCCGCGTAGAGAACGCCCCGGGATTTTCCGTTCACGATGATCGGCAGGGCCAGAAGGGTTCGCAGACCTTCCCCGAGGACGAACCCGTCATAGTCGTGGGTGATCTGCTCTGACGCGCCGTAGTCGCTCGTCATCCTGGGGCGTAGTTCGATCATCGCGCGTCCGCCGAGCCCTCGTTCGGGACGCACACGCAGACCGTTGAGGCTGTGCGTGCGGTTTCCGACGATGCTCGTCACGGATACGACCCCGTCTTCTATGAGGCCGCCGAACGCGACGGGAAAGCGCGTGCGGCGAGCGAGCTCGCGCACGGCGTGAGCGACGAGATCGGAATCGGACTCCAAGGTCGTGGTGCTCATGGGATACCTACTTTCGGGGGTGACGACAGCGTTCCCCGTTTCGTAGCGTCGACCCTACCACTCGCAGGGCACACCCGAGCGAGTTCCCCAACATGCGGCAAGGAGGCCCCATGGCTGACCGAATCGAAGGTGAAACGGCAGGCGGAATCGACTACATCGCTGTCGAAGAATCACCACGTCTGCAGAAACTGAAGAAGACGCAGCGTTCGTTCATCTTCCCGATGGCTGCGCTATTTCTGATCTGGTATTTCGTCTACGTCCTGCTCGCGGCATTCGCGCCGGATTTCATGGGGCAGCGCGTATGGGGAGATATCACGATCGGGTTGTTGTTCGGGCTGGGCCAGTTCGTGTCGACCTTCGCGATCACGATGGCATACGTTTCCTTCGCAAATCGAAAGCTCGATCCGAAGGCGCGAGAGATTCGTGAGGAACTCGAGAACGCTGAGGTGCAGTCATGAACATCTTCCCCTTGGAGACCGCGCCATCTGCGGAGAACAACCCGGTTCTGAACATAGCGATCTTCGGTGCGTTCGTCGCCGTCACGCTATTCATCGTCATTCGCGCGAGCCGCAATAACAAGACGGCAGCGGATTACTACGCCGCCGGTCGATCCTTCACTGGTCCGCAGAATGGATTCGCCATCGCCGGCGACTACCTTTCGGCAGCGTCGTTTCTCGGTATCTGCGGCGCCATTGCCATCAACGGCTACGACGGGTTCCTGTACTCGATCGGATTCCTCGTCGCATGGTTGGTTGCACTGCTGCTCGTCGCGGAGATGATGCGCAACACCGGCAAGTTCACGATGGCGGATGTGCTGTCCTTCCGTCTCAAGCAGCGTCCCGTTCGCATGGCTGCGGCCATCACGACGCTGGCGGTGTGCTTCTTCTACCTGCTCGCACAGATGTCGGGTGCGGGCGGTCTGGTCTCGCTGCTTCTCGGTATCGACAGCCGAGTAGGCCAGTCCATCGTCATCGGCGTCGTCGGTCTGTTGATGATCGTCTACGTGCTCATCGGTGGGATGAAGGGCACGACGTGGGTGCAGATCGTCAAGGCCTTCCTGCTCATCGGCGGCGCCATCGCGATGGCCATCTGGGTGCTCGTGCTGCACGGTTTCAACCTCAACACTCTTCTGGAGGCGGCTGTCGCCAATTCGCCCAGTGGTGACGCGATCCTCGCTCCGGGGTTGCAGTACGGCGGGAATCCGCTGGACTTCATCTCGCTCGGACTCGCCCTCGTACTCGGAACCGCGGGGCTTCCCCACGTGCTCATGCGCTTCTACACGGTGCCGACGGCAAAAGAAGCGCGTCGCTCCGTCGTCTGGGCTATCTGGCTGATCGGCGGGTTCTACCTGCTGACCCTCGTGCTCGGCTATGGCGCCGGTGCGCTTGTCGGTCCCGAGGCGATCGCGAACGCTCCAGGCGGAGTCAACTCTGCTGCGCCGTTGCTCGCGGCTAAGTTGGGCGGGCCGCTCTTGCTGGGGTTCATATCGGCAGTGGCGTTTGCGACAATCCTTGCGGTCGTCGCCGGACTCACCATCACTGCGGCGGCATCTTTCGCGCACGATATCTACGCCAACGTCATTCAGAAGAACAAGAAGAACGCTGACGGTGCACCTGCTGCAGCGGACCCGAACGGCGAGGTGAAGATCGCTCGCCGAACCGTGGTCGTTATCGGCATCCTGGCCATCATCGGGGGCATCGGAGCGCAGGGGCAGAACATCGCCTTCCTGGTCGCGCTCGCCTTCGCGGTGGCGGCATCGGCGAACCTGCCGACGATTCTGTACTCGTTGTTCTGGCGGCGTTTCAACACGCGTGGCGCGGTGTGGAGCATGTACGGCGGGCTCGGTTCCGCCATCCTGCTCATCGTCCTGTCGCCGGTGTTCTCTGGTTCCGAAACCGCGATGATCCCCACGATCGACATCGCGATCTGGCCGCTGAGCAACCCAGGGATCGTCTCGATCCCGCTGGGCTTCCTGCTTGGCTGGCTCGGTACGATCACGAGCCGTACGGCGGAATCGCGCGAGTTGGCTGCAGAGATGGAGGTGCGCTCGCTGACGGGCTTCGGCGCGGAGAAGGCAGTCGATCACTGATCCAGCGCATCGCAGTGCACGAACCCCCGGCGGCCTACACGCCGGGGGTTCGTGCCATCTATCGCTCGAGATCGAGCAGATACCGCTTGTACTCCGGGTGAGCGCCATACTGGCCGGGGCTGCCGTCGGCTCGCACCACACGATGCACAGGCACAATGATGGAGAACGGCGTCAACCGGCAGGCGGTGCCGACGGCGCGGGCGGCGCCAGGACTGCCTGCGACCACCGCGACTTCGCCGTAGCTCATGGTCTGGCCCCATTCGATCGTGTTGATCGTCTGCAGCGCATCGAGGTGGAAACCGTCGACGAGCCGCCAGTCCAGCCGGACGTGCTCATCGAAACGGACAGGGGTGCCGGCGAAGTAGTCATCGAGCAGATGGGCGAGCTCGTCGGCGGCACCCGGATCAGGAAGCGGCACCTCGCGCAGCCGTGCAGAGATGTCTTCAAGAAGCCACGGCACGGTGGGATCGGCGGATTCGGACAGGTCGAAGCGAACGATGCCATCGTCGGAGAACACCACGAGTGCGTCACCGAACGGCGTGGGAGCGAAGTCGTAGCGAAATGTCATGACCCCATCCTGACGTGCGCGTCGTCACCGCGGCCACGGAATCCCGCTGGTGGGGGAGAAACGGTGAAGAGGGCGTCTTCGTGCAGGAAAAGTGGTCTAATCCGGTGAAACTCGCCCGGGATACAGGGAGAGCGGCCCACCGGAGCTTAGTCTGTCGTATGTGTGGCGACGTGACGGTAAGGCCGTGGATGCCGCGGCAGCGGAAGCCGCGATGACGCTCGGCGACCAGCAGGACGATGCGACCGCGATCGCGGTCGCGCACATCGCCGACGCCGAACGCACCCGGTTGCGTGCGGAAGCAGCTGATCTCGGCGGCCCGTCACCACTTGTCACCTATCGCGACACCGTCGAGGGCGCCATTGATATCTCCAAGGCACACCCTGGCAGCCTTCCGCAGTTCATCACCGGAAAATCCACCCTCCTGTCCAATCTCTTCCGCGATGAGGTCGGGCTTCGAACTGCGAGATTGGCTGCAGAGCGGATCACCGCGAAGCACACCGAGCTGCGCACCGTGCGCGGCATCGACGCGGTCCACCTCGCCGTGGGCATCGCCAACTGGCGAATCGGAGGCGTCGGTTTCGCCGCCCCCGTGCTGTTACGACCTCTCGCCATCCGGCGCCATCACACCGACTACGAGCTGAAACTGCAGGGGGCGTTCGAAGTCAATCCAGAGCTCGTGCGCATCGCCCGTGAGCACTTCGGGATCACGATCGACGCCGAGAATCTCGCGGCTCTCGCTTACGACGGCGGCATCTTCAAGCCGCAGCCTGTCATCGACAGTCTCCGCGCCGCCACGCAGTCCATTGACACCTTTGCCGTCCTCCCGCGACTGGTGGTGTCGACCTTCGCCGACGTCGGCAGTGCGATGGCCCGCGACAGCCGATCGCTCGACCACACGCTTCTCAATGCACTTGCCGGTCACATCGCCGACCGGGAACAGGTCACCGCGTCGCGTCCGCAGCCTCACGTCACGAGCCCTGACGATCGCGCGCCCGCGTCGGACACGCTCCTTCTCGATGCAGACGCGGAGCAGGAGTCAGTGCTGGCACGTATCGCCGCCGGACATTCTCTTGTGGTCTCCACCCTTCCGGGCACGGGGGGCACGCAGACTGTCATCAACGCTCTGGGTGAGCTGGTCCGCGCAGGCAAACGCGTGCTGATCGTGTCGGCTCGACGTTCGACGCTCGAGGGGGTCAGGCACCGCCTGGCAGGTATCGGCCTGGACAGCTTCGCCGTGTCTCCTGCCAGCATCCGTCGTGATCTCGTCCGCGCGATCGGGCGGAACGAGAAGGCGACAGCCCCCAAGGTCGGCGATGTCGATGACGCTCTGGTGCGGCTGCGCACCGTGCTGCTGAACTATCGCAAGGCGCTCACGAGCAAGGTTCCCGGACTCGAAGTCTCGGTGCTCGATGCCACGCGCCAGCTCACCAGGCTCGCATCGTCGCCGACGCCCCCGTCCACGACGGCGCGACTGAGCGCCGACACTCTCCGACGCCTTGCCGACGACCGCACTGAGGCGGCTGAGGCGCTCGTCCACGCCGCCCGACTCGGCGAGTTCCGCTTCGGCCCCAACGACTCGCCCTGGTACGGCGTGAGCTTCAGCACCACCGAAGACGCGCGTGCGGCTCATGAGCTCGCGGGTCGGCTTCACGCCGCGAGCGTTCCGGCGCTGCTCGAGCGCGGCTACGAACTCATCTCGCAGACGCGCATGCGCCCGTTCTCGACGATCGATGAGCTGGGGGAGTACCTGCGTTTGCTCGAAGGCATCCGCGATTCGCTCGATCGGTTCAGCCCCACCGTGTTCGAACGGCCGCTCGGAGAACTCATCCAAGCACACGGCTCCCGGCGAGACGCCCCGGGAATGTCCGGATCGAACCGCCGTCGGCTGCGGCGCCTCGCGAAAGAGTACGTGCGCCCTGGCGTGCACATCAGCGAGATGCACGAGGCCCTGCTTCGCATTCAGCAGCAGCGTACGCAGTGGCAGCGATTCGTCGACGCCGGCGTCGCCCCTGAGGTGCCGCTCGGGCTTTCAGACGTCTACAGCTCGTGGCAGCGCGTGACGGCTGAACTCGTCGAACTCGATGCTGCTCTGGATCGACGCGAGCCATTGGCCACCCTTCCTGTCGAGAGGCTCGTGCGCACGCTCGCAGGGCTGGCGGCGCGCTCAGATGTATTCGACAATCTCGTCGAACGATCCGTCGTCCGCGACAAACTCGCGACTTTCGGACTGGAACCGCTGCTGGCCGAGCTGTCGGTGCGCCACGTCGCCGAGAGCAGGGTGGCTGAAGAACTCGAGTTCGCCTGGTGGCAATCAGTCCTTGAGCACGCGCTGCAGGACAACCGCGCACTTCTGGGTGCGAACACGGCTGTTGTCGATCGGCTCGAGCGCGACTTCCGGCTCGTCGATGAGGCGCACGCCGCGATGGCGGGCCCGCTGCTCGCGTGGCAGCTGGCGAACCAGTGGCGGATCGCGATCGTCGATGAGCCCACCGAATCGCAGCATCTGCGACGCGCTCTCACCCAGGGCACGCCATCGACAGCGGAGATCGTCAGTTCCGCACCGACGCTGATGAACGTGCTGGCTCCGGCCTGGATCTCATCGCCGTATCAGGTGCCGGAGATTCCCGACTCGGTCGAATTCGACACGGTGCTGCTCGTGGATGCTGCAGCCATAAATCTCGCCGAAGCCGCTCCGGCCATCAGGCGCGCACGGCAGGTGGTCGCCTTCGGTGATCCGGTGACTCAGCGACCCAGTCCGTTCGCCCTGGCCGTCGATGCCGATACCGAGTGGGAAGCGGAGGTGCCGTTCGACGATGTATCGGTGTTCGAGCGTCTCGCCGATCTGCTGCCCGTCATGACGCTGACTCGTAGCTACCGTGCTGGCGGCGAGGACCTTGCCGAACTCATCAACGACGCCTTCTACGGCGGGGAGATCATCTCGCTTCCGTGGGCAGGCTCCTACCTCGGACGCGGCAGTCTCACCGTGGACTACGTCGAGGGCGGGGTCGGCGCGCCCGACCCGATCTCCGGTGCAGTGGAGAGCCCCGACGCCGAAGTCGCCCGCGTGGTCACCCTGGTGGTCGAGCACGCTGTGCATCGCCCGACCGAGTCGCTCATGGTCATCACCGCGAGTTCGCGGCACGCCGAACGCGTGCGCGCAGCAGTGACCACAGCCTTCGCCGGACGCTCCGATGTCGCTGATTTCGTCGGCCGCGATACCGCGGAGCCGTTCGCTGTGCTCACGCTCGAAGAGTCTGTCGCCGAAAGTCGCGACCGCGTCATCTTCTCGCTGGGCTTCGGGCTCACCAAGCACGGACGCGTGCTCAGCGACTTCGGCGATCTGTCGACTCCGGATGGCGAGCGTCTCCTGACGGTCGGCATGACCAGGGCGCGACGTTCGATGGTGCTCGTCTCCTCCATCAGGCCGTCGGCGTTCGACGACGGGCGGCTGGAGCATGGTGCAGCCACGCTGATGTCGATCCTGGGTGGTCTCGCCGCACGCAGTCGTGAGTCGCGATTGGAAGATCTCGCTGACCCGCTGACCCTTGTTCTCGCGCGTGAACTGCGCAGGCTCGGGGCATCCGTCGACGTCGACTATCGCGGTCTGCTGCCCCTCGTCGCTCAACACAAGGACAGGGCTGTCGTCATCGAGTGCGACCCGGAATCAGCGGGTGAGTCGCTGCGGGAGACGCTGCGGCTTCGTCCGCACGTTCTGCGTCGCCTCGGCTGGCACTACGTGCGTGTGCACGCGTTCGACCTCTACAGCGACCCGGTGACGGCGGCGTCCCGCATCGCCGCGGTACTCGGCATCTCCGCGGACGCGGTGAAGGCGGACACGGACACACAGCCGATCGACCTTCCTGACGATGCCTGAGCAGACGTCGCCCGGGCAGACGTCGCCCGAGGGCCCCGAGCCGGCTCGTCAGCGCATCGTTCGTGTCGCCGGAAGCCGTCGGGCACGATTGACGCCCGTAGAGGGGAGTGACCCTTCCCCCGATGTCGTCAGCAACACGGCTCCACCGAAGAACGGTGTCGCCGATCGTGGTCCCAACGACGATCGTCTGCTCGACGACGTTCCTCCGCACTACTGAGCTCGCTGCGCACCGCGTTCTTCGCCGGGCTGCCGTCGAGCGGGCAGTCCGGCACAGTGCGGTCGCTCGGGACCGTGCTCAGATGCCCTCTCGAGCCGCGCTGACGCGCACCTGTGGACAGATTCTGCGGGCTGGCGCCCCGATGCCGGATGCTCAGATGATGACCGCGCGCCGACCGTTGCCGTACTACCTGACGCAGAGCGCGTTCGCGACGGCCCGCGCGGACGAGTTCGGCGTCTCGCGGAGCAGGATGCGGGCGTCAGACCTGCAGACTCCATTTCGAGGGGTGCGATCTGTCGGTCTCGACCTCGCTGACCTCGTGCACCGGTGTCGCGCGGCAGCGGTGTTCATGGGGGAGGGGGAGGCGTTCAGCCATTCGACAGCGCTCGGGCTCTGGGGCGCGCCTCTTCCGGCCGGTCTCGACCGAGCGGATGCTGCTCTGCATATCGGAACTTTCGGCACGACCCGCAGGCGGCGGGCGGGCGTGGTCGGGCACCGCCTCGCTCAGGAGACCACCGTATCTGCGGGTCTGGCTGGGCTCGTCACTGTCGAACCCGCGACGGCGTGGTGCCAGTTCGCATCGCAGGGAGTCGCATCGCAGAGCGGTGATCGATCGAATGAGGCGACGCTTCTCGCGCTGGTGTCGGTCGCTGACCATCTGATCACGGGCGCGCGCAGACGGGGCGGTCGCAATCAGGCGATCTGCTCGGTCGATGAGATGCATGCGGCGGTTGCCGCATACGGATCAGCGCGAGGGGCGCGCGTGCTCAGGAAGGCGCTGACACTCATGCGCACCGGCGTCGATTCGCCCAAGGAGACCGAGCTACGTCTGATGCTCGTCGCCGCTGGTCTGGGTGCACCCGAAGTCGGGTACGTCATCCCGACGCGGCTCGGCCCGCTCATGCCTGATCTGGCCTACCCGCTGCGGCGCGTGCTCATCGAGTACGAGGGCGATATGCATCGCACGGATCGGCGCCGCTGGCGCGGCGACTTCGATCGTGTTCGCGCGTTCCAGCAGGCAGGGTGGACGGTGATTCGAGTGAACTCGGACGACCTTGTCGATGCTGCGCGCCGTGCAGCCGTGCTCGGTCAGCTTCGTGCGCTTCTCGCGTGACGCGGGATGCAACGAAAGGGCGGTTGAGCACGGTGAATCGAGCGATTACCGTGCTGGACCGCCCTTTCGGCACGTTCAACGTGCGGTGCTGATCAGCCCTTGCGCAGCGCGTCGCGGATCTCGATGAGCAGCTCCTGCTCGGTCGGCAGAGTCTTCTCTTCGACGGCGGGGTTCTTCGCGGCCTGACGCTCCTTGTACTTGTTCATCGGAACGACGAAGACGAAGTACACCACGAGTGCGACAGCGAGGAAGCTGATGACGGCTGAGATGAGGCCGCCGAGCGGGAACGTCACGGGGTCTCCGTAGATGCTCGTCAGCTCCGGCCCGAAGTTGCCCGCTGCATCCGCTTTGAAGAACAGGGCGACGAGCGGCTCGATGATGCTGGAGACAACGGCGTTGACGATCGTGGTGAATGCACCGCCGATGACGACGGCGACCGCGAGGTCGATGACGTTGCCCTTGGTGATGAACTCTTTGAATCCCTGAAACACGGGGGCTCCCAACTGTTGCTGAAACCTCAGGTCGAGGCGGGAGCCGGCGCGGACGCCGGAGTGGTGCTCGTCGACGACTCCGACTTCGATGATGCCGAAGCATCCGCCTTTGTGCCAGAGCCACTCCGCGAATCGGTGCGATAGAACCCTGAGCCGTTGAAGGTCACACCGATGGACCCATACTGCTTGCGCAAGGATCCGCCGCATTCCGGGCAGATGGTGAGGGATGCATCGGAGAAGCTCTGAACCGCATCGAAGCGGTGGTCACACGTCGTGCAGGCATAGGCATAGGTGGGCATGTTCGTCTCGGATGTTCAGTGTCGCGCAGGCGACAGGGTGAGGGTGCGGGTCGGCGTCACGACGCCGGTCACCGGCTGGTCGTGCACCTCTCGCGGGAGGTTGTCGAGTACTTCGGAATCATAGGTCACGGCATACACGGGCGGACAATTCTCCATCGATCCGATGGTCTTGTCGAAGTACCCTCTGCCCCAGCCCAGACGCGTGCCGGAGCCGTCTACCGCCGCGGCGGGGATGATCATCAGATCGACGTCGTTCACCGCGATGGGGCCGAGTACTTCGCCCGTCGGCTCTGGAAGGCCGAACAATCCCTCTTTGATGCCGTCTGAGTCGTTCGCCACAGCCCAGTCCAGCAGCCCGTCCGCACGCGTGATCGGAAGGAGTACGCGTATGCCGCGCTGCACGGCACTGCTGACGAAGTCGTGGGTTCCCGGCTCTGTCGTCACTGACAGAAAGCAAGAGATCGAGCGTGCACGGTGCGCTTCGAGGAGGAGGTCGAGCTGTTCACGAACACCGGATGCCGCAGCATCGCGCTGCTGGTCGGAAAGAAGCTGGCGACGTTCGCGAAGCTCGGCTCGCAGTGCGCGCTTCTCCTGCTCGACATCCATCGACATATCTCGATCCTACGCGGCGCGCAGGAGCCCCGGCTAAGCTGGCCAGATGGGAAACCACAAGATGAAAGCAGTCATTCCGGCAGCGGGGCTCGGCACCCGTTTTCTGCCCGCTACCAAGGCGATGCCGAAAGAGATGCTGCCCGTCGTCGACAAGCCCGCCATTCAGTATGTGGTCGAAGAGGCCGCTGCCGCGGGTATCGATGACATTCTCGTGATCATCGGGCGCAACAAGAACATGATCTCCAACCACTTCGATTCGGTGCCCGAGCTCGAGGTGAAGCTCACCGAGAAGGGCGACATGGGTCGTCTGGAGCGAGTCATGAAATCCAGCGACCTCGCCGACATCCACTACCTCCGCCAGGGCGAGCCGAAGGGTCTCGGCCACGCGGTGCTGCGTGCACAGACGCACGTCGGCGACAGCCCGTTCGTCGTCATGTTGGGCGATGACCTCATCGACGAGCGCGATGAACTGATCACGACGATGATCGCTGAGCACGAGCGCACAGGCGCCGCAGTCGTGGCACTGATGGAGGTCGAGCCGTCGAGCATTCACATGTACGGTGCTGCCGCAGTCGAGGAGACCGATGACGCAGATGTCGTGCGGGTCTCAGGGCTCGTCGAGAAGCCCGCTCAGGAGGACGCGCCATCAAACCTCGCCATCATCGGCCGGTACGTACTGCCGGCGTCGGTTTTCCCGATTCTGGAGCGCACAGAGCCGGGTAAGGGCGGCGAGATTCAGCTCACCGACGCGCTTCAGGAACTGGCTGCAGACTCGAACGGACCCGGCGTCGTCGGCGTCATCTTCCGCGGACGCCGCTACGATACGGGTGACAGGGTCGACTACATCAAGGCGATCGTGCAGCTCGCGGTCGATCGCGACGACCTGGGCAAAGAACTGCGCCCGTGGTTGAAGGAGTTCGGCGAACAGCTCTAGGTGTTCGGATTCGAGGAGCGGATGGACCTGTTGCAGGGGCATCATCACGGCCCGGTCGAGCTGCGGCTCATCCGGACGCGTGATGCGCGCGTGCTGCAGCAGGAACTGCTCAACAACCGCGCCTGGCTTCAGCCGTGGGAAGCGACGATCCCGAACGGGGCGACCTCGTTCGACATGCGTGTCAGCATTCGCCGACTGCTGCAGCAGTACCGCGATGGTGGCGGCTACCCGTTCGTGATGGAATACGACGGCGAGATCGCCGGCCAGCTCAACGTCTGGGGCGTGGCCCGTGGGTCGCTCTGCTCTGCGACCATCGGCTACTGGGTCAGTGAACGCTTCGCAGGCAAGGGGATCACCCCGACCGCCGTGGCGCTCGCGACCGACGCGGCCTTCACCGAGTACGGGTTGCATCGGATGGAGATCTGCATCCGCCCGGAGAACGTGGCGAGTCTGCGGGTGGTGCAGAAGCTGGGGTTCCGGTATGAGGGCCTTCGCCGTCGCTACATCCACATCGACGGCGATTGGCGCGACCATTACGCATTCGCGCTCACGCGCGAAGACGTGCCCCAGGGGGTGCTGGCGCGGTGGGTCAACGGACACGCGCCGCAGGACGCCGCCAGCATCCCACCGTCCGATCGCCAGCCGATCTGAGATTCTCCGCAGCGACACGCGCCCGTACTGAGGGGCATGCGGGGCTGGGTCGCATACCGTTGTCCCTATGGATGGGCCGGTGCTGAGTGGGGGCGTAGTCGTCCTCGTCGCGGTGCTGTTGTGGATGCTTTATCTCCTGCCGTCCTGGCGAGGTCGATACCAGTACAACGCCTCCGAACGCAATGCGGTTCGGCTGAATCAGGCGCTTCGCATTCTCGCGGAGACGAGCGAGACGCCCGAAGAGATCCACCTCGAGCTGAACGCCCGCACGGCGCTCGCGCAGCAGAAGCTCGCGAAGCGTGTGCAGTCCGAGCGAGAGTCAGCTGAACTCGCTCGCCTTCGTGCCGAACTTGCGGCGACGCGCGCTGATCCGTTGGTGCGTCAAGCGCGGGCACGTCGCCGCGTGCGCATCGTCGCGACCTCGTTGCTGGTCGTGGGGCTGTCGGTGGCGGGTCTCGGCGTGTGGCAGATCCTCACCGGCGGCGGACAACTGCTGATCTGGCTCGGCGCGGCCTCGGCCGTCGTCGCCGCGAGCGCGCTGCAGAAGATGTCGGCAGTCGCCCGCCGAGCGGCTCGGCGTCCGGTTCACGTGGCAGCCCCCGCTGCCCCACGGGTGGCCCCTCCACTGCACGATCAGGGCAAGGCCTCGTGGACGCCGCGCCCGCTTCCCTCTCCGCTGGTCTCGGTCACCGGCTCGCTCGCACAGAGCGCGCGCGCGCAGATCGATGCCGCCGAAGATCTCCAGCGTGCCGAGCGGGTCGCTCTTCTGCGCGCACGGGCCGAAGAGATGGCGCCGCCCGAGCCGGTGTCTCTGGCTGCTGCGAAGGAAGCGGCGTCGCCGTACGCGCGGATGGGGGTCGTCGACGATGCTGAGATCGAAGAGCACGTGCGCCGTCTGCTCTCGCGACGCGCGACCGGATGAGCGCTGTCGCGGTGCGTCGCCGCTTTGAGGCGTGATAATCTAGCTGAGGTTCACGGGCCTATGGCGCAGTTGGTAGCGCGCCTCGTTCGCATCGAGGAGG
>JBEBSN010000022.1:0-36584 GCA_040394295.1 Microbacterium sp.
CCACCCCACCTGCCCCCCCCACATGGTGGGGGGCCCCCCCCCCCCTTGTTACCCGCCCCCTCCTCATTTGCCTCTCACCACTCCGCTATCGAGCCGTCGGCGTGCCGCCAGACCGGGTTCTGCCATGTCGTCCATCGAGAGGCGGCATCGCGAACAGCCTGCTCGTCGATCTCGATGCCGAGCCCGGGGTCGGTCAAGCGCTCGAAGTTGCCCGCCACGAACTTCAACGGCGCGGTGTCCAGAACGTAGTCCAGCACTTCCGCTCCGTCGTTGTAGTGGATGCCGATCGATTGCTCCTGAATGAGATAGTTCGGCGTCGCGAAGGCGACCTGCAGACAGGCTGCCAGTGCGAGCGGACCGAGCGGGCAGTGCGGCGCGATCATCACATCGAACGTCTCCGCGAGAGCCGCGATGCGACGCACCTCGGAGATGCCACCGGCATGCGAGAGATCGGGTTGGGCAATGGCGATGCCGGCCTGCAGCACCGGCAGGAACTCCTGCCTGCTGTACAGCCGCTCCCCTGTCGCGATCGGAATCGTGGTGGCGTCCACCATTCGACCGATGACGTGCGAGTTCTCAGGGACGATCGGCTCTTCTATGAAGAGCGGATGCAACGGCTCCAGCAGCGGCGCCAGGCGGCGAGCCGTCGCCAGTGTGAATCGGCCGTGCAGATCGACGGCGACATCGCGCTCGGGACCCAGAACATCACGTGCGACCTCGACCCGGGCGACGACGGCGGCGATCTCAGCGGATGAGCCACCACGACTCATCTTGCCCGAGGCATTCATCTTGACCGCGGTGAGTCCCACTTCCAACTGAGCCGAGATGTGATCGGCCACTTCCGCTGGCTCATCTCCCCCTACCCAGCCATAGGCGCGGATGCGCTCGCGAACCGCCCCGCCGAGCAGATCGTGCACCGGGACACCCAGGCGCTTGCCCTTGAGATCCCACAGTGCCTGGTCGATCCCCGCCACCGCGCTCGCAAGGACCGGGCCGCCCCTGTAGAACTGACTCTTCGTCAGAACCTGCCAATGGTCTTCGATGAGTCCTGGGTCGCGCCCCACAAGGTATTCGGCGAACTGGTCGACCGCAGCGCGCACCACATCGGCATAGCCCTCGAGAGATGCTTCTCCCCAGCCGACCAGTCCATCAGTGGTCTCGATGCGTACGAAGAGCCAGCGCGGCGCAACGGGGAAGGATTCCAGGCGTGCGATGGTGGCGACGGTCACAGCGGGGCTCCGGTCTGAGAGTAGGCGGCGAGGGCCTCAGCGACGATCTCCTCCGGCGAGGAGACGACGCTGACTCGGATGCCACGCTCATCGGCGGCGAGCGGTTCGAGCATGTCGTACTGCGATCTCAGCAGTGCCGGCGGCATGTACTCGTGCGTGCGTGACGCGATCCTCTCGCTCACCAATTCGATCGGCGCCCACGGCTCGACGAAGTACACGCGCGGATCGTGCTCGCGCAGCACGTCTCGGTAGCTGCGTCGAAGTGCGGAGCAGGCCACCACCACACCTCGGCCCGGGGACTCGGCGAGCACCTTGCCCACCGCGTCGAGCCATGGTGCACGATCGGCATCTGTCAACGGCGTTCCGGATGCCATCAACTCGATGTTGCGTGCCGGGTGCAGAGAATCACCGTCGACGAAGGGAACCTCCAGCCTTTCGGCCAGCAGTGCGCCGAGCGTCGATTTTCCCACGCCCTGCACTCCCATCACTGCGATGGAAATAGCTGATTCTGCAGACATGTCTCATCCCTTCGTCGCGCCGGCTGTGAGCCCGGTCACGATGTAGCGCTGTGTGAAAAGTGCGATGAGCATGATGGGGGTGGTCACCACGACCGATGCCGCCATCAGTGCTCCCCAGTCGATGGAGGCGTAGCCGATGAAATCGAATATCGCCACGGGAAGCGTCTTGGTGGACTTTCCGGAAAGGACCAGTGCGAACATGAAGTTGTTCCACGAGAAGATGAACGACAGAATCGTCGCCGTCGCGATACCGGGGATCGACAACGGAAGCGTGATGCGGAAGAACGCTCCGATCGCCGTGAGGCCGTCGACCTGGGCAGACTCCTCCAGTTCTTCGGGCAGTTGATCGAAGAACGACATCATGATGTAGAGGATCAACGGCAGCGACACGAACATGTGCGAAAGGATCAGCGGCAGATAGCCGCCGGTCATCTTCAGCTGCGCGAAGATGAAGTACCACGGCACCAGCAGGCTCACTCCGGGAATGATCCGCGCCAGAAGCACTGCCATCGCAGACTTGTTCATCAGGAAACGACTCATGGCGTATGCCGCAGGAAGCGCCAGCACCATCGACAACGCGGTCGCCATGAAGGCGATGAAGAACGAGTTCCAGATGTACACCAGGTAGTTGCCCCGACTCGGGTCGAATACCGTGGCGTAGTTGTCAAGCGTCGGATCGAAGATGAACGCCTTGCCCGCATCGTAGATCTGGACGTTGTACTTGAGGCTCGCCAGTACCATCCAGACGATCGGGCCGAGGAACGCCAGCACGATCAGGGCGATCCCGATGATGCGTCCTACGGTCGCGCCGCGGAGCGTGCGGCGCCTTCGACTCGGTGGGCGGGACGCGACGGGAATGCGAGTGTCGGTCACGGTGGTCATGAGTCCTTGACCTTTCTCTGCATCTGGATGATCCAGATCACTCCGAGGATGAGGAGGAAGAACAGGATCAGCACTGCCGATGCCAGTCCGTACTCGTTGTAGTCGAAGCTCAATCCATAGGCGTAGATGTTGAGCGTTTCCACGTCGTGGAAGGCTCCGCCGCCCTTGCCCTTGGTGGCGTAGAGAAGGTCGAAGGTCTTCAGAGCGTCGATGCCGCGTAGCAGCACCGCTGCGACGATGACGCTGCGCATGAGAGGCACGGTGACGTACCAGAAGCGCTGCCAGCCGTTCGCGCCATCCACCTTCGCGGCTTCCTGTGGTTCGTCGGAGAGACCCGTGAGACCTGCCAGCAGGATGAGCGCGACCATCGGGGTCCACTGCCAGACATCAACGAACACCAGCGTTCCCAGCGACGTCGCCGGGTCGGCGAGCCACGGCTGCGGCGGGATGCCCACCCATCCGAGCATCTCGTTGACGAAGCCGATGTTCGGCTCGAAGAGCAGACGCCACATCATGCCGACGGCGACCGGTGTCGCCACGAGCGGTAGAAGGATGATCGTTCGAACGGCGCCCTGACCGCGAAAGGGCTTCCACAGCAGCAGAGCGATGATCATGCCGAGGATCAGTTCGAAGAAGAGCGCTCCGCCCGTGAAGGCGAACGTCCGCCAGACCGCAGGCCAGAATCGCTCGGTGTCGGTGAGCGCCTCGGCGTAGTTCTCCAGGCCGTTGACATCGAACGGGCGGCGCACGGATCGCTTGGCATCGGTGAAGCTGAGGAACAGGGTCCAACCGAGCGGAACGGCGAGCAGCAGCGTTGTGAACACGATGGAGGGACCTGCGAACAGCCATTTACGATGCCGGTTGGCCCAGCGGCTGAAGCGCTCCCTGGCCCCGACCGTATCGAGGCTCTGTGGTGCAGTCATGGGTGCTTCCGTGGTCTGCCGTTCCCGCCCCGACGAAGCATCGGGACGGGAACGGGGAGGGAATGGATTACTCGGAGTCCTCGAGGAGGAACTCTTCGAACTTCTTGTCGGCGCTGTCGACCGCTGCGTCGCCAGCGCCGCCGGCGATCGCTTCGACGATCGGCTCACCGACGATCTCGCGGGCGAGCGGAACCTGGATCACGAGGGGCCGATCCTGACCGATCCCGTTCTCACCGTTGATCTTGATCGCCTCGACGAGCTCGTCAGGATAATCGGCCGTGGCTTCGGGGTTCTCCCATACTGAGGTGCGCGCGCCGGAAACACCCAGCTTCGACATCTCGAGGGTGATCTCCTTCGACGTCGCCCACTTGACGAACTGCCACGCCGCATCCTGGTTCTCGGACGTCTCGTTGATCGCGAGAGCCCATGCGGCGACGTTGTACGGCTTGGATCCGGCAGAGCCCTCTGGGAAGGCCGCGAAGCCGACCTGATCGGAGACCGTCGACTGCGACGGATCGGTCATGTTCTTGTAAAGGCTGTCAGCATCCGCGAGGAAGGCCGCCTGGCCCTGTTGGAAGACGGCGAACGCCTCCGGCCAACTCATCTCCGGGTTGACGGTCGCATCCGTGTGGTTGCGGATCAGGTCGCCGTAGTACTTGTACGCACCGCGGGCCTCGTCACTTGCGATCGCCGAGGTGCCGTCGTCGTTGATCCACTGGCCGCCTGAGCTGAACAGGAATGCGGTGAACTGCGTCACGGCAGCGGACTTGCCCGTGCGGCCGATATAGCCGGCGACATCGGGATGCAGTTCGTGGATGGCAGCGGCTGCGGCATCGAGCTCTTCCAGCGTGGTCGGCACCTCAAGACCGGCCTCTTCGAGAAGATCCTTGCGGTAGTAAAGGACGGTTCGCTCGGTGATGATCGGCACACCGACGACGGTGTCCTCGTAACTGGTCAACGACGCGGGACCACTCTGGAAGTCCGCCCACTCCCACTCGGAGTCGCCTTCGACGAGTTCGGTGATGTCTGTGAGATAGCCGTTGCTGGCGAACAGCTTGTTCTCCTGCAACGGACGGTACATCAGGACGTCGATCTCATCGGTGCCGGCGTTGAGCTTGACGTTGTACTGGTCGGAGAGCTGGTCCTCGGCGAGCTGGCTGATCTCGACGGTGGCTCCGGTCTCCGCTTCGAACTCGGGGATGAGTTCTTTGATCGTCTCTGTCCAGACGTGGTTCGCGAGCGTGACGCGAACGGTTTCGCCTTCGATTCCCGCGTTCTCGTCGATGTCACTGCCGCCGGAGCTGCAGCTGACGAGCGCTCCGGCGACGACTGCTGTGGTTGCCGCCGCGAGGAAGCGGGCGGGCTTGGATCCGTACTTCACTGTGACTCCATCCTGAGCCGCGCGCCTTCGTGCTGGCTCCTGGTGCAGATGTCCCATTACATCTGCTCAGTGGCCAAACTAGCAACCACAAGTCATACTTATCAATGTCCGGGATCAAAAAGATATGCTCGGGGTATGACCACTGACACGGGGCTCGGTTCGCCACCCGCTCCGGTGAATGCGACGGGCGATCTTCGCAACTTCGTCCTCGACACTCTCGGACGCGAGATCTGTGCAGGGGCGATCGCGCCGGAGTCGACATTCACCACAGAATCGCTGGAAAGCCGCTTCCAGGTCTCCCGGCCTGTGGTGCGCGAAGCACTGCGCGGGTTGCAGACTTTGGGACTGATCACTCCGAAGCGGCGCGTCGGCGTACGCGTGCTGCCACTGATTCACTGGAACGTCTACGATCTTCAGGTCATCCGCTGGCGTCTGGCCGGCCCGAGCCGGGTCGCACAGCTGCGATCGCTGACCGAGCTGCGTGGGGCGATCGAGCCCGCCGCCGCCAGGCTCGCCGCGATCCGCGCTCCTCTCAACGAGGCGAGCGATCTGGTCGGACTCGCCGGTCGACTCTGGGCTGCGGGCAAACAGGGCGACGCGCAGGAGTTCCTCCGGCTGGATCTGCAGTACCACCAACTGATCCTGAAGCTCAGCGGCAACGAGATGTTCGCGCAGCTGCACCACCTCGTCGAGGAGGTACTGCGCAGCAGAAACCAGTACAACCTGATGCCGCAGTTCCCCGCCGCCGAGGCTTTGCAATGGCATGTCGACATCGCCACCGCCATCCAGACGGGCAACGCAGACAAGGCGGCGCAATCGATGGTCGCGATCACCGAGCGAGCGCTTGATGAGATGAGCACGATCTGGGATCGCGAGCTCTGATTCACAGTAGGCGCACAGCAGTCTCCATAGAAACTCCATAGCTTGTTCTTCACAATGGTCGTATGACCAACGACCAGCCCGACCTGCACCGCCCTGATGGCTCTCCGTTGCGCATCCTGGCTGTAGACGATGAGCAGATGCTCACCGACCTGCTCGCGATGGCGCTGCGCATGGAGGGCTGGGAGGTGCGCACGGCCTCTTCAGGGCTGGAAGCGCTCCAAGTGGCTCAGGAGTTCGAGCCGGACGCCCTCGTGCTCGACATCATGATGCCTGACCTTGACGGGATGAGTGTGCTCAGGCGTCTGCGCGAATCGGGAAACCTGGTGCCCGTGCTGTTCCTCACGGCCAAGGACGCAGTCGGAGACCGCATCGCGGGCCTCACCGCCGGCGGTGACGATTACGTGACGAAGCCCTTCAGCCTGGAGGAGGTCATCGCACGCCTGCGAGCCGTCATCCGCCGCACGGGACTCGCCACCGCTGACGATGGTCAGTCGATCCTCCGGGTCGGTGACCTCACGCTCAACGAAGACAGCCACGAGGTCGAGCGGGACGGCACCGAAATCGAACTGACGGCGACAGAGTTCGAACTGCTGCGATACCTCATGCGCAACGAACGCCGCGTGCTCTCGAAGGCGCAGATCCTCGATCGGGTCTGGAGCTACGACTTCGGCGGTAAGTCCTCCGTGGTCGAGCTCTACATCTCATACCTGCGCAAGAAGCTCGATGCGGGACGCGCCCCGCTGCTGCACACCGTGCGCGGTGTCGGATACATGATCAAGGCGCCACAGTGACGCAGATGGGGATGAAGCACCGACCGCTCACCCTACAGACGCGGCTCATGGCAGCCGTCATCGGGTTCGTCTCGCTCATCCTCATCATCGTCGCCGTCATCACGAGCGCAACGCTCGGCACATCGTTGGAAGGACGCCTGCAAGACCAGGTCAAGTCCACCTCGGATACGACGAGCTATCTCGTCGCTCAGCAACTGATCAGATCCACGGCGACGGGCGAACCCGTCACGGCCCGCACGGCCCTCGCTGGGGAACGCTTTCAGGTTCCAGGCCTGCTGCTTGCCATCTCCGTCCCAGACGGCGCGAGCGGCGTGGTCGCCACGCCCCAAGGCACGACCGACCTCACAGAGGATCAACTACGCATTCTGCGAGAAGCCGTGCAGGCGTCGCCGAGCGCCGTCGTCTCATTGCCAGGGGTGGGCTCCTTCACCGTTATCGTCAGGCAGAGCGAGGACGTTCTCGTCGCCACCGGACTTCCGCGCGACGAAGTGCAGAGCACAATGGCGCAACTTCTCACGGTGATCACACTGACGACGCTCGGCGGACTCATTCTGCTGGCGTTGACGACCGCGGTGACGATCAGCGTCAGTCTGCGTCCGCTGCGCGCAGTGGCAGGAACAGCGATGCGGGTGGCCAATCAGCCGCTCGATCGTGGCGAGGTGACGATCACCGAACGGGTGCCGACGACGCAGGCTGATCCGCGAACCGAGACCGGCCTCGTCGGAGCCTCGCTGAACAAGCTGCTCGATCATGTCAACGATTCCCTCGCCGCGCGGCAGAGCAATGAGGAGCGGATGCGACGCTTCGTCGCCGACGCGAGTCACGAGCTGCGCACGCCCCTGGCATCGATCCGAGGCTACTCAGAGCTGTCGCTGCGAGAGCGCGAGCTTCCAGAGACGACGCATATGGCACTCGAGCGCATCCAGGCGCAGTCCTTGCGGATGTCTCGCCTGGTCGAAGACCTGCTGCTGCTGGCTCGACTCGACGAGGGACAGGAACTCGTCCATGGCTCCGTCGACCTCACGCAACTCGCTCTCGAGGGGTTGGCAGACGCGCGACCGACGGCACCGCAACATCACTGGAGCGTCGATGTGTCAGAGACACCGGTGGTCGTGCTCGGCGACGCCGGTCGCCTTCATCAGGTCGTCGCGAACCTGCTCGCCAACGCACGCACCCACACTCCCCCCGGCACCGCGATAGCTCTTCGGGTGAGCGCCGAAGGCGGTGATGCCGTCATGCGAGTGCACGATGACGGACCGGGGATCGACCCGGAGGTGCGCAGTGAGATGTTCGCCCGCTTCGCCAGGGGCGACACCTCGCGTGCCAGGCAGACAGGGGGCACCGGTCTCGGGCTGGCGATCGTCAAGGCGATCGTGGAAGGACACCGCGGCACGATCACCGTCGAGAGCGAGCCCGGCGACACGACGTTCACGGTGAGGCTTCCGCTCTGGCCGGCTCCTGCCGGGGCGACGGCCGATCCCGCGCCGTCGGCGTGAGCCCGCCCGGATCTGGACACTTGCAGGCCCAAAGGACACTTGTCGGTCGAGACCGCCGGTTTCTGGCCTACATCCGTACCCCCGACCGACGGGTGTACCCGGGGTGAGACGGGTGCGAGCGGATCAGTATCCGGCGAAGGCGTCAGTCGTGAGCGATCGTGCCTTCTGAAGTGCGGGTGCGAGGTCGGCGAGAAGTCGCGGAGGACCGGAGATGAACGCGTGTCGTTCGGAGATGTCTGAGACCGCACCCTCCAGGCCGCGAGCATCGAGTCGGACGCCCTGCGCCCACGCCCAGTGCACAGGCAGATCTCCTGGCGCATCCCTGGTGAACACGACAGTGCGCACGCCTGTCGCCTCGAGTTCCGCACGGAAGGCGAGCTCCGAAGCCTCGGCGGCGACGTAGACGAGAACGACGTCACGCTGCACGCCCTCGGCACGCATCTGCCGCAGTTGCGATACGAAAGGGGTGACGCCGATCCCGGCGGCAACCATCAGCACGGGCGTGTTGCCACGCGGGAGCAGGAAATCACCCCAGGTACCGGTGACCGCAAGAGTCGCGCCGGGCTCCGCTGCCGCAAGGGCGCGCTTATAGCTGGACGGATGCTTCTGGTCACCGTTCTTGTACGCGATGCGCAGCGTCGGAAGGTCGGCGGGAGCGGAGACGATGCTGAACTCGCGGCGGGTGCCCCTCGCGTCCGGTCGGTGATGCGGCACGTCGAGCTCGAGGTACTGCCCCGAAAGGAATTTCAGTTTGCCCTTCGCGCGGAACGTGAGCTCCTGCACCGTCGGGGTGATGAAGTCGCGCTTCTCGAGCGTCAGTCTGACGGATCCGCGCAGGGCGAAAGCGAAGGCGAGCAGGTTGCCGATCAGCAGCGCTCGCTCCTGGCCGAGCGTGAAGAGTCCACCCACGACGAGCGGCCATCCTGCGAGCACTCCGACCAGCGCCGCGACAGAGAACTGCTGCCACCGCCGTGGCGGGCTCGTCAACGGCTCAGAGACCATGAACGCACCGAGGAAGAGGTACGGAGTCTGCAGCACGGCGAACTGCAACGCCGTCGGCAGATCGAAGGCGATCTCGAACTGCTGCGCCTGCACAGCTTGGCGCAGCACTGCCGTCACCACCGCAATCAGCAGGAACACCAACACGACGCGTACCTTCTCGGTGCGCCAGAGCACAGCAAGACCGAGCAACGCGACGGGAACGGCCATGGCGCCGTTGCCGATCCACCAGGAAGCAGACGTGCCGAGCCATTCGAAAGCGCCGAAGGAACCGACGATCGTGACCACCGCCGCTCCGAACGCCGCAGGGTTGAGGATGTGCCGACCGCGCCAGGCGATGATGTACTTCGAGGCACTCGCGAGCGCGCCGGCCAGTGCGAGCCCGAACAGGGCTGCTGGGTCGGTTCCCGGCCGCATCACGAAAAGCAGGATCAACGCTGTCACAAGAGAAGATTCGACGCGCCACGGCAGGTGCAGAAGTCGCTGAGCGCCGGCGTCGACCAGTGAGATGACGACGGTGAGAATCACGAACGATGCGAGCATCTCCAGCGGCGTCGGTGACACGATCACGCCGAGGCTCGACAGCGCGAGTGCGATCAGCGCAAGAGCTGAGAGCGAGAACAGCACCAGTCGATACATCGACATGGTCCCGAGGACGGCGAGCACCCGCTGGCGGATGGCAGTGAATGAAAACGTCACAGGAACAACTCTTCCCTATCCATGAGGCGTGCGGGTCATGAACAACTCGACAGGACAGTTCCGCGATCGCTCCGCGCGACCGTCGGTACTCATCCGCACCCATTCCACGCCCCAGCGGCTCGCGAGCTCTGGCCCACCGTCGAAGAACAATGCTGTCGCGGCGGCATCCGCCTGCATCGCTGTGGAGCCGAGCGCCCACGTCGCCGCCCAGGTCTGCACAGGCGCTCCGGTGCGCGCGTCCAGAACGTGATGCAGTCCGCCGCCCCAGATGCGGCGATTGATCGCCGAGGCGCACAACGCCTGGTTCTTCACAGTCGCCACGCCGATCGCCTTGTTCGGATCGAAAGGATGCTCAAGGCCGATGCGCACCTCACCGCCGCGCACGGCGATGTCGCCTCCGGCGTCGACCGTGACGTCTCCGGTGACATGGGACAGCTCGGCGACCACATGGTCGACCAGTCGCCCCTTACCGAGCGCGCCGACGTCGATGAGCGCCGGAGATGCCAGTGACGCCTGCGTCGCCGACCACGACAGGATGCTCGTCCAGTCGCGCGGCGCAGGCTGTGGCGTGCCGCTTTCGAAGGAGTATGCAGCGTCGTATCCGAGCGCGTTGAGACTCTCCCCCACGAGCGGATTGACCGCGCCGCGCGTCGCGGTCGACAGCTCCAGATAGGCGGCCAGCATCGCCGCGGCATCCGAGGAGCCGAGCGTGCCGCCCGATCGCGCAAGTCGGGTGACAGCCGAGTCGGCGCGAAAACGCGACCAGTCGCGGTCGAAACCATCGATGACGGTCTCGACTCTCGCCCGCAGGATCTGATCGAGCGGATATTCGGTCTCGATCTCCCACACCGTGCCGATCGCGTCGAACGACCAGAGGGCCATCGCGGCTACTTCGCCGCCTGCGACTTGATCTCGTCGACAGCGGAGTTGAACCCACCGCTGGTCAGCGACGAACCGGCGACGCGGCTGACATCGAGGTCGTCGACAGCGACGCCGACGACCTCTTCGGCTATGCCGTCGATGAATTCGCCCTGATATTGCTCGGTCTCACGCGCCTGCGGATCGCCGGTCACTGCGACCTCGGTCACCACCCCGTCTTCGAGGGTGAGAGTGACGGAGATCTCCTCCACAGTCTCGGGCGTCTGGTAGGCCCCCTCGGCCGTGTACGTGCCGTCGTTGTACTCTCCGGTAGCGCCGCCGGCGCCTCCCGTTGCCCCGCCCGCCTCAGCGTCGGTCGCTCCTGAGCAGCCTGCCAGCGCAAGCGCACCGGCGAGTCCCGCGACAGCGGCGCCTTTTCGGACAGATGAAGAAGCGGTAGCGCTGATCATGTCTGCGAGACTAAGACGATCCCCTATGTGGAGGCTGAATCTTTCAGGCGTCTCCGCCGAACATGCTCGTCACGGAACCATCTTCGAACACCTCGCGGATCGCGCGAGCGAGCAAAGGAGCGATCGGCAGGATGGTGAGCCCCTCCCACCGCCGTGACTCGGTGAGCGGGATCGTGTCGGTGACGACGACCTCGTCGATCGCATCATCCTGCAGACGCTCGTTGGCCGGGTCGCTGAAGATCGCGTGCGTGGCCGCGACGATGACGCGGTGCGCGCCGTTTGCCTTCAGAGCCTGAGCGGCCTTCACGATGGTGCCGCCGGTGTCGATCATGTCATCGACGAGCAGGCAGGTGCGGCCTTCGACCGTGCCGACGATCTCGTGCACTGAGACCTGATTGGCAACCTTCGGGTCACGGCGTTTGTGGATGATCGCCAGCGGCGCACCGAGGCTCTGTGACCAGGTGTCGGCGACGCGCACACGCCCCATGTCGGGAGAGACCACAGTCAAGATCTCGCGATCGGCCGGGCTGAGCGTGCGCTCGAAGTAGTCCATCAGGACAGGCTTGGCGAAGAGGTGGTCGACGGGCCCGTCGAAGAAGCCCTGGATCTGAGCCGCGTGCAGATCGACGCTCATGACGCGGTCGGCGCCGGCCGTCTTGAGCAGGTCGGCGACCAGACGGGCACTGATCGGCTCACGCCCTCGGCCCTTCTTGTCTTGGCGTGAATACGGGTAGTACGGAGCGACGACCGTGATGCGCTTGGCCGAGGCACGCTTGGCCGCATCGATCATGATGAGCGTCTCCATGAGCCACTCGTTGACCGGTTCGCCGAACGTCTGGATGAGGAAGAGATCGCAGCCGCGGATCGACACCTCGAAGCGGGAGTAGATCTCACCCGAGGCGAAGGTGCGATGCTCGGTCGGGGCGATCTCTGTTCCCAGACCAGCCGCGACGGCCGCGGTCAGCTCGGGGTGCGAGCGACCTCCTGCGACGACGAGTCGCTTCTTCGTCTTGGCGACGATCCCCGGGGCTACGCCGTTTTCACGATCCAGCTCAACGGTCTTCTTCTTGCGCCCCATGACCTGCCTTACTCTGCGGCTCTGCTGGCCCTGGACGCCGCTTCTGCAGCGCCGGTGCCGGCACGATTCTTCTCGACCCACCCCTCAACATTTCGCTGAGGCGCGACACTCAAGGCCAGGGCGCCAGCGGGGACATCCTTTCGGATCACCGCTCCCGCTCCGGTCTTTGCTCCATCTCCGATTCTAACGGGCGCCACGAACACGTTGTGCGAGCCCGTGTGGACCTGATCGCCGATCTCGGTACGGTGCTTGACAAGATCGTCGTAGTTCGCCGTGATCGCGCCCGCGCCGATGTTGACGCTCTCACCGATCGTCGTGTCACCGATGTACGACAGGTGCGGAACTTTGCTTCCTGCGCCGATCCGAGAGTTCTTCGTCTCGACGAACGTCCCGATCTTGCCGCCTGCGCCGACGACGGTGCCTGGACGGACGTAAGCGAACGGACCGACATTGACACCTGCGCCGAAGACCGCGAGGGTCGCATCCGCGCGTCGGATGACGGCATCCTCACCGACCTCGCAGTCCGTGAGCGAGGTGTCGGGCCCGATCGTCGCGCCGGCCGCGACGACGGTGGCACCGGCGATGTAGGTGTGGGGAAGGAGCGTGACATCCGGCGCGAGTTTCGCGTCGTCGTCGATCCAGGTCGTGGCCGGATCGATGATCGTGACTCCTTCGAGCTGCCACCGACGCACGATGCGTGCGTTGAGCAGTCGACCGACCTCGGCGAGCTGTGCGCGATCGTTGACCCCGAAAGTCACCGACACATCGGAGACGACGGATGCTGCCACTCTGTGGCCAGCGCCTCGCAACAGCTTGGGGACATCGGTGAGGTATTTCTCGCCCTGGGCGTTGTCGGTTCCGACCGTGGGCAAGTGCTCGCGCAGAGCAGACGCGCGGAACACATACATTCCGGCATTGATCTCGGTGACTGCCGCCTCATCGGCCGATGCATCCTTCTGCTCGACGATGCGGTCGACATCACCTGCATCGTCGCGGAGCACGCGACCGTAGCCGGTCGGATCTTCGACGACCGCCGTCATCAGTGTGGCCGCCGCGTCCGTGGAGCGGTGCTCGTCGAGGAACGCCGACAAAGTCGCATCATCGGCGAGTGGACAGTCCCCCGAGAGCACGAGCACGTCGCCGTCGAAGTCGGGAATGGCATCGAGTGCGACTTCGACTGCCCGGCCGGTGCCCGGAGTCTCGTCCTGATCGACGATCACGGCATCGGGATACTGCTGGCTGAGCACCTCGACGACGCGATCGCGGTCGTGACGCACGACGACCTCGATGTGCTCTGCGCCGAGGCGAGACGCCGTCGTCAGGACGTGCCCGACAAGCGGGCGTCCGGCGATCGGATGCAGCACCTTGGGCAGCCGCGATTTCATGCGAGTGCCCTTGCCTGCAGCGAGGACGATGATCGCCAGCCTGTTCTCGGTCATGCTCCGCCGCCAGGACTCGAACCTGGACTTAACAGCTCCAAAGGCTGTCGTGCTGCCATTACACTACGGCGGACCGCAGCCTGGTGAGGCCACGGATCAATTCTGCCATGCCCGAGGGTGGGGTCTTTGACGCATGGGTGCCCGCGCTGTTCGAAAAGGTCGAGAAACCCTCGCTGTTCCCCTGTGTTCGCACCGTGGCGAAGGGGGCATATCGTTCAGCGGATAATGGAACAATGAGCGAGGCAGATGAGGTCGACCGGATCGTCGGGGCGTGGAACACCCAGCGTCCCGATCTGGACTTCTCTCCCCTCGAAGTGCTCTCTCGTATGGATCGCCTGTCGAAGCACCTCGACCGTGCACGACGCGATGTGTTCCGCCGCAGCGACATCGAGAGCTGGGAATGGGATGTGCTCTCCGCCCTCCGTCGCGCTGGCGCACCGTTTCAACTCTCCCCGAAACAGCTCCTTCAGCAGACCCTCGTCTCCAGCGGCACCATGACCAACCGCATCGACCGCCTGGTCGCCAGGCGCTTCGTGCGCCGCAACGCCGACCCGGCGGACGGGCGCAGCGTTCTGGTCACGCTGACCGATGAGGGCCAGATCCGTGTGGATGCGGCGATCACCCGACTCGTCGACGTCGAGGCCGAGCTGCTGCAGGCACTCTCACGGCCCGACCGAGACCGGATGGCTGCTCTGCTGCGCAAGCTCAGCCTGAGCTACGACTCGTGATGGCCGCGCTCTGATGGCGATGCGCTCGCCCCTTCCCATGCGCGACGGTGTGGGTGCGACACGACTGCACCTGCCGCGCACCGGGGCATGGCCCACCGTCAGCGCCTACATGATCGAGCGATTCTTCCATCTCGATCCGGATTATCTGCTCCAGCGGTTCGATCGCGGCGAGATCGTCTCCTTCGATGGTTCGGCCGTCAGCCGCGATGCCCCCTTGGGCGCGGAAGAGTTCGTCTGGTACTACCGGGATCTCCCTGCCGAACCTGAGATCCCCTTCCACCCGGAGATCCTGCATCAGGACGATGACCTCCTGGTGATCGACAAGCCGCATTTCCTGCCGACGACCCCCGCCGGCCGCTACGTGCAGAACTCCGCGCTCGTTCGGCTGCGTCGGCAGCTCGACAACGCCGACCTCGCCCCGATCCACCGCCTCGATCGCGCAACGGCCGGGCTCCTGATGTTCTCGGTCAGACCCGAGACACGCGGCGCGTACCAGCTGCTGTTCCAGAAGAGGCAGATCGAGAAGGTGTACGAGGCGGTCTCAGCGCGGCCGTCCGGATGGCACAACGACCTTCCCCGCACAGTGCGACTGCACATCGAGAAACTGCGCGCCCAGGTGTGCGTCGAGGTGGACTCGCACCGCGAGCCGAACTCCGAGACGGTCATCGACCTGCTCGACGCCGACGAACAGGTCGTCCATACACTGCTGCGTCCGCACACCGGCAAGATGCACCAACTGCGTGTGCACCTCGCGAGCATCGGTCTCGGCATCCTCCACGACAATCTCTATCCCGTTCTGACGGACGAGAAGCCGGACGACCACGAACGACCCTTGCAGTTGCTCGCCCGAGAACTGCGCTTCACCGACCCGCTCTCCGGCGAGGAACGTGAATTCGTGACGCGACGCTCGCTGCGGTACGCACCCTGATCTCAGGGCTGGCGTGGATCACGCCTCGCCGAACCCCTCGGCGATAAGCGCACCGAGCGCTTCGGCCGCTTCGGCAGCGTCCGGCCCCATCGCGTCGATGCGGACGCGATGGCCGCCCGTCGCCGCGAGTGAGAGGATTCCGATCAGGCTCGCCGCTTTGACCGGGCCGCGTTCGGTGGTGAGGTTGGTGATCTCGACAGCCGACTCATACGCACTCGCCGCCCGCACCAGAACCGCCGCCGGACGAGAGTGCAGCCCCTGCGGATTGATGAGTTCCTTTTCCACTGACGCCGAATCGGATGCCGCCTCCGCCGTCGCGTCGTCGTGTTCTGCTGCGTCCTCGCCCTGTTTGGCGCGCAACGCCTGCTCAGCCTCCCTGTGCACGTCCTCCAGCGATGCTCCCGCGGCAGCCACGACGACCGCTGCCGTGGCGCCCTCTACGAACGGCCCGTTGCTGATGCGCACCGGCAGCTGGCTGGAGCGGATGTCGAGCGCCAGCGAGGCGCTGAGCACGGCCGAGCCCAGATCCGTGATCAGGACCACCCCGGACGAAAGCTCGGCGAGTTCGTCGATGGCGTCGGCGATTGCGGCAGCATCCGTGCCGAAGCCACCAGCGGCGCCGCCGGCAAGGCGAATCTCGGGCTGCACGTCGTGAACCATCTGCAGCGCGAGGTCAGCGGTCGCCTGAGCGAGAGCCTCGCTGTGCGAGACGAGAATCAGCCCGATCATACGGCCGTCTCTACGGCCGAAGCCAGCGTGCGCACCAGCAGCGCCGCCGACGCGGCACCGGGATCGAGATGGTCGGCACTGCGTTCGCCGAGATACGACGCGCGCCCCTTGCGTGCCACGAGAGGCAGGGTCGCATCGCGACCGCGTTCGGCGGCGTCGGCAGCTTCTGCGAGAGCGCGCGACGCAGAGGTTCCGCTCTCGAGCGCTTTCGTGAGCGCTTCGGCGGCCGGCTGCAGCGCGTCGATCATCGTCTTGTCGCCGACTTCCGCACGTCCGCGACCGACGACTCCTGCAATTCCCGCGCTGAGGCTCGTCGCCAGTTCCGCAGCGGTCAGCGACGAAGCTGCGGGGGCGTTCTTGGCCATATCGAGGAAGAGCGTGCCGTACAGAGATCCACTTGCTCCGCCGACCTTGGAGACCACGGCCATGCCCACAGCCTTGAACAGTGCAGCGATATCAGCCGGGCTGTTCTTCTCGAGTGCATCCAGCAGCGCGGCGGTGCCGCGCTGCATGTTCGTACCGTGGTCTGCATCTCCTATCGCCGAATCGAGTTCGGTCAGCCAGGCGGCTTTCTCATGCACCTCTTCGGCGTAGGCGTGCAGCCATCCCGTGAGTGTCTCCAGTGAGATCGCATCCGTCATCGTCAGTTCCCCCATCGCAGCGCCGACGTCGTCACCGGAGCATCCCAAAGGCGGAGCAGTTCGTCGTCGACGGGCACGATGGTCAACGAGCACCCGGCCATGTCCAAACTGGTGATGTAGTCGCCGACGAGTGAGCGGGAGATCGTGATTCCTCGTTCAGCAAGCAGGTCCGACACCTCGGCGAACATCGCATAGAGCTCGATCAAAGGCGTTGCGCCCAACCCGCTGAGCAGCACGATGACCGGGGCGTCGATCGAGTCCTGGTCGGCCAGGATTGCTGACACCAACTCTGATGCCAGATCATGTGCGGTCATGAGATGCGTGCGGCGGCGCCCCGGTTCGCCGTGGATGCCGACACCCAGTTCCATCTCGTCCTCAGGCAGGTCGAAGCTCGGGTGCCCGACGGCCGGAACGGTGCCGCTCGTGAGCGCCGCTCCCATCGATCGGCCTGCCTGCGCGACCCGCTCCGCCACAGCGTGGACGTCGTCGAGCGAGCGTCCCTCTGCCGCTGCGGCCCCCGCGATCTTCTCGACGATCACGGTCGTTCCGACGCCTCGTCTACCGGCGGTGAACGTCGAGTCCTCCACGGCCACATCGTCGGCGACCACGACCGAGCGGACCTGGATCCCCTCCGCTTCCGCGAGCTCGGCGGCCATCTCGAAGTTGAGCACGTCGCCGGTGTAGTTCTTCACGACGAAGAGCACGCCGGCCCCGTTGTCGACGGCCGAGGCTGCAGCGAGCATCTGATCGGGTGTCGGAGAGGTGAAGATCTCGCCTGCGCACGCTGCGGCGAGCATTCCGCTGCCGACGAATCCACTGTGCAGCGGTTCATGCCCTGTGCCGCCACCGGAGATCAGCGAGACCTGCCCTGCGGGCACTTCGGCGCGGCGAACGACGCGGTTCTCGGTGTCGACGACAAGGCCGGGATGAGCGGCCTGGAAGCCGCGAAGAGCATCGGACAGCAGCGATTCAGGGGTGTTGATGAGCTTCTTCATACAGGTTCTCCTTTGAACGTCGCATTGCGAGGGCGTATGAGCATAAGCGTTCGACATTATCGAATCAACTTCGTTACTATCGAATTCTGGTCGTCGATGCTGCGCCTGTCAAGACCCACCTCCTCGGCCGGATACGCTTCAGAAGGAGGTGCAATGATCCAGTCGATCGATCGCGCAGCGAAGATCATGAATCTGCTACGCGGCGCGCGGCGCCTCGGCATCGGCGAGCTCGCCGCTGCCCTCGAACTACCCCCGTCGACTGTGCACGGTCTGGTCAAATCGCTGCAGGCGCACGGGTTCGTCGCTCAAGAACGCAACGGCAACCGCTACGCCCTCGGCCCCGCACTGGTCAAGCTCTCCAGCGTCTACCTCGACACGCTCGATGTGCGTGCACATTCCATCCGGTGGATGCACGACCTGTCACAGCGCACCGGACTCGCCACCCGTCTGGGCGCCCCCCTGCTCCACGAGGTGCTCGTGATCCATCACGATCGTCGCCCGGACGGCTCAGAGCAGATGCCCGAGACGGGCCTGACGATTCCTACCCATGCCTCTGCTCTGGGAAAGATCCTGCTGGCCTACGATGACGAACTCGCGCGCGAGGTCACCGGCTCGCCTCTTGTCGAACTCACCGCCGAGACAGTGACCGATTCTGCGTCGCTCGCCTCTGAACTGGCCTCGGTTCGCGAGAGCGCACTCGCGTATGAGAGCGAGGAGGCCGTGGTCGGCGAATCCTCGATCGCAGCGCCCGTGTGCGGCGAGACCGGCGCAGTGATCGCGGCCGTCGCCCTGGTCGTGCCGTCGATGGACATGCCGGTGAAAGACAGCGTGATTCACGAACTTCGCGAGACTGCGCGAAGCATCTCGCGCGTGCTCGGGGCACCGACCTGGCCTCCTGCCACGCGTCGAGCGTGATCTGCCGGACCGGCGAGCGCGAGCGGAGCTCCATCACGGGGCTCGGCCCGGCGGGTCGGTCGGAGTTCGTTCAGATCAACCAATCAGTTCCAGGGAACCTGTCGTGCAGGACGAACGATCGAGGGGTGAGTTCTGTCTAAGGTGATGCCATGGAGAGCCACGATGATGTCGCAGAGTTCTTGCAGACGCAGCTCGCGCGTCGGGCCGCCGAGCGCGGAGTACCCGGCGCCGCCGTCGCCGTCGTCGTCGATGGCGAGATCATCGATCATGCTGTAGGCGTGCTCAGCACAGCGACCGCGGTGGACGCGACGCCTGAATCGGTTTTCCAGATCGGATCGATCACCAAAGTCTGGACCGCGACGCTCGTCATGCAGCTCGTCGACGAAGGTGTGGTCGATCTCGATCAGCCCATCCGGACCTATCTGCCGGAATTTCATCTCGCCGACGACTCCGCCACGAACTCGATCACCGTGCGGCACCTGCTGACTCACCAGGCCGGATTCGAAGGCGACATCTTCACCGACACCGGTCGCGGCGAGGAAGCGATCGAGAAGTTCGTCGCGCTGTTGGCGGAGATGCCGCAGACGTTCGACCCCGGAGCGTTGTTCTCGTACAACAACGCTGGCTATATCGTGCTCGGCCTCCTCATCGAGCGTCTGCGCGAGACGACATGGGAACAGGCTCTGGTCGAGCGCATCGCGCTCCCCTTGGGCCTGGAGCGCGTGTCGCCGAGCCCGTACGAGGCCATCCTGCACCGTGTCGCGGTCGGCCACGTCGGCCCCGGAGAGGACGGCACCGAGACGCCAGCACCGTTCTGGGCGATGGCGCGTTCGAACGAGCCCGCAGGCTCGATGCTGGCGATGACGGCGCGCGATCTGGCCGGGTTCGCACGGATGCATCTCTCGGACGGCAAGGCGCCCGACGGCACAGCCGTACTGACACCCTCCGCCGCCGAAGCGATGCGTGCGACCAGCGTCCGCCTGCCGGTGATCACTGGTCTAGGTGCCGCGTGGGGCCTGGGCTGGGAGATCGATCGCGATGACGACGTGCGACTCTACGGTCACGACGGCAATACGATCGGGCAGGCTTCCTACCTCCGCATCGCGCATGAGGCGAAAGTGGCCGTCGTCCTGCTCACCAACGGCGGCGACGGCATGGGCCTGCTGCACGACATCGTGGATCCGCTTCTGCACGACCTCGCCGGCCAAGGCCTTCCCGCGGCGCCCGCTCCCCCGGAACACCCGCACCGCGTCGAGGCCGCACCGTACATCGGCATCTACTCGAATTCGATCTTCGACATGGAGCTCTCGCAGGACGAGGACGGCCGAGTATGGCTCGACCAGCGCCCGAAGGGCCTGCTGCTCGAAATGGGAGAGCAGCCCTCGCGGGATGAACTGATCTCCTTCGGCGAGAACTCGCTCATCATGCGCGAGCAGAAAAGCGGCATGCACATCGTCTACACGTTCCTTTCCCCGGATGCAGACGGTCGGCATTCCTTCATCCAGTTCGGTCGTGCGATCGCACGCACGGGCTGATCACCTCGCACGACGCCGGATCACCCGAACATTCATCGCCAGGAGGAATCGAAATGACACCGAACCGCACTGCCGCAGCAGCTGTGACCGCTGTGACCGCCCTCGCTCTCGTCCTCGTCGGATGCTCCTCCGACAGCAGCGGAGATGCGCCCTCCGGCTCACCGATCGAAGGTGGCACATTCACGCAGATCCTCGACGCGGACCCCGGCAATCTTGACCCGCAGATGTCAGCAGGCAGCGCACTGTTCGACGTGAGCGTGTTCGCGTATGACACGCTCGTCGGGGTCGATCCCGACGGGCAGCCACTTAGCCAGCTGGCGTCCGAATGGACTCAGGAGCCGTTGAGCGCGACGCTCACGCTGAGAGAGGGCATCCTCTGCAGCGACGGAACGGAGTTCACCGCACAGACCGCCGCGGACAACCTCAACTGGGTCTCAGACCCCGCGAATCAGAGCGCGTTCCTCGGAGCATTCCTGCCCGCGGGGATCACGACAGTAGCCGAGGGCAACACCATCACGCTCACGCTCAGCACACCGGCTCCGTTCCTGCTGCTGGGGCTCGCCAACCTTCCGATGGTGTGCGAAGCGGGTCTCACCGACCGCTCCACTCTCGCCGCCGCGTCCAACGGCACCGGCCCCTACGTCCTCACCGAAGCTGTCCCGAACGACCACTACACATTCGAGCTGCGCGAAGAATATGCGTGGGGTCCGGACGGCGCCACAGTAGACGAGCCGGGCATCCCGGCCGTCGTCAACATTCGCATCGTCGCCGACGGAACGACAGCGACCAACCTCATGCTCTCGGGCGATGCGAACGCCGCGCAACTGCTCGGGCCCGACGCCGAACGCGCTCTCGGAGCCGACCTGTTCGCCCTGGAATCCAGCGCGGTCGTCGGCGAGCAGTGGTACAACCACTCGGACGGACACCCGACCAGCGATCCCGCCGTCCGCATGGCACTGACCCAGGCGCTCGATCTTGACGAACTCGCCAATGTCATCACCACGGGCAAGGGCGGCCCTGCTTCCGCCCTCGCCACGGTCGCCCCCAGAGGGTGCACGTTCGACTCGATCTCCGATGTCCTCCCCGGCTACGACGTCGACGCGGCTGCGGCCGCACTCGACGATGCGGGCTGGGAGCTCGGCGCCGACGGCGTCCGAACGAAGGACGGCACGCGGTTGAGCATCGTCTTCCTCTACCAGAACGGCCTCGGCGCGAGCGGAACGGCTGCTGCCGAACTCGCCATCGAAGCGTGGGAGCAGCTCGGCGTCGAGGTCGACGGCAGGGAACAGGATGAGCCCTCCATCCTCGACGCGATCTTCAGTACCGGGGCATGGGACATCAGTTGGGTTCCTCTCAGCGTGAACAGCCCTGACCAGCTGATCGGATTCCTCAGCGGCACCACGCCGCCCGAAGGCGTCAACTTCTCCGGCATCCAGAACGCCGACTACGAAGCCGGCGTCGCCGAAGCGATGCAGTTGCCAGGCGTCGAAGGCTGCCCCGCATGGCAGGAAGCAGAATCGGCTCTCGTGGAGGCAGCAGACCTCGTGCCGTTCGCAGAGGGCACCGTCTACATGTTCGGCAGCGGTGCCGAATTCGAGTGGACCGGCCAGATCGCGCCCACCAGCATTCGCCTGTTGGGTTGATATGACCACGGTGACAAGCCGCCTGGCGGAGGATGCGACGCGCATAAGCGATCATCGCTGGCCGCGCTTCATCCTCCGTCGCGGCGGCCGGCTCCTCGTCTCGCTGTGGGTGCTCATCACGGCATCGTTCCTGATGATCCACCTCGTCCCTGGCGACCCGGTGCGCTCCGCTCTCGGTCCGACCGCGTCGGTCGAGATCGTCGAGGCGCGCCGCGCCACGCTCGGTCTCGATGACCCGATCTGGGAGCAGTACATCCGTTATCTGCAGGGCGTGTTCACCGGAGATCTCGGTGTCTCGATCGGTTCGCAGCTCCCGGTGGCCGACACCATCGCTCAGCGTCTTCCGGCGACCGCTGCTCTGGCAGGACTCGCATTCCTTCTGGCGGTGTTCATCGCCATCCCGCTCGGAGTGGCGGTCGCGATCGCGACGCAGCGCGGACGCGCACGCGGCCTCGAACTGGGCTTCAGTTCATCGAGCGTGCTGCTGGGGTCCATTCCCGATTTCCTTCTCGGTGTCGCCCTCGTCGCGCTGTTCGGAGTGCAACTGGGGTGGCTTCCGGTCGCGGGGCAGAGCGGAGCGGATTCGTACATCCTCCCCGTGCTCGCCCTTGCGATCGGACCGGCCGCTGTGTTGTCGCGCATCATGCGTCTTGAAGTGCTCGCCGTCATCGAGACCGACTTCATCCGCACCGCCCATTCCAAGCGGTTGCGCTCGTGGAAGATCAATTTCCGCCACGTGCTGCCCAATGCCATCACCGCGACCCTCACTCTGGGTGGATTGATTCTGAGCAGCCTCGTCGCGGGAACCGTCCTCGTGGAGACAGTGTTCGCCTGGCCTGGACTGGGCAGTACGATCGTCAGCTCCATCCAGACGAAGGACTACCCCCTCGTACAGGGCACCGTTCTCGTCTACGGCATCGGCGTGCTCCTGGTGAACACCCTGGTAGACGCCGCTCTGGCCATACTCAACCCGCAATCGACTGTGGCGGAGGGATGATGCGCGCGCTCCGTCTCATGTTGCGCAGCCCGCTCGGGGCCACTGCGCTCGTCCTTCTGACCCTGGTGCTGCTGACCGCGGTCCTGGCTCCCGTGATCTGGGGCGAACAGGCCGCTGTGCGCGACACCGGAGATCTGCTCGCTGCGCCCTCGGCAGAGCACTGGATCGGCACGGACAACCTCGGACGTGACCTGCTGCTGCGCACGCTGGTGGCGACACGGTTGTCCGTCATCCTCGCCGTATGCGCCATCGGTGTCTCTGTGAGTTTCGGTCTCATCCTCGGCGCTGCTCCTTTTCTGCTCGGAAGCGTCCTGGGACGGCCGGTGATCTGGTTCACCGGCATAGCCGTCGCCTTTCCCGGGCTGCTGTTGGCGCTCTTCTTCGCCGCGATCTTCGGCAGCAGCGCGACCGCAGCCGTCTTCGCCATCGGCCTGGCTGGGGCGCCGTCGTTCGCTCGACTGTGTCAGAACCTCATTGGCGGCATCGAGGCACGCGACTTCATCGCGGCCGCTCGAGTAGGCGGAGTCGGCCGGTTCCGTGTGCTTCTGCGTCATGTGTTCCCCAACATCGGCGAACCGCTCATCGTCAACACGACCATCGGCGCAGGAGGAGCCCTGCTCGCCTTCGCCGGGTTGTCATTCCTCGGCCTCGGCGTTCAGCCCCCGGAGTACGACTGGGGCCGACTGATGATGGATGGCATCCGGGGCATCTACATCAACCCTGCTGCCGCCCTCGCCCCGGGAGTCGCCGTCGTCATCGCCGGACTCGCCTTCAACCTGGTCGGGGAATCGGCAGCGCGCACGCTCGGGATCTCCGATGAGGCGATGATCGGCGCGGTTCGCCGGCGTGCGCTGCGCCGACCTCGTTCGATGTCGGCGCCCGAGCCGGCTGAGCATCAGGATTCCGATGCGGCCGTGCTGGAAGTCGAAGACCTTCGAGTCACCTTCCCCACCCCAGGCGAGCAGGTGCAGGCGGTGCGCGGCGTATCGTTCTCCGTTCGTGAGGGCGAGATCGTCGGCATCGTCGGCGCTTCAGGGTCAGGCAAGTCGATGACCGCGCTCGCGGTCGCCCAGCTGGTCTCTGAGCCTGCGCGGGTGGAGGCGAAGGCCCTTCGCTTCCTCGGCACAGACCTGCGCACCGCGAACAAAGGACGACTTCGTCGTCTGCTGGGCACCTCGCTCGCCATGGTCTTCCAAGACCCGATGTCCTCTTTCAACCCCACGATGCGAATGGGCGATCAGCTCGCAGAAGTGGCGACGGAGCACGCCGGACTCAACAGAGGCGACGCACGCCGCCGCGCCGCAGACCGCTTGGCCGCCGTACGGATCACGCAACCCGCCCGCCGCGTGCGCCAGTATCCGTACGAATTCTCCGGCGGCATGCGCCAGCGCGCCATGATCGGGATGGGGTTGATGCTCACGCCACGACTGATCATCGCGGATGAACCCACCACCGCCCTCGACGTCACCGTTCAGAGTCAGGTACTCGAGTTGCTGCGTGCCATCCGCGACGAGAACGGCGCGTCGATCCTGTTCATCAGCCACGACATCTCCGTCGTCGCCGAACTGTGCGACAGGGTGCTGGTGATGAACGCCGGCGAGATCGTCGAAGAACTCCGCGCGGCCGAGCTGTCCTCAGCGACACATCCCTATACGCGCGCCCTGCTGGCTGCTGTGCCCCACATGGGCACCGATCTGGCGCGCCCGCTGGCGACACTCAGCGAACCGGCCGAAGCAGAGGTGGCGGCACGATGAGCGAACTGCGATTCGAGAATGTGACGGTCCGCTACGGGACTGGTCGCTCGGCGATGACGGCGGTGGACGATGTGTCCCTGATCGTTCCCGACGGTGAGGTCGTGGGCGTCGTCGGCGAATCAGGATCCGGAAAGTCCACCCTCGCACGCGCCGCGGTCGGCCTCGTGCCGTTGCATTCCGGTCGCATCCTCGTCGACGGCGCGCCTGTGCCTCGCCGCGGTCCGCGACCGCTGCAGATGGTGTTCCAGGATCCGTATTCCTCGCTCGATCCTCGGATGACCATCGGTGCGAGCATCTCGGAGGTGATGCCGTCAGCGATGACGCGGCGAGCGCGAGCGGCAGAAGCAGCGCGCCTTCTGGATCTGGTGCACCTGGACCCCGACAAGGTCGACGCGTATCCGGCCCGGTTCTCGGGAGGACAGCGGCAACGTGTCGCGATCGCGCGCGCCTTGGCCGGAAAACCGCGAGTTCTCATCGCTGATGAGATCACATCTGCTCTGGACGTGCTGATTCAGGGCACGATCCTCAACCTCATCCGCGAACTGCAGAGCGAGCTGGGCCTGTCGCTTCTGTTCATCTCACACAACCTCGCGGTGGTGCGCTACGTCTCTTCGCGGGTTGCCGTGATGCACGACGGTCGCATCGTCGAGGAGGGCACGGCGGCCGACGTGCTCGGCGACCCGCAGGATCCGTATACCCGCGAGCTGCTGTCCGCGATTCCGCAACCGATTCAGTTCACCCCGTGATGAAGATTCACCCCGTAAAGAAGGAGCACAGCGTGACCCGCACCATGCGCATCGACGACGTCCTCGCTCTCACCGTCCCAAGCCAGCCCGCTCTCTCCCCCGACGGCTCGCGCCTGGCGTACGTGCTCGGCGGCATCGATACAGAGTCCGATCGCGCTACCAGCGCCCTCTGGATCCAAGAGGACGACACGACGCGCGCTCTCACCCACGGCCAGAACGACAGCGCACCGGTGTTCTCCCCCGACGGCGGGCAGATCGCATTCCTTCGCGACGGCCAGCTGTGGACGCTGCCGCTCGGCGGCGGGGAGCCGAGACAGCGTACGCACATTCCGCTGGGTGTGGGCCACGCCGTGTGGAGTCCGGACGGGGCAAAGCTGGCGTTCACCGCCGCGGTCGCCCGTGAAGCCGGCGACACAGAGACGGATGAGCAGCGCGCCGCTCGCGAAGCTGCGCCGATCGTCGCGGACGGCCTGGACTACATGATCGACGGCGAGTGGTTCGTGCGCGGCGTGCACCAGCAACTGCACGTGCTCGATCTCGCGGACGATCGCGTGAGCCGCCTCACCGATGGCGACGTGCATATCGCGAGCCCTGTCTGGTCGCCGGATGGAAAGACACTCGCCTACACAGCACGACCCGCCGCAGCGAGCGATCTCGATGCCCGCTCTGCGATTCACGCTCTCGACCCCTCGGATCCGGCTGCGGCGCCGCGCGTGCTCGCCTTCGCCGAAGGCCTCGCCGCGACGGTGACCTACTCGCCGGACGGCGGCTCGTTGGTCATCGTCGGCTGGACCGGTGAGCCGCATGGGCACGCCGGACTGTTCCGGGTCGATCTCGCATCCGGTGCGACGACGGACCTCGCCGCCTCTCTCGACCGCAATGTCATGCCCGGTGCACCGGCGTATCCCGGCGCACTGCCGCAGTTCGCGCCTTCCGGTGATGTGCTCTTCGCCATCCGTGATCGCGGTGCGACCCACCTGTACGCGGTACCGCTCGTCGGTGGCGTTCCGCGTCACGTCTTCGGCGGTACGGACGAGGTCATCAGTGGAATGTCGGTGGGCGGCGACAGCGTCGCCGTCGTCCTCTCGACTCCGACGTCCTTCGGCGAGATCGTTCGCATCGATACGCACACGCATGAGGGCACCGTCGTCACCTCGCACGGCTCTGCGCCCGACGACGTCGAGCTGTTCGTGCGCGAAAGTCGCGAGTTCACCATCAGCGACGGCACCACCGTGCAGGCCTGGATTCTGCGTGACCCAGCTGTCTCCGGCCCCACGCCACTGCTCGTGGACGTGCACGGCGGCCCGCACAACGCATGGAACGGTGCGGCGGATGAGATGCACATCTTCCATCAGGAACTCGCGGCCGAGGGCTGGACGGTCCTCACCGTCAACCCCCGCGGCAGCGACGGCTACGGAGAGGACTTCTGGAAGGGCGTCAACGCGGCGTGGGGCGTCGCGGATGCGAACGACTTCCTGGAGCCGGTCGACGAACTCGTCGCCGATGGTACAGCCGACCCTGAGCGGCTCGCAGTCACCGGTTACAGTTACGGCGGCTTCATGACGGCGTATCTCACCGCACACGACGATCGATTCGCGGCGGCGGTCGCCGGCGGCATCGTCTCGGACCTCGTGAGCATCGGGGGCACGAGTGACGACGCTCATCTGTTGAACGTGTACGAGATCGGCATGATGCCGTGGAGGTCCCTGGGGCGCGAGCAGCTGTCGGCCATGTCGCCGTACACCGCCGTGGAACGAGTCACGACGCCGACCCTCGTGCTGCACGGTGAGAAGGATCAGCGCTGCCCGATCGGCCAGGCTCAGCAGTGGTATGCGGCCCTGCGGGAGCGTGAAGTGCCCACGCGGCTCGTCGTGTACCCAGGTGGAAGCCACATCTTCCCCTTGATGGGTGTGCCAAGCCACCGCGTTGACTACGCGCACCGCGTCGTCGATTGGGTGAAACAATACGCGGGCAGCTCCGACGGGCCGCGTCCGCCGCGCATCGACGGCGCGCACTGGCAGCGTCGACTCGACGCTCTCACTCGGCTGCACAAGGTTCCCGGTGCGCAGCTCGGCATCCTGCGTCACGATACCGACGGTGAAGACGACGTGGTCGTCCTCGCCACCGGAACCCTCAACAAAGACCTCCCCGCTTCCTCGGCCGAAGTGCTCCCGGACTCGCTCTTCCAGATCGGTTCGATCTCGAAGGTGTGGACTGCCACGGTGATCATGCGCCTCATCGAGCAAGGCCACTTCACTCTGGACACTCCCGCCTCCGGCATTCTCGCGGGACTGCGTCTCGCGAACGACGAGCTGTCCGCAGGCGTCACCGTCCGCCACCTGCTCACGCACACGAGCGGCCTCGACGGCGACGTGTTCACAGACACCGGCCGCGGAGACGACTGCCTGGAGAAGTACACCGATCTGCTCGGGGATGTGGCGCAGAACCACCCTCTCGGGGCGACGTGGTCGTACTGCAACGCCGGCTTCTCCCTGCTCGGACGCATCATCGAGAAGGCGACCGGAAAGAGCTGGGATGAGGCGATGCGCGAGCTTCTCTACACCCCGCTCGGACTGACCCACACCGTCACGCTCCCTGAAGAGGCGATCCTGCATTCGGCAGCGGTCGGTCACGTCGACGCAGGCGGCGAGCAGATCCTCGCACCGGTATGGAGCCTGCCCCGATCGCTGGGTCCGGCCGGTCTCATCACCGCGCGAGCCGCCGACGTGCTCGCCTTCGCCCGACTGCATCTCGCCGGCGGACTTGCCGCCGACGGCACGCGCCTGCTCAGCCACGATGTGTCGAACGATATGAAGGCTTTCCACGCCGAGGTGCCGGACAAGCACGTTCTCGGTGACTCGTGGGGACTGGGGTGGATCCGCTTCGACTGGAACGGTGCGCGCCTGTACGGTCACGACGGAAACACCATCGGCCAGGCCGCGTTCCTTCGCATCCATGAGGAATCCGGCCTGGCGGTGACACTGCTCACCAACGGCGGTCACACCCATGACCTGTACGTCGATCTTTACCGCGAGATCTTCGCCGAGCTTTCTGGCGTCAAGATGCAGGAGCCGGTCGTACCCCCCGCTGAGTCTGTGGACGTCGACGTCACCCCTTTCCTCGGCACGTACGAGCGCGCCTCGGTGCGCATGGAGGTGTACATGGGCGATGCGGGTCCGATGTTGCGCACCACCCTGCTCGGTCCTCTCGCCGAACTCGAGCCGAACCCTGTCGATGAGTACCCGTTGACCGCGATCAGCGATGGCGTCTTCGCTCTGCGCGAGCCGGGGACGCAGTCCTGGATGACCGCGACCTTCTACGAGCTTCCCACCGGCGAGGAGTACGTGCACTTCGGCGCACGGGCGACTCCGAAGGTCACGACGAGCTGATGAGCGCCCCCTCCGCTCTCTCCGGTCGCGTCGTCGACGATGCTGCGATCATCGACACGATCCGTCGACTCGTGGAGTGCGAGTCGCCTTCCGCCGACCTGGCTGCACTCCACCGCTCGGCCGACCTGATCGCCGCGATCGGAAGCGAGCTCCTTGGCACGCGGCCGGAGCGCATCGATGTCGACGGCGTCCCGCATCTGAGATGGCGGTTCGGCTCGACGACGCGGGTTCTGTTGCTCGCCCACCACGACACGGTCTGGCCGATGGGGACGATCGATCGCCTGCCGTATGACGTGCGAGACGGCGCTCTCACCGGCCCCGGATGCTTCGACATGAAGACCGGGCTGGCCATGGCGCTGCACGCGGTGAGCAGTCTCGACGACCGCGACGGCATCACACTCCTGGTGACCGGTGATGAGGAACTGGGCTCCCCGCGATCTCGCGCGCTCATCGAAGAAACGGCCGCCGGCGCGAACGCAGCGCTCGTCTTGGAAGCAGCGGGCGACGGCGGTGCACTGAAGGTCGAGCGCAAGGGCATCTCGCTGTACGAGATGGTCATCTCCGGGCGCGCATCGCACGCAGGGCTGGAACCTGAGAAGGGTGTGAACGCCACGGTCGAGCTCGCACACCTCACCATCGCTGCGGCCGCATTGGGCGAGCGCGACGCCGGCACCAGCGTGACGCCGACCCTGGCGTCTTCCGGAGCCACCACCAATACGGTGCCGTCGCAGGCGCAGCTGTGGATCGACGTGCGCGCGCGCAGCGCTGCCGAACTCGAGCGCGTCGACGCGGCGCTTCACGCGTATCAGGCAGCGACACCGGGAGCGTCGATCGAGGTGCGGGGCGGCTTCAACAGGCCTCCCCTCGAGGCGGAGATGTCGCAGGAACTCTTCGCTCTCGCCGCCCGTGTCGCAGAACGGCTCGGTCATGCGCCACTGACGCGGATCGCCGTCGGCGGAGCCAGCGACGGCAATTTCACCGCGGGGATCGGGGTGCCAACGCTCGACGGGCTAGGGGCTGTCGGCGGTGGCGCGCATGCCGAGCACGAACACGTGCTCGTCGCGGAGATCGCCCCGCGTACACGCCTGCTGAGCGAACTGATCGACGAGATATCGAAGGCGGAAAAGCCATGGCGCAGCTGACCCATGATGATGCGATAGCCGCGCAGGCTGCGAGAGATGCAGAGCGCGCGGCGCTTGTCGCTGGCGTGAGCATCCGTGAGTTGACGGGTATCGATGAGCAGGCCGCGGCGATCAGACTTCTCGCCGAGATCTGGAAGCGTTCGCCCGAGAATCCACCGGTGCCCCCTGAACTGCTCCGAGCGATGAGCAAGGCGGGCAATTACATCGGCGGCGCGTTCGCCGGGGATCTCCTCATCGGCGTCGCCATCGCATTCCACGCCACCCCTGAACGACACGCACTGCACAGCCATATCGCGGGAATCTCCGGCGCGCACGCCGGTCGATCAGTGGGATTCGCGCTGAAGCAGCATCAACGCGTATGGGCGCTGGAGCGCGGCATCGATCTGATCGAGTGGACCTTCGACCCGCTGGTCGCACGCAACGCGTACTTCAACATCGCCAAGCTGGGTGCGCACGCCGAGGAATACCTCGCGAATTTTTACGGCGAGATCGCCGATGGCGTCAACAACGATGACGAGACCGATCGTGTGCTGGTGAGTTGGCGACTGCGCAGCGACGAGGCCATCGCCCGCGCGGGGGGTGTCTCGTCGCAGTCTGCTCGCGAGCCAGGCGACGTCAGCGTCGCGATACCCGCTGACATCGAACAGGTGCGACGAGACGATCGCCCCGCAGCACGGCAGTGGCGACGGCAGGTGCGTGAAGAGCTCACCAGGCTGCTGGACGGCGGCGGGAAGATCGTCGGGTTCGACCGCGCAGATGGCTACCTCGTTCGACCAGGAAAGGACACATGATGAAGCTCGAAGGATTGGAGCTGCGGCGCGTCGCGATGCCGCTCGTCTCGCCGTTTCGCACGTCGTTCGGAACTCAGACCGCCAAGGACATCCTTCTGGTGAAGGCCGTGACCGAAGACGGTGAGGGGTGGGGCGAGTGCGTGACGCTTCCCGACCCGGTCTACTCCCCCGAGTACACCGACGGCGCGGTCGACGTCATCCGGCGCTTCCTGGCGCCGGCGCTCACCGGCAGCGACATGTCGGGGGCGCACATGGTGTCAGAGAAGCTCGCGAGGTTCAAAGGTCACCGCATGGCCAAGGCGGCAGTGGAGATGGCGGTACTCGATGCCGAACTGCGCGCGGCTGGTCGTTCCTTCGCCCGTGAACTCGGTGCCGTGCACGACCGTGTCCCCTGCGGGGTGTCCGTGGGCATCATGGACGAGATACCGCGACTGCTCGACGCGATCGACGAGTACTTGGATGAGGGCTACGTCCGCATCAAGCTGAAGATCGAGCCGGGATGGGACGTCGATGTCGTCCGCGCTGTGCGCGAGCGCATCGGCGCCGACGTGCAGTTGCAGGTCGACGCGAACACCGCCTACACGCTGCGCGACGCGCAGCACCTCGCCCGATTGGACGAGTTCGACCTGCTATTGATCGAACAGCCTTTGGAAGAGGAGGATGTACTCGGTCACGCCGATCTCGCGCGCATTCTGAGTACGCCGATCTGCCTGGACGAATCGATCACCTCAGCGCAGACGACGGCGGCGGCGATTCGCCTCGGAGCGACGAGCGTCGTCAACATCAAACCCGGCCGCGTGGGCGGATACCTCGAGGCGCGGCGCATCCACGACCTCTCGATGGCGCACGGCGTACCGGTCTGGTGCGGAGGCATGGTCGAGTCGGGCCTGGGGCGTGCGGCGAACATCGCGCTGGCCGCGCTGCCCGGCTTCACCCTCCCCGGCGACGTGTCCGCGAGCGACCGTTTCTACCGCACAGACCTCACGGAGCCGTTCGTGATGGAGGACGGCCACCTTGCCGTGCCGCAGGGGCCTGGGCTGGGCGTCGCACCGATCCCGGAGATCCTTGACGACTTGACCACCTGGACCGAGTGGGTGCCGATGTGAGGTTATGCTCGCGGATATGAGCTCGCTGTCGCGGTCAAGTTGGGGACGCGTCTACGACGACCTCGGCGTCACCCTGCTCGAGGTCGCCCACGGCATGATCGACGTCGATCAGCAGATCGGCGGCGTGATCATCCACGACCCGGTCGACGCCCCGGCCTATCCCCCGCATGCGATCGTGCTGGCCATCGGCATTCAGGATGGCGACGCTCTGACCTCGCTCATCGCCGAAGCGGGCAGCCAGGGGGCCGTCGCCGTGGTCGTGCGCGCGCCTTCTGCACTGTCGCCCTCTGCCGCACACGCCGCAGCGGAGGCCGGAGTCGCCATCCTCGGTTTGACACGCGGTGCGACGTGGACCCAGCTGGCAGCCTTGCTGCGCTCCGTTCTCGCTGAGGACGACATCGGCCGCACACCCGCCGAGTCGCTCGGCGGTATCTCCTCGGGCGATCTGTTCGCTGTGGCCAACGCCATCGCGGCTCTGCTGGATGCCCCTGTGACCATCGAGGATCGTTCCTCGCGAGTGTTGGCCTTCTCGGGCCGGCAGGAGGAAGCCGATCAGTCGCGGGTCGAGACGATAATCGGCCGCCAGGTGCCGCAGCGCTACTCACGCGCGCTCACCGAGTTGGGAGTCTTTCGTCGTCTGTATCGCGATGACGTACCGGTCGTCATCGATCCGATGGATCTCGGACAGGGGGTGACGACCCAGCGCATCGCCATCGCCGTGCGGGCAGGTGATGAAGTGCTCGGTTCGATCTGGGCGGCGATGGACGGGCCTCTCACCCCGGAGCGCACTTCGACGCTTCGAGACGCCGCCAAGCTCGTGGCACTTCACCTGTTGCGCGTACGCGCGGGAGAAGACGCCGAGCGGCACCTGCGCACCGAGCTCGTCAGCCGGGCGGTCGAAGGCGGCGTCGAGGCGCGCGACGCCTTGGAGAGGCTGGGGCTCACGGGGCATCGAGTCTGCGTCGCGGCCGCCGCGCTCGCTCCGCGACCGCACGGAGATCCGCGAAGCGATCAGGATCTCATCGCCGATCGAGAACGACTCGCTGACGCACTCGCACTGAACCTGACAGCCGTGCAGCGCGGTGCGGCCGTGGCTCTCGTCGGCGACACCGTGTACGGCATCCTTCCCGTCGCCGATCAGTCCGCTGAAGAGCGCGTCGTACGCCTGGCCGAAGATTTTCTTCAGCGCGTCGACACCCGTCTGCCGGCGCTGATCGGCATCGGACAGCCAGCGCAAACGGTTGCCGAGATCGCCCGCTCCCGAACGCAGGCTCGCCGCGTCCTGCGAGTACTGAGCGAGCGCTCCCAGCGCCGGCGGGTGGGCCGCCTCGCCGACGTCGAGACCGAGTCGCTCCTGCTGGAGCTGCGTGACCTTCGGTCAGCACGTGGAGACGTGATCCCGGGTGTTCTGACCCTTCTTCAGGATTACGACGCGCGCAACGATTCGCAACTGGTCGCCACTCTCGCGGCCTGGCTCGACAGCTTCGGCGATGTGAAATCGGCCGCCGCCGCATGCTTCGTGCACCCGAACACGTTCCGCTACCGGCTGCGCCGCGTCGCCGAGATCGGCGGCATCGACCTGAATGACCCCGACGCGCGCTTCGCCGCGATGCTCGAACTGCGCACGCGACCGATCTGACCCGAATGCCTCAGCGGCGCATGATCCTGCGCGCGATCCACATTCCGAGCACCTGGACCAGATGCACGAACACGACGATCAGGACGATAGCCGCCCACATCACGACAGGCTCGAACTGGCGGAAGCCGTAGATCTGTGCGAATGCGCCGAGACCGCCACCGCCGATCAGCCCCGCCATCGCGGTCATGTCGATGATCGCGACGACGATGAACGTGTAGCCAAGAATCAGCGGGCCGAGCGCTTCGGGAATGACGACCGTCAGCAGGATCCGCCAAGGCCCGGCCCCCATTGAGCGGGCGGCCTCGATCACGCCGGGCGAAACGGAGACAAGATGCTGTTCGACGATGCGACCGATCGCGAACGATGCCGCGATCCCGATGGCGAAGGCACCCGCTGTGATACCGATTCCCGTTCCGATCACCGCGCGGGTGAACGGTTGCAGGACAGCGAGGAAGATCACGAACGGGATCGGACGGAAGAAGTTGATGACGAGGTTGACGACCGAGTACACCGGACGATTCGGCAGTACGCCGCCGGAGCGGGTCGCGTAGGTGGCGACGCCGATGACAAGACCGAGCGCTCCGCCGAGAATCAGTGCGAAGGACGTCATGTAGAGCGTCTCGACAGCGGCTTTCCAGAACTCGTCCTGCAGTTCGATCAGGCGATCCATCAGCGCGCCTCGCCTTCGGCGATCTCGATGACCGTGACGTGCGTGCGGATCTGGCCCAGCGCGCTGTCGATCGCAGCGTCCGTTCCGCGGATGGCAAGTGTGAGGTTACCGAACGCACGCCCGCGGATGTCGTTGATTCCGCCGTAGATCAGCTCGAACTCCAACCCTGCAGCCGCAAGATCAAGGAACACCTGCGCCTGGGATGAATCGCCGTCGCGGAAGGAGAGGGTGACGATGCGGCCCTGATGCCGCTCCTGCAGCACGGCGAGCTCTGCGGGTGAGGGGATGCCCTTGATGACGGTGCCGACAAAGCGCTGCGAGGCGGGATGCTGCGGATCGGAGAACACTTCGAAGACGTCGCCCTGCTCGATGACACGGCCGGAGTCCATCACGGCGACCTTGGTGGCGATCGTCTGGATGACGTCCATCTCATGCGTGATGATCACGATCGTGACGCCCTGTTCTTCGTTGACGCGCTTCAGCAGAGCCAGCACCTCGTGGGTCGTCTGGGGGTCAAGTGCACTCGTCGCTTCATCGGCAAGGAGGATCGCCGGACGCGTGGCCAGTGCCCTGGCGATTCCGACGCGTTGCTTCTGCCCTCCGGAGAGCTGCTCCGGATACGAGCGCGCCTTGTCGCTGAGGCCGACGAACGCCAGAAGTTCGGTGACGCGCTCGTCGATCTGCTGTTTCGTCCAGCCCGCGAGTTTGAGAGGGTAGGCGATGTTGGCTCGCACTGATTTCGCGGCGAACAGGTTGAACTGTTGGAAGATCATTCCGATACCGCCCCGCACGCGGCGCAGGTCCTTCTCGGCCAGAGAGGTGATATCGGTTCCGTCCACGGTGATCGTGCCGCCGGTGGCCGGCTCGAGCGCGTTGATGAGACGCACGAGGGTGGATTTTCCGGCGCCGGAGTAACCGATGATGCCGAAGACATCGCCCTTGTCGATGCTCAGCGACACGTCATCGACCGCCACGACCGGGGTGTCAGCCGATCGGGCGGGCGGATACGCCTTCGAAACGTTCTCGAGGGTCACGATGGGCATGAATGGCTCCGGCGGTGAAGGGGTGAAAAACGGGAATCGGGCGGCACAGAAGATGCCGCCCGATTCTCGCACGAGAAGATGTCAGTTCTTGTCGGCCTCAGCAGCAGCGACGACATCCTCCTGGACAGTCTTCAGCGACTCGACAAGGTCGGCCACCGGTGTCTGCAGCGCGACGGCCGTGTTGCCCGACGACTCCAGCAAGCCCGCCTGCACTTCCTCGTTCGTCTGGTAGATCTCGACGAGCTTCAGGTACGTGGCGTTGTCCGCATCGTCTGCACGCGCTGCGAAGATGTTCACGTACGGCAGTGCATTCGGGTCGCTCGGGTCGTCCTGCGCGATGGCGTCTTCGAAGGTGAGGCCGGCCGCCTCGACGAAGTCGTTGTTCAAGATGGAGGCGGCGACGTCAGGCAGCGAGGTCGGCAGGATCGCCGCTTCGAGCGCGATGACCTTGACCTTGGACTTCGCCTCATCGACGTCGGGGAGGTCGGAGAAGATCGTGCCGCCGCTCTTGAGTTCGATCAGACCCGCCGATTGCAGGACGAGCAGAGCGCGAGCCTGGTTGGACGCGTCGTCAGGAACCGCGACGGTCTCGCCCTCTGGGATGTCATCGACATCGTCGTACTTCTGCGAGTACAGGCCCAGCGGGTAGATCGCCGTCGAGCCGATCGGCGTGAGGTCCTGGCCCGAAGCCTCGTTGTACTGGGCGAGGTAGACGATGTGCTGGAACTGGTTGAGGTCCAGCTCGCCCTCGGTCAGTGCCGGGTTGGGCTGTTCGTAGGAGCCGAAGTCCACGAGTTCGACGGTGATGCCCTCTTCTGCTGCGGCGTCGACGAACGCGGGCCACTGCTCGTCGGATTTGCCGACGACGCCGATCTTGACGGTCTCATTCCCTGCGCTCTCACCGTCGCCTCCGCCGGCTTTGGCGTCACCTGTGGCACAACCGGCCAGGGCGACGAAGAGTGGGATCGCGGCGAGCGCTGCGATGACGGACGTGGTACGACGGGACATGCTTCCTCCTGTTGGGACTCAGCTACGTTACGCAAGCCGGTGCCGTTTCAAAGAATCGGATGTCATAGAGCGTCACGCGAGCACGCGGCCCTGCCGATATCAGCCGAGCTGGTCGCTGAGCTCCAGCCAGCGGGTCTCGTTCGCCTCGATCTCGGCCTCCAGCGCACTGATCGCCTTCATCTTCTCGGCGAGCCCCTCGTAGTCGCCCTGGTCGTGCTCGACGAGAGCGTGCTTGGCCTTGTCCACCTGCTGCGTCAGCTTCTGGATCTTTCGCTCCGCGGCCGCGACCTCCTTCTGCGCGGTGCGCAGGGCTGCACCGTCCAGCTTCGCCGTACCCGTCGTCGGCTTCGACGGGGCAGCCTGGCCTTTCTGCTCTGCGGCGCGCAGCCGGAGATACTCGTCCACTCCCCCTGGCAAGTGCCGCAGACGCCCGCCCATGACGGCGTACTGCTGGTCGGTGACGCGCTCGAGGAAGTACCGGTCGTGCGAGACCACGAGAAGAGTACCCGGCCACGAATCGAGGAGATCCTCGATCGCCGC
>JBEBSN010000023.1:0-34166 GCA_040394295.1 Microbacterium sp.
AAGACCCGGTAGCCTGGAACGGCAAGCGCGGGTGGGAAGTGAATCCTCTTTCGTTCCGAAGCATTACGCTCCGGAGCCGCCCCAAAGTCTAACAGAAGGCAAGGCAAAGTGACGATTCCGGTTCAGGGCGACGACAACGACGAGCGCCACGCGCGGTGGGAGCAGCAAGAGGCTGCGGCATCGGCTGCCACACGCGACATCGCGGATGTACCCGCCGTCGAGGTGATCACCACGGCAGCGGTGCACCTGATGAGCGCCGCAGCAGTCAAGACCGGTCTCGCGGATGACCCCGACAGTGAGCTCGATCTCGACGAGGCTCGCAAGCTCATCAACGCCCTCGCGGGCTTGATCACCGCCGGCGCACCGGAGATCAGTGACATGCATGCTCGCTCGCTGCGCGATGGGCTGCGTTCTCTCCAGTTGGCCTTCCGCGAGGCATCCGTGATCGCCGATCCGATCGGCAAGGGTCCCGGCGAGAAGTGGACCGGTCCCGTCACATAGCCTCTGGCACGCCTTCGCGCATTCGCACCGCTCTTCGATGGATGCGCCGAAGAGGACGAGCAGATCAGGCGCTGCGTCTGAGCTTCACCGTCAGCGAATCGGCAAGCACGGCGATGCGATCATCGGAAGCCCAACGCTGAGCAAGACGCGCAAGGACCGCATCGAGCACGTCGCGCTCCAACCCGTCGATGAGCTCAAGGATCACGATCAGCTCTGGACCGTGCAGACGCGCTTCTGGATCGCCGGATGCCACCGCCACGTCGACGACCGCGAGCTCGTGTGCGACGCTCTCCTGAAGGGCAGTGAAGACCTCCGGCGACAGGAAGCTCGGGTCCCACGGCTGCCCCTGAGCGATCGCCCACACCGCAGGGCGACGGATCACGAACTCCGTCTCCGACGTGGGATCGAGCACGATCAGATCGGTGTCCTCCGCCGAAGCCGCGAGTGCGGCTCTGACGGCGTCCACAGGAATCGGACGGGCGGACGGATCCCACTTCTGCATCGCTGTGACGGATGAGAACACCGGCTGCACTTTGCGGCCATCGGGAGACGCAACAGTCACAATCGACAGCTCTTGCGTCTTATCGACGGCAAGTCCGTTCGGCGCGACTCCCTCGTCCCCCTTCTCTGCGATGAGAGGGATCAGCACTCGCGCCGACCGGAAGGCGTCGATGACCTCCGACTGACTGCCCTCCCCGGCTCTGAATCGCACGAGCGCGGCGAGTAGAGCCGGGTCAGCGGAGCCGTCGTCACCGGAATGGGGATTCGCCTCGAAGGAGCGCCCCTTCCACGGGACGCCGGCTGAATCACCGTCGTTATGCGCTCCGTGCTCGCAGGAGTCGTCAGTCTCCTGCGACATCCAGCGCCTCAGCCAGCGTGAATGCACCGGCATAGAGAGCCTTGCCCACGATTGCACCCTCGACGCCGAGGTGGACGAGCTCGCGAAGCGCAGCGATGTCATCGAGGTTCGAGATACCTCCGGAAGCGACCACAGGCTTCGGGGTGCGCGCGACGACCTCGCGCAGCAGCTCGAGGTTCGGTCCGCGCAGCGTGCCGTCCTTCGTGACGTCGGTGACGACGTAGCGGCTGCATCCGGCATCTTCGAGACGGGCGAGCACCTCCCACAGGTCGCCGCCTTCTTTGGTCCAACCACGCGCGGCGAGAGTGGTGCCGCGAACGTCGAGTCCGACAGCGACGGCTTCGCCGTATCGGCCGATCACAGCTGCGGCCCACTCCGGGTTCTCCAGCGCCGCGGTGCCCAGATTGATGCGCGTGGCGCCGCTCTCAAGCGCCGCTTCAAGGCTGGCGTCATCGCGGATGCCACCGGATACCTCGATGTTCACCTCTCGGTACTGTTTGATGACTTTGCGGATGATCGCGGTGTTGTTGCCACGACCGAAAGCGGCATCGAGGTCGACGAGATGAATCCACTCGGCCCCTTGAGAAACCCACTCCCCCGCAGCGTCCAGGGGGTCGCCGTAGCTCGTTTCGGAGCCCGCTTCGCCCTGGGTGAGACGAACAGCCTTTCCGCCGGCGACATCGACAGCCGGGAGAAGGGTGAGCTTTGGTGTGGACGCGAAGTCGGTCATGTCATCCTCGGGTGGGTGAAGTGCGCGGATCAGCGCACCGCAACTGAGAGTACCGCTGAGGTCTGCTAGCCTCAAATGCCGCCGCGTCACACGACGCCGGGTGATCAGCGATGCGAGTCGGAGTTCAGGCTGCCGACCCAGTTGCGTAGCAACTTGATTCCTGCATCTCCCGACTTCTCGGGGTGAAACTGGGTCGCAGAAAGCGGACCGTTCTCGACCGCGGCAAGGAACGGCGTGCCGTAGGTCGCCCACGTGAGCGCGGGTTTCGGGAACGGTGGGATGACGTCGAGCTCCCAGCTCTGCGCGGCATAAGAATGCACGAAGTAGAACCGCTCGTCCTCGATGCCGCGAAACAGCGTACTGCCCTCGCCCGGTGTGACCGTGTTCCAGCCCATGTGCGGGAGCACCGGTGCATTCAACTCGGTGACGGTGCCCGGCCACTCGCCGAGGCCTTCGACGTTCTGCCCGCGCTCGACGCCGTGCGAGAAGAGCACCTGCATCCCCACGCACACGCCGAGGACCGGACGGCCGCCCGACAGGCGACGATCGATGATCTCGTCCCCTCCCTTCGCCGAGAGCGCTGCACGCACCGCGGCGAAGGCACCGACGCCAGGGACGAGAAGGCCGTCGGCTTCAAGAAGCTGCTTGCGATCCGCGGTCAACGTCGCATCCGCACCGGCGGCGATGAGCGCTTTGACCGCCGAATGGACGTTCCCGGATTCGTAGTCGAAGACCGCGACCGTTGGCCTGCGCGTCATAGTGCGCCCTTCGTGGACGGGATGCCCACCACCAGCGGATCGAGTGCTTTCGCCTGACGGAACGCGCGTGCGAACGCCTTGAACTCTGCTTCGGCGATGTGATGAGGATCGCGGCCGCCCAGCACCCGCACGTGAACAGTGAGTCCTGCATGGAACGTGATCGCTTCGAAAGCGTGACGGACGAGCGAGCCGGTGAAGTGTCCGCCGATGAGGTGGAACTCGAATCCGGCTGGCTCGCCTTCGTGCACAAGATACGGACGACCGCTGACGTCGACGACGGCCTGCGCCAATGCCTCGTCAAGAGGAACGAGCGCGTCGCCGTAACGGGAGATGCCGGACTTGTCGCCGAGCGCCTCGCGGATCGCCTGACCGAGGACGATAGAGATGTCTTCTACCGTGTGGTGGGCGTCGATCTGCGTGTCGCCCGAGGCTCGCACGGTGAGATCGGTCAGCGAGTGCTTGGCGAACGCGGTGAGCATGTGGTCGAAGAACGGCACCGACGTGTCGATCTGACTCTGCCCCGTGCCGTCGAGGTTGAGTTCGAGTTCGACGGTCGACTCAGATGTGCTGCGGGTGCGACTGGCAGTGCGAGAAACGCTCATGATGCCGAGTCTATCGAGGCCAGGGCCTCGAGGAACGCCGTGGTCTCAGCCTCAGTGCCCGCAGTGACTCGCAGGTGATTCGCGATACCCACGTCGCGCACCAGCACGCCGCGGTCGTAGAGCGCCTGCCATGTGGCCTGAGGGTTTGCGACTCCGCCGAAAAGCACGAAGTTCGATCCGGATTCGTGCGGCTGGTAGCCCAATGCTTCGAGCGTCGCGGTGATCCGATCGCGCTGTTCGACGATCTCGTCGACCATGGCGAGCATCGTCGAAGAGTTGCGCAGTGCCGCCACGGCCGCAGCCTGCGTCAGTGCGCTCAGGTGATAGGGCAGGCGCACGAGGCGCAGTGCGTCGATGAACGCCGGGTCGGCGGCCAGATAGCCGACGCGGGCGCCGGCGAAAGCGAACGCTTTGCTCATGGTGCGAGACACCGCGAGACGCGGACGGCCCTCAAGGAGCGTGAGTGCGGATGCCGCGTCTCGAGGCGCGAACTCCTGATATGCCTCGTCAACCACGACGACACCGCGCGCAGCGTCGTAGACCGCCTCGACAACATCAAGCCCGAGCGCCGTACCAGTCGGGTTGTTCGGTGAGCAGAGAAGGATGACGTCAGGATCGAGTTCTCTGACCTGAGCAGCGGCGTCTTCGGGCGTGATCGTGTAGTCAGGCTGTCGAGTGCCCGCGACCCAGCGCGCACCCGTACCCTGCGTGAGCAGCGGGTACATCGAGTACGTGGGCGAGAAGCTGAAGACAGTGCGGCCTGGGCCAGCGAACGCCTGCAGGATGTGTTGCAGCACCTCGTTGGACCCGTTTCCCGCCCAGATCTGCGAGGCGTCGAGGCCGTGTCCCAGGTATTCTGCGAACGACTCCCGCAACGCGGTGAACTCACGATCGGGATAACGGTTCACATCACGAAGCGCCACAGCGATGTCGTCGAGGATGTCGCTGGCGACTTCGTCGGGAACCGGGTGTGTGTTCTCGTTGACATTCAACGCGATGGGCAGTGGAGCCTGAGGTGCGCCGTATGGTGTGAGCCCGCGAAGATCGTCGCGGAGGGGTAAGTCGCCAAGTGAAGCAGTCACCCTCCCCATGCTAGATCAGCCCGCGTACTCCGCAGGAATCGCCAACTGCTGCCCCGCCTGGAGCGAGCCGTTCGTGAGCGCGTTGAGCTTCTGGATCTCGTGTATAGCTTCGCGGGGATCGACGTTCGGCGCGACTGACTGCGCGATTGCCCAGAGGGTGTCGCCGGGCAGCACCGTCACTGTCTCGAAACGCGCTGTGGCGACGGCATCGCCAGACGCATTGGCAGACCCACCGCTGAGCGCAGCCAGCCCGATGCCCGCAGCCAGCGGGATCGCCACGAGAGCGGCCAGCACCCGGCGCCCACGAACCGTCATCCGCAGCCGTGTCGTCGGCTGCGCGGAACGGGTGGATCGGGGGGCGATGCTGATGCTGCTCATGAGATTCTCCTCTGCCTCTTTGGCGTAGCGTTCGCATTCGCCGCTCGGCCGGGAGCGGGGAATGCGAAGCTACGTACCGAATGTATATTCGAATTCGAACATCTGTCAAGACTTATTCGAAACCGAGCCATCGAAAATGCCGACACGCTCGAACAGATCTTCCGATACGGGTTGTTTCTCGGATACGGTTTCGATAACTAGACCCCACCATGGGCCTCTGACATTCGAAGAGCAACGTCGCAATCGCGTACCAAAGGAGCACTCATGAGCGATATCTCCGCCCCCGGTTCTGAGGCACCGCGCACGCGCCGACGGAAGAATTTGAGCGCGAAGCAACTGGCGATCCTCGAGGTCATCCAGACATCGATCGCGAATTACGGCTACCCGCCCAGCATGCGAGAGATCGGAGATGCTGTCGGGCTCAAGTCGCTCTCGAGCGTCACTCACCAACTCGGTCAGCTCGAGCTCAGCGGCTACCTTCGGCGTGATCCTGGTAAGACCCGCGCGATGGAGGTGCTCATTGATCTGCCGGGCAGCAGCACGGAGAGCCCCGCTGACACCAACACGCCGGTCGGCGATGCCGCGATGGTGCCGCTCGTCGGTCAGATCGCAGCAGGCGTGCCGATCACGGCAGACCAGCAGGTCGAAGAGATCTTCCCGCTGCCTCGCCAGCTTGTCGGCAAGGGCGACCTGTTCATGCTCAAGGTCTCGGGCGACTCGATGATCGACGCCGCCATCTGCGACGGTGACTGGGTCGTCGTCCGCTCGCAGAACAGCGCAGAGAACGGCGAGATCGTCGCAGCCATGCTCGACGGCGATGCCACGGTGAAGACCTTTCGCCAGCGCGACGGACACACCTGGCTACTGCCCCGAAACTCTGCGTTCGAGCCCATTCTCGGCGACGACGCGATCGTCCTCGGCAAGGTCGTGGCAGTTCTTCGCGCCATCTGACGCCTTTCCCTGAGACGGCACAACCACGTCGAGATCCCCCCGCACTGATGCGCGAGGTCGACGTGGTTGTGCCGTTTCGTTCGATCAGACCGGAACGTTCACATCCTCACGCACGCGACGCGTGGCCTCGACGATGTTGCGCAGCGACTGTGTGGTCTCGTCATACCCGCGCGTCTTCAGTCCGCAGTCAGGATTGACCCAGAGCTGCCGAGTGGGGATCTCTGCCACGGCGCGGCGCAGCAGCGACTCGATCTCGTCGGTGGCCGGCACACGCGGTGAGTGGATGTCGTAGACGCCCGGCCCGATTCCGTGGTCGAAACCGACCTCGGCGATGTCGGTGACGACATCCATGCGGCTGCGCGCGGCTTCGATGGAGGTGACGTCGGCATCCAGCGCACGGATCGCATCGATCACGACGCCGAACTCCGAGTAACACAAGTGTGTGTGTACCTGTGTCGCAGCAGCCGCGCCACCCGTGGCGAGCCGGAAGGACGCGACGGACCAGTCCAGGTACGACGGTTGATCGGCCTTCTTCAACGGCAGCAGCTCGCGCAGGGCAGGCTCATCCACCTGGATCACCGCGATACCGGCGGCCTCCAGGTCGGTGATCTCGTCGCGCAGGGCCAGGGCGACCTGGTTCGCGGTCTCCCCCAGCGGCTGGTCATCACGCACGAACGACCAGGCGAGGATCGTCACGGGCCCTGTGAGCATCCCCTTCATGTGCTTCGCAGTCTTCGACTGCGCGTAAGTCGACCATCCCACCGTGATCGGTGCGGGACGTGACACGTCACCCCAGAGGATGGACGGACGCGTGGCACGGGACCCATACGACTGCACCCAGCCGTTCTCCGTCACCGCGAAGCCTTCGAGGTTCTCGGCGAAGTACTGCACCATGTCATTGCGCTCCGGCTCACCGTGCACGAGCACGTCGAGGCCGAGGTCTTCCTGCAGTTCGATGACGGTGTCGATCTCGCGGCGCAGGAACGCCTCATAGTCGGCTTCGGGGAGTTCGCCTCGAATGAACTGCGCACGCGCGCGGCGGATGTCGCCGGTCTGGGGGAACGAACCGATCGTGGTGAGCGGCAGCGCCGGCAGGCTCAAGGCCTCGTGCTGCGCAGCCTCACGCTCCGCATATGGTGCGCGGGAGAAGTCGCTCTCTGCGAGCGTACGCGCGCGCACGGCGCCGTCGCGCACCCCTGGAGCGCTCTGACGGTCTGCAAGCGCCGCCGAAGCGGAGTCGAGCTCATCCTGGATGCTGGCACGATCTGTCGAAAGGCCCCGCGCCAGGGTCACGACCTGTTCGACCTTCTGATCGGCGAACGCGAGCCAGGAGGTCAGTCGCGCGTCGAGTTTCGATTCGTCGGTCACATCGTGAGGAACGTGCAGAAGCGACGTCGACGTGGATGCCGAAACCTGCGCAGCGCCCAACCGGCCCAGTTCCTCGAGCTTGCCGAACGCGCCCGCGAGGTCGCCGCGCCAGATGTTGTGCCCGTCCACGACTCCGCCGACGAGAACTTTGTCAGCGAGGCCCGACGCCGCGGCAGGCACTGCGCCGCGGACGAGGTCGACGGCGATCGCTTCGATCGGCGCAGCCGCCAGAACAGCGAAGCTCGCGTCCAACGATGCGTACGGCGCCGAGACCAGGATCGACGGACGCTCGGTCGATGCGCCGATGACAGCCAGCGCCGAAGCCGCAGCATCCGCAAGCTGTGCGGTCGTCGCGGGCAGCGACTCGCTGACGAGAGCCGGCTCGTCCAGCTGCACCCATTCTGCGCCTGCAGCGCGCAGGCGCGCCAGCAGATCCACGTACACCGGCACCAGGTCGGCGAGGCGGGACAGCGGGTCAAAGCCCTCGGGCGCAGCATCCGATGCCTTGGCCAGTGCGAGGAGCGTGACAGGGCCGACGATGACGGGGCGCGTGACGTACCCGGTGGCTACCGCTTCCTCGACCTCGCGGACCAGACGCGCACTCGACAGGCTGAACTCCGTCTCGGGGCCGATCTCCGGAACGAGGTAGTGATAGTTCGAGTCGAACCATTTGGTCATCTCCAGCGGCGCGCGCTCTCCCTCGCCTCTGGCGATCGTGAAGTACGCGGGCAGGCCGATGGAGCCGTCGCTCTCACGCAGGTCTTCAAAGCGCGACGGGATCGCGCCGACTGCCACCGCGGCGTCGAGCACCTGGTCGTAGAACGAGAACGACTCCGGGATCGCCGAGCCCTCGCGGTCCAGGCCGAGGGCGGCCAGACGCGCGCGGGTCTCGGAACGGAGGCCTGCTGCGGTCTGCTCGAGAGCGGCGAGATCGGCGCGGTCGGACCAGAACGACTCGACAGCCTTCTTCAGCTCGCGCCGACGGCCGATGCGCGGGTATCCGAGGATGGTCCCCTGGGGGAATGCGGTCATGATGTGTTCCTTTCGGGGATGGCTCTAGCGATGAAGGGCAGGGGTGATGCCTGCCTCTTCGAGAACAGTGAGCACGGTCTCGTGCTGATTGAATGCGTACAGGTGCACGCCAGGGGCTCCGCCCGCGACGACCTCGCGGGCCAACCGAGCTGCCCATTCGATGCCGATCTCACGGCGTCCCTCAGCGGTCGGCTCGACTTCGAGGGCGATGGAGAGTTCGCTGGGCAGGTCCTCACCCGTCAACGCCAGCACTCGCGCGAGCCGGTTCGGCGATGTGATCGGCATGATTCCCGGCAGGATCGGAATCGTCACGCCGCCCGCACGTGCGCGCTCGACGAAGGCGAGGTAATCGTCGGAGTGGAAGAAGAGCTGCGTGATCGCGAATGTCGCCCCCGCCGCCTGCTTGGCCAGCAGCGCCTCGACGTCCTGGGTGCGATGCGTTGCTCGCGGATGCCCTTTGGGAAAAGCAGCGACAGCGATGTTGGCCTTGCGTCCCGGTGTGACACGAGCGGTGCCGGGAAAGCCAGGAACCGGCGTCTCCTCGTACGGCGCACGCTCGGCCTGGGCACGGTCGATCAGCTGCACCAACTGGGCTGCGCTCTCGAGATCGCCGAGGAACGGCTCGACCTGACCCTCTGGCGGATCGCCGCGCAGCGCGAGGAAGCTGAGGATGCCGGCATCCAGGAACTCGCGGATGAGGCGAGCCGCGCCTTCGTATGTGTTGCCGACGCACGTGAGGTGAGCAAGCGGCTCGACATCGGTGTTCTCTCGAATGAACCGAAGGACGTCGAGTGACCGACCGCCGGTCGAGCCTCCTGCGCCGTACGTGACCGAGAGGAAGTCCGGACCGGCCGCAGCGAGCTGACGAACCGTCTCGTGCAGTGCTTCTTCGCTCGACGCTGTGCGCGGGGGGTACAGCTCGAACGAGAACGGCACGCGAGGCGTACAGTGCGTCGGGGACTCGGAGGACATCTTTCTCCTGGTTGGCGATGATGGCAGGCATGAATCCGGCCGTTTCCACGACGGTAGAACACCGCGGCCCACGCCCGCACACTGTGTGACCTCGTGTGTCAGAGACCACGCTTAGGCTCAAGGTATGCAGTCGTACGGAACCTGGCCATCGCCCTTCCTCCCCGCAGACATCGTGTCGTCCGCCCCCCGCATCGACGGCGCACGATTCGTGGGTGACGAGATCTGGTGGGGCGAGTCCGTCCCGGCAGAAGGAGGCCGCGTCGCTGTGCGCAGTTCGACGGGCGCTGTCGTACTGCCCGCCCCGTGGAACGCGCGATCGCGCGTGCACGAGTACGGCGGCGGCGCATGGACCGCCGCCGACGACGGCACACTCTTCTTCGTCGACGCGAAGGATCAGCGGGTCTATCGGATGGCGGCCGGCGAGCAGCCGACACCGCTGACACCGGCCGGTCCCAACTACGGCGGACTGCGGCTGCAGCACGGGCGGCTGCTGGCTGTGCGCGAAGATCTCGACGCCGATCCGCATCTGCGCGCTCTCGTCGAGATCCCCCTCGACGGATCGGGATCGACGGATGCGTCCGCGATCCACGTGTTCGTGCAGGGAACCGCGTTCTTCGCGCACCCTGCGCTCTCCCCTGACGGCACACGCGTCGCGTGGGTGGAATGGTCGGGCAGGCAGATGCCGTGGCAGGACGCAGCGCTGCGCATCGCCTCTGCAGAAGGAGACGCCTTCGCCGAAGTCCGCACTCGCGCCGCTCTCCAGCCCGAGTGGACGAGCGACTCCGGGCTCATCTACGCCGACGACACGACGGGCCGCTGGAATCTGTATCGCCTGCACGTCGATGAGCTTCGAGCGTCGGCACCCGAGGCCATCGCGCCCGCCGATGCCGACACCGGCTACGGGCTGTGGGTGCTCGGCAACCGCTGGTACCAGCCGCTCGCAGACGGGCGGATCGTCGCCGTGCACACCAACGGTTCCGATCGGGTCATGGCGATCGAGACCGACGGCACCTCACGCGCGATCGATGTACCTGCCAGCGCCCACGTCAGCGTCGATGACGTCTCCGACACCCGCGTGTTGCTGTCCGGTGGGGGCGCCTCAGTCGCTGCCGGGCTGTGGAGCGTGAATATCGATTCGGGCGAAGTGATGCGTATTCGGGGCGGTGCCCCGACGGATCCGCTGTGGATGCCGCCTGCTGATCAGCTCACGATCGACGGTGCTCATGGTCCGGTCCACGCGTTCGACTATGCACCGACGAACCCCGAGGTAACCGTTCCCGAGGCTGAGCTGCCCCCGTACGTCGTCTTCGTTCACGGCGGTCCCACCGCGCATGTTGCGGGGGCAGCATCAGCTGCGATCGCCTTCTACACCAGCCGAGGAATCGGCGTGCTCGACGTCAACTACGGCGGGTCGACCGGCTACGGCCGCGACTATCGCGAGCGGCTCGACGGGCAGTGGGGCGTGGTCGACGTCGATGATGTTCTGGCCGCCGCTCGCGGTCTGGCTGAGTCCGGCCGCGCCGACCCTGCCCGCATCGCGATCCGCGGCGGCTCCGCCGGCGGGTGGACGGTGCTGTCGGCGCTCGCGCGCGGCGGGGTCTTCGCCGCCGGAATCAGCCGGTACGGCGTGACAGACCTGCGGATGCTCGCGCAGGACACGCACGATTTCGAGAAGTTCTATCTCGATGGACTCGTCGGCCCGCTTCCGGAAACCGAACAGCTGTACATCGATCGATCGCCCCTCACCAATGTCGACCGCATCGACGTTCCGGTGCTGCTTCTGCAGGGTGAAGACGACCGAGTCGTACCGCCGTCGCAGTCGGAGGCGATCCGTGACGCCCTCGCCGAACGCGGTGTGCCGCATGAGTACGTGCTGTATCCCGGTGAGGGGCACGGATTCCGACGCGCGGAGACCGGGATAGATGCGCTGGAGCGAGAACTGGCGTTCTTGGGCCGCGCATTCGGGTTCGCCCCTTCTTCGGGCTGAGCCGCTACTCCCCCGTGCGGTTACGGAGGCGCATTGCCCGCTCGGCCTCGCGGGTGTCCTGTCGCTCGCGAAGCGTCTGTCGCTTGTCGAATTCGCGCTTACCCTTCGCAAGAGCGATCTCGACCTTGGCGCGGCCGTCGGAGAAATAGAGCTTCAGCGGCACGAGCGTGTACCCGCCGGCAGAGACAGCGTGCGCCAGCTTCTGGATCTCTTCACGGTGCAGCAGGAGCTTGCGGATGCGCTTGGCGGAGTGATTCGTCCAATGCCCCTGTGAGTACTCGGGGATGTGCACAGAGTCGAGGAAGACCTCGTTGCCCTTGACGAACGCATAGCCGTCGCTGAGATTCGCACGCCCCTGTCGCAGCGACTTCACTTCGGTGCCGGTGAGCACCATTCCCGCCTCGTACGACTTCTCGATGTTGTAGTCGTGACGTGCGCGACGATTGGTCGCGACGACCTTCTCCCCGCGTTCCCTGGGCATGGTGGTTCCTATCTCTCCTGTGGCCAGCCCTACAGCTTACACTCCGCGAACCCAGTTAGCGCTTGCCCGTTCGGACAGCGACCGACGGTCGACTAGGTACGAAGCCAGCGACGGATGGCGAAGCCCGCCGAAAGCGCGGCCAGCACGATGCCGATCCCGATCAGAACCGGCACGACGAGCGCAGCATCCTGCATCGTCACCCAGGTCGTTATGAAGGGGACACGCCCCTTCAGATAACCGTCGACACCGAAGTGCACCCCTGCCAATACGGCACCGCTGGCCAGCGCAGAGCCGAGGAACGCTGCGAACACGCCCTCCAGCACGAACGGCGTCTGGATGAAGCGGTTCGATGCTCCGACAAGACGCATGATGCCGATCTCCTTGCGGCGGGCATATGCCGAAAGACGAATGGTCGTTGCGATCAAGAGCACTGCCGCGATGAGCATCAGCACGGCTATTCCGACGGCGATATAGGTGGCGACCGTCAGCGCGGAGAACAGCGGTTCAAGGTACTGGAGCTGGTCGCGCACCTGTTCTACCCCTGCCACGCCGGCGAAGGCCTCGACGATCACCTGCGACTGGCTGGGGTCCATGAGAGTCACGTAGAAGCTCTCTGACATCTGCTCTTCGGTGAGCACGCTCGCCTGCTCTTCTCCGAGCAGCTCGATGATGTTCGCATAGGCTTCCGCTTTGGTCTCGAAACGGATGTTGCTGATCAACGAACCGAGGGCGTCGCCCTCGAGCTCGCCGCGCACCTGCTCGACCTGCTCCTCTGTGGCCGCACCGTCGATGCACGTCTCGCCTGAGGAGACCGACGAGCACATCGAGACGGAAACCTGCGCACGTTCGGTCCAATATCCGCGCATGGTGCTGATCTGACCCTGCATGAGGATCGCCGCGCCGACGAAAGTCAACGACACGAACGTCACCAGCACGACGGAGATGACCATCGAGATGTTGCGTCGCAGCCCTCCCAGGGCCTCCATGAGAATCAATCCCACCCTCACGAGGTCGGCCCCACTTCTTCGTCGTCGCCGGTATCTGCCAGACCGAGCCGGTCTGCGACGCCGAGTTCGGCGACGTCGACCTCCGGAAGCGCAATGGGGTGCGTAAAGGGCCCTACCGCCGTCGGTGCGGCCTCAGTCGCGGGCTTGTCAGCGGACGCAGCTGCCGCCGCCGAAGCCTCGCGAGCCGCCTTCATCGATGCGATCATCTCCGCGGTGAGCGGCTCAAGCGATTCGGTCTGACGCTGCACTTCCTGCACAGCCGTCAGCGCAGCGACCGCAGCGACACCGCGCCCCTCTTCTGGCGCCAGCTGTGGGATGCGTGAGCGATCACCGTAACCGCCGTGCACCTCGTCGCGTACGATCTCACCGTCGCGCAGTTCGATCACCCGGCGTTGCATCTGGTCGACGAAACCTGCTTCGTGCGTCGCCATCAGTACCGTCGTGCCACCGGCGTTGATCCTTGCGAGCAGCTGCATGATGTCGACCGAGGTCGCGGGGTCGAGGTTACCGGTTGGCTCATCAGCGAGCAGCACTTGAGGTCGGTTGACCAGGGCACGAGCGATTGCGACGCGCTGCTGCTCGCCGCCTGACAGTTCGTGCGGCATCCGCTTCTCTTTGCCGTCGAGCCCGACCAGCGCGAGCGCCTCGGGCACGGCCTGCTGAATGAAGCCGCGTGACGAGCCGATCACCTGAAGCGAGAAGGCGACGTTCTGGAAGACCGTCTTCGACGACAGCAGACGGAAGTCTTGGAAGACCGATCCGATATGGCGGCGGAAATACGGCACCTTGCGGTTTGCGAGCGAGCGCAGATCTCGCCCGAGCACAGCGACGCGGCCGGATGTGGGCACATCCTCGCGAAGTATCAGTCGGAGGCAGGAAGACTTTCCTGAACCTGACGCTCCGACGAGGAAGACGAACTCGCCCCGCTGGATCTCGAAGTCGACCCCGGCAAGGGCCGGTCTCTTCGTACCGCGGTAGCGCTTGGTGACGTTTTCGAACCGAATCATGGCGCTTCGAGCCTAAGCGCGCCTTCACCCCTGGCCGCGAGCGACACCCGGGCGATGACTCAGTCTTCGTCTTTACGTTTGCGCCAGCGGATGCCTGCGGAGATGAATCCGTCGAGATCGCCGTCGAAGACCGCTGCTGGGTTTCCGGACTCGTGCCCGGTGCGAAGGTCCTTCACCAGCTGCTGTCCGTAGAGGAAGTACGAGCGCATCTGATCGCCCCAGCTGGCAGTGATGTTACCTGCGAGCTCTTTCTTCGTCGCCGCTTCTTTCTCTTTCTGCAGCAGCAGCAGTCGGGTCTGAAGCACGCGCATGGCGGCCGCACGGTTCTGGATCTGCGACTTCTCGTTCTGCATCGATACGACGATGCCGCTGGGAAGGTGCGTCAGGCGTACGGCGGAGTCGGTGGTGTTGACCGACTGCCCACCAGGGCCGGAAGAGCGGAAGACGTCGACACGGATGTCGTTCTCGGGAATGTCTACCTCGGTCGCCTCTTCCATGAGCGGAATGACCTCGACAGCTGCGAAGCTGGTCTGACGCTTGTCAGCCGATCCGAACGGGCTGATGCGCGCAAGTCGGTGCGTACCTGCCTCGACCGACAGGGTGCCGAATGCGTAGGGCGCGGTGATCTCGAAGGTCGCGGATTTGATGCCTGCGCCCTCTGCGTAAGAGGTGTCCATGACCTTCGCCGGGTACTTGTGGTGCTCCGCCCAGCGCAGGTACATGCGCATCAGCATCTCTGCGAAATCTGTGGCGTCGTCGCCGCCGGCACCGGAGCGGATCGTGATGATCGCCGAACGGTCGTCGTACTCGCCGTCGAGAAGAGTCTGCACCTCGAGCTGGTTGATGACCTCGCTCAGAGTCGCGAGCTCTTTGCGTGCCTCTTCAGCGGAGTCTTCGTCTTCCATCTCGTTGGCGAGGTCGACGAGCACTTCGAGGTCGTCGAGTCGCTGCGCGATGCCGTTGATACGAGCAAGCTCGGACTGGCGGTGGCTGAGAGCGCTGGTCACCTTCTGAGCGCGCTCGGTGTCGTCCCAGAGGTCGGGGGCGCCCGCTTCCTCGCTGAGCCGGGCGATGTCTTCACGGAGTCGCGCGACATCGACGACCTCGCTGATATCGCCGAAGGTGTGCCTGAGCGCCTGAATGTCGGCGGAAAGATCGAGTTCGAGCATGACACCCCAGCCTACCCGGATCAGCCCGAGCGTGCGGATGCGATCATCACGATGGGCCGGAGTAACGTGATGGTGTGAGCAATGCGTCGTCGGTTCTGAAGCAGTTCGGGCCGATGGTGTACCTGCCGACGATCCTGTTCGCGCTCGGCGAGGGCGCGGTGATCCCCCTGATTCCGGTGATCGCAGCCAGCATGGGGGCCGATATCGCGGCCGCGGCGCTTGTGGCGTCAGCGCTTGTCGTCGGACAGCTCTGTGGCAATCTTCCCGCCGGTTGGGTGGTCGCCCGAATCGGTGAGCGTTTCACCATGGTGATCGCGGGGTTGATCTCGATGGTCGCGGTGGGCGCGATGGCGCTGGCGCCTGCGCTGGGAGTGTTCGCGGCAGCCGTGTTCCTTCTCGGCTTCTGCGCCGCTGCTTTCGGGTTGGCCCGCCATGCTTTCATGACCACGCGTGTGCCGCTGGCCTTTCGTGCACGGGCGCTGGCGCTGTTGGGCGGCAGTTTTCGGCTCGGCATCTTCGTGGGCCCGTTCGTGACCGCGGGTCTGTTGCAGGTGTTCGCCTCGGAGCACGCCTCGATCTGGTTCTTCCTCGGGTGCTTGGCTGTCATGGTCACCCTCGTGCTGTTCGGCCCCGATCCGGAGAAGACGATCCCTCCGGTGCCGTCGACACCGTCGGCGATGTCCGAAGACACCGGTGAGGCCGTCACCGGCCCACTGCGCATCGCACAATCCGACAGCCCCGACGGAGTGTTCCGAACCATGTGGCAGTACCGGGGGGTGCTCGGGCGGCTTGGGCTCGCCGCGGCGAGCCTGTCCTCCCTGCGCTCGACCCGGCAGGCACTGCTGCCGCTGTGGGGCATCTCACTCGGTCTCGATGCGCAGACGATCGCGCTCGTGGTCGGCGTCTCAGGCGCGATCGACTTCGCGCTGTTCTACGCGAGCGGCCAGGTGATGGACCGTTTCGGTCGGCTATGGGCGGCGATGCCGGCGATGGTTCTGATGGGCGGCGGGTTCCTGACCTTGTCGTTCACCCACGACGGTGATGCCGCCGTGCTGTGGTTCGGGATGCTGGCTGCCGTTCTCGGCGTGGGCAACGGGCTCTCCAGCGGGATACTGATGACACTCGGCGCGGACTCTGCGCCGCAGCAGAATCCCGCGGCGTTCCTCGGATCGTGGCGCACGCTGACAGATGCTGGTGGAGCATCGGCGCCGCTCATCGTCGCGGGTGTCACGGCGATCGCCTCATTGCCTGTGGCCGCCGCTGTGATGGGACTGGTCGGGTTCCTTGGTGCGTTCGGGTTCGTTCGGTGGATCCCACGATCCGCATCCGGACCGGAATCTCCGACTCGCTGATCCGACTATCGGAGCGCCGTGCGGCTGGTGGCGGTGGACTCTAACGGCACGCCGTCCGGGACGAACGGTGAGAACAACGGCGGATACCACGCGATGGCGACGGTGACGCGGGCGGTGATGTCATCCGGGGCGGATGCAGAGACCAGCGTCGCTTCTGTCGGCATCGCTGAGATGATCGCGGTCGCCTGCTCCTGCACGCCGTCGTCCGTGAGTTCAGCACGCACGGAATCGCCGTCGACCGCCAGAACGAACCCATCCGCTCCGGCGAGCGCTGCGGCATCGGCCAGCGAATCGAGACGCTTCTGCGCGATGTACAGATCCGTCGCGCACGCGCACACGAAGATCACCGCAATGGCGAGCATGACGTAACCGAGCAGGAGCGGAAGGATGCTGCCCTCGTCGTCTGCGGTGCGCTCTGCCACCCTCATCCACTCCCCCACAGCCGTGACACTTTCTGAGCTGCCGCCGCTTGCAGCGGGATGCTGGCGGCAGAATCGAGTCCGAAGATCGGCGGCACCAGCGGCAACGACACGGAAGTGCTGACCGTGACGATGACGGTCGCACCCGCCGTTGGGCACTCGGACCCGGCCGGAGTGCATGTCAGCGAGATGTCGAGTCTCGAGGCATCCATGCCGTATTCGTCCACGACATTCGCGAGAAGAGCATCACTGTTCTGCGCCGCGGTGGTCGCATCATCGGCCTGTCCGATCACTCGCGCGGTATGGCGAGCCGCGGCTTCCACCCCGAGAAGGTGCTCCTGCACAGCACCTAGCGTGATTATGAGATAGACCAGCGGAACAAGAAGGATGACGCCGACGGTGACGAACTCGAGCGCCGCCGAGCCCTCGTCATTCTTCGCCCAGTGACTCCAACGGCGCATCCGCATCCACCTCCATCGCATATGGGATGCCCATCAGTCCGATCACTGGGAGGGTGGTTCGGACGGTGACAACAGCGGTCGGATAGCCGAGGCGGTCGCTCTCGGCAACCGTGACGTCTTCGGCGAACGACGCACCGACGGCTCGGGTTATCGAGAGCCTTGTACGCTCTGCCCCTTCCGCCGATGTGCTGTCGGCGAGCGCGGCGTAATGTGCGCCCTCGACAGCGGCGTCATGAACGACATTGCGGACATACATGGCGAGTCCCAGTTGCAGCACGGCGAGGGTGAGCACGGTGAGCAGCGAGCCGACGAGGACGAACTCGACCGGGCTTGAGCCTCGTTCGTCCCGGATCGTTGCTCGCCAGCACACGTCAGAGCCCGGAAACCCGCGAGATCGCCTGTTCGAAAAGTCCGGTGAGCGCAGGCCCTGCGACGGCCCAGATGAGCACGACGAGTCCGGCGGTCATCAACGTCACCAGAACCCAGCCGGGGACATCTCCCGTCTCGTCTTCGGCAAGCGCTTTGGCATCGGCTGTTGCCTCTACCCACCAGCGTTGGATTCGGTTCATTTTTACTCCTTCACGTCACAGGCTCAGCCGATGCCGAGTCTCAGGATGAATACGCCAGGGAACACGGCGAAAAGCACGGACAAGGGCAGAATTAGGAAGACCAGCGGCAGGAGCATGTAGATCTCGCGCTTTCCGGCCTGTTCTATGAGCACGCGTTTGGCGTCTTCTCGGGCGTCGGTGGCCTGGGCATGCAGAACGCCGGCGAGTGGCGCACCGTGCTCGAGAGCGGCGATGATCTGATCCACTGCGCGTGAAAGTCCGGGCAGTCGCAAGCGGCCGCCCATCTCGTCGAGCGCGGAGGCCAGCGGCGATCCGGTGCCGACGGCGAGAACGACCTGCCGCAACTCCTGGGTGAGCTCACCCGAGCCGACACCCGCCACACGGCGCAGCGCGTCGAAGAAGCCTTCGCCCGCAGACAGACACAGCGCCAGAAACTCCAGTGTCATAGGCAGCTCGTCGGCAAGTCGGTTCATTCGCGCTCTGATCCGCGCAGACAGCAGCAGGTCCATCGAGATCGCGATGGTCGCTCCTGCCAGGACCGGAAGTATGGCCGCCGGTGGAGTCATCCGCCCGCTGAGCGCCAGCAGGATCACGACGACGCTCCCGAGGCCGAACCCAGCGACAGCCCACCCGAGCTGGCGCCCCCGAAATGCCGCGGCATCTGTGTCGACGCCTGCTCGCGCCAGGCGCACGGACAGGGCTGCGGTATCGCCGAAGGCGCGCATGACCATCTCCTGCAGCCTGGCCCATGCTCCTCCGACGTGAGCGGGGAGGACTCCGGCTTTTGGAAGCATCCCGAACGGCATCGCGGCATCATCGACGGCATCACGCACATAAGGAGCGATCCTGGTCGCCAACGACGCGGCGTGCCAGCGAGGAGCCGCCGCGAGAATGCAAAGGATGCCGGCGGCCAACAGCCCGCCGAGCAATACGGCCATCGCGGCATCAGTCACGCTGCTCATGCGAACCACCGTCGCGGTTCCGGAACGCGGCCGATGCGCACCATGATCCGGAATGCGATCACCGACAGTACGGCCCCAGCGCAGATCACCACGATGCCCTCGGCACTGCCGTAGGCCTGCGCGCCTTCCGGTCGCAGCGCAAGCATTCCGAGAATGACCCACGGTGCGATGACGCCCAGGACGGCAGCACCCCGAATCCACGACTGTCGCGCCTCCACTTCACCGCGAAGAGCCGCATCCGCGCGCACCGATGCCGAAAGCGCCCGCAGCACACCGGTGAGTTCGGTGCCTCCGACCTGCCGTGCCATCCTCAGCGTCTCGACGATGCGATCGGCGATCGGGTCAGCGACGGTCGCCTTCAGCCGATCGATGCTTGTCTCAAACCTCCCGGTCGCGTGCAGATCTCTCGCGAAGACCGCGAAAGCCGGACGCACCATCGTCGGCGCTGATTCCGCCAGACTCGCCACGGCATCAGGCAGTGACAGCCCAACCCTGATCGATGCGATGAGCAGATCACAGACGTCTGGCCACAGCTGTCGCCGCGCTTTGAGCAGCCGCAGTCGTCGCGCGCGCAGGAACGCCACGGGCGCCGTCGCCGCCGCGACGCCGGCCAGGATCGCCAGTACGGGGATCCCTGTCACCAACCACACGAGGGAGGCCGCGGCCACCGCAATGGCGATGATCACCGCGACCACGCTCCGCCGCTCGACTGACGCGTACCCGGCTTCGTCGATGAGACGGACGAGCCACCCCTCACGCGTCGCCGCGCGCTGCGTCCGCGGAGTGTGCGGCCACAGCCATGGAGACACGCACAGCAGCAGCCCTGCGGCGAGCATCGCACCGACCAGCAACGTCACGTGCGTCGCTCCGCTCTGTACAGCGAGCGCGTGAGCAGTCGTCCGTCACGGATCTCGCCGGTGGGCGCGATCACCTCAGAGATGTAGCGCGTGCCGACCGCGTCTCGCGCGCAATGTACGACAAAGGAGATCGAGGCCGCGAGCGCTGGCGCGATGAAAGCACGATCGATGTTGCGCCCGGCGAGCAGCGGCAGGATCGTCAGCTTCTCCAGGGCTTCAGCCGCAGAGTTGGCATGCACAGTCCCGGCGCCTGGAACCCCGGTGTTCAGCGCAAGAACCAGATCGAGCGCCTCTGCGTCGCGCACTTCGCCGACGACCAGGCGGTCAGGGCGCATGCGCAGGGCCTCTTTCACGAGACGTCGCAGTGTGATCTCGCCTGCGCCCTCCATGCTCGCCTGGCGTCCCTGGAGCGCGACGACGTCAGGACCGTCGACGGCGAGTTCGAATGTCTCCTCGACAGTGATTATGCGCTGTGTGTGCGCGCACGAAGCCAGCAGCGCGCCGAGCAGTGTGGTCTTGCCCGCGTGCGTGGCGCCCGAGACGATCACGCTGCCGCCGTCACTCATGGCGCGACTGAGCAGTTCGCCCACGTCAGCCGGTACCGAGCCCATCTTGACCAGGAATTCAAGCGTCCGATAGCGCGGAAGGAACTTGCGGATGTTCACCGCCCACGAGCCTCGAACGACGTCTGCAATGGCTACGTGCAGTCGCGAACCGTCGGGCAGCGATGCGTCCACGAATGGCTGACTGATGTCGACCCGGCGACCTGTGGAATGCAGCATCCGCTCGACGAGGTCGCGCACCATCGCATCCGTCAGCTGCAAGGCGACTCGCTCTGATACTCCACTGCGCGCCACGAAGACGTGGTCGGGCCCGTTCAGCCAGATCTCCTCGATCTCGGGATCATCGAGAAGCGGCTGAAGGGGCCCGAACCCGCTGACCGAGGCGAGCACATCCCGCACGCACGAGGTCTCGTCGTCTATCGTCGCGTCGCCGCGAGACAAGGCCAGATCATTGTGTCGCCTGACCTCTGACTGCGCGATGCGCCTGGCCTCTTCCGGCGCAAGCGACGGATCAGTCTGTTCCGCGCGCAGCCGACGACGCACGCGCTCGGCGACAAGGAGGGATGGCTGGCTCACCCACGCATCCTCGCAAGAATCGCCGATCGGCCGCGGAAGTTATCCACAGGCCACGGGTCAACTAGCGCCCAGCAGCTCCGACATCTGCGAGTAGAAGGCTACAGGGTCATCGGCGAGCGAAGCTTTGACCATCGCGCTCCACTCGTCGACGATCACCTCGATCGCGCCAGTGGCCACGCCGTCTAGAGCATGACGGGGAACCTCACGCGGGTCGATTCTGGGTCCGTCGTAGTCTGCGGTGATGTCAGTGTCAGCCGCACCGAGGAACACTCCTTGCACCAGAGTGTTCTGGCCTGAGAGTTCCAGACGTATTCCGTTGGTCATGTTCCACTCCGCCGCCTTTGCAGCCGCGTATGACCCTGTGCCGGGGGCAGCGAACCAAGACAATGCTGAAAGAATGTTCACGATCGCGCCTCCGCCGTTCGCGGCGAGCACCGGACTAAACGCACGAATGACCCCGAGCGTGCCCCAGAAGTGGGTATCCATCTCCCTACGGATCTCATCCAACTCGCCCGTGACCAGAGATGCACCGGTCGCGATGCCGGCGTTGTTGACGAGGATCGTCACATCGGTAGCCGCCGCAGCGGCCGCGATGACCGAGTCGTTCTCAAGCAGGTCCAGACGCAGAGGCACGACCCTGCTGTCGTCGAAGTCGAGAAGTTCGGGGCGTCGGGCGGTGGCGTAGACCTTGGTCGCTCCGCGTTCGAGCAGCTCGAGAACGAACTGACGACCGATGCCTCGGTTCGCTCCAGTGACGAGCGCGATCTCGTTGGTGATGTCCATGCGTGCCTTGCCTTCCGTATGACTTCTTGTCCGAACCTCTTCGGCTCGGCGTGAGCTACTCTAAAACTTGACGTTGACGTCAAGGTCAAGTCCAGCGGATCAACTCAGAAGGAACGCAGAATGCGAATAGGCGACGTTGCACAAAAAGCTGGGGTCAGCACCCGGGCCTTACGGTATTACGAAGAACAGGGCCTGCTCACCTCGGATCGCACCTCCAGCGGCCAGCGGATCTACGACAACTCTGCAGTCGAACGCGTGCAGATGATTCAACGCTTCTTCACGGCCGGACTAGCAAGCCGTACCATCGCCCAGTTGCTGCCCTGCGTCGACAGCGGGCGGGCCTCCGCTGAGCTGGCTGAACTGCTCGAGGCCGAGCGCGAGCGCATCACTGCGGCCATAGACGATCTGCTAGCGACACGAGAATCCCTCGACCGCATCATCGACATCACGAACAACCCGACACCTGAGCACTGCCCCGGTTTGCGCGAACCCACCTGGTCGCCGTACAACCCGGCTATCTGATCGGGGCGCGACGTTTCGGGTTTCCCCTCACAGTCGCGAGGGGATGTCCCGCTGTTCCGGAGCCGGACCGCGCCCTTAGAATGGAACGGCCGCGCGGGAGTGGTGGAATTGGTAGACACGCAGGATTTAGGTTCCTGTGCCTTCGGGCGTGTGGGTTCAAGTCCCATCTTCCGCACTGTAGGCAGCATCATCTGATCGCTGCCCGACGCCGCTCGACGGGAAACTATGCACCAGATCGCACTCATCCCCTGGCTCGACCCTGAACTCATCATCGGGGCCGCAGGACCATGGGCTTTGCTCGTGGTGTGCTTCATCGTGTTCGCGGAGACCGGACTACTGGTCGGGTTCCTCCTGCCGGGCGACACTCTGCTGGTGATCGCAGGGCTGTTGACCCACACGAACGATGTGTTCGGACTCAACATCTGGTGGGTGGCGCTGTTGATCGCCCTCGCCGCATTCGTCGGTGGTGAAGTGGGCTATCTGATCGGTCACAAGGGCGGGCCCGCCGTGTTCGAGCGGAAGGAGTCGGGGCTTTTCAGCCGCAAGAACGTCGAGCGCACCAATGCCTTCTTCGAGCGCTACGGCGGACTCACGGTGATTCTGGCGCGCTTCGTCCCGATCGTGCGCACCTTCACGCCCGTCGCCGCCGGAGTCGGTCATATGCCGTGGAAGCGATACAGCCTCTACAACCTTCTCGGCGCCCTCCTGTGGGGCTTCGGGCTGACGATGCTCGGCTACCTCATCGCTTTCATCCCGCCGGTCGCATGGTTCGTGACCGAGTACATCGACCTCATCCTGCTTGCTGCCGTCGGCGGTACCGCGTTGATCACTCTGTGGCACTACTTCTCCGAGCGCTACAAGGTCAAGAAGGCACTCGCCGCCGGGGCTGATCCCGACACCGATCCCGCCGAAGCCGAGAAGCTGTCGCTCGATGCGGAAGTGTTCGACCGCGCACCTGATCTCGACGGCGACGGTAAGCACTGACGATCAGCCAGCGTCCTTCTTCTTCGCCCTGGAACGCTCGACACTGGCCTTGAGCGCCTCCATAAGGTCGATGACTTCGCCGCCCTTGCCCTCGGCCTCACCCTCGTCGGCGAAGGTCTCCTTGACGTCGAATGTCTCGCCCGCTTCGATCTTCGCGTCGATGAGGGTGCGCAGTTCTTTCTGATACTCGTCGACGAAGGCCTCTGGATCGAAGTCACTGGAATAGCTGTCGACCAGGCTCGACGAAAGCTCGAGCTCCTTCTTCGAGATCTTCACTTCTTCATCGAGAGACTCGAACGCCGCCTCGCGCACCTCGTCAGCCCACAGCAGAGTCTGCAGCACCAGCACGTCGCCACGCACGCGCAAGGCGGCCAGCCGAGTCTTCTGGCGCAGAGTGAAGCGGACGATCGCGGTTCGGTCGGTCTGCTCGAGTGTCTTGCGCAACAGCACGTAGGCTTTGGGCGATTTCGAGTCAGGTTCCAGGTAGTACGCCTTGTCGAGCGTCAGCAGATCAACCTGCTCGCTCGGCACGAACTCCACCACGTCGATCTCACGGCTGCGTTCTGCGGGAAGCGCGTCGAGATCTTCCTTGGTCAGCACCACCATCTGACCGTCGTCCTCGTATGCGCGGTCGATGTTCGAATACGCGACGACCTCGCCACAGATCTCGCAGGTCCGCTTGTAGCGGATGCGGCCACCGTCTTCATCGTGCACCTGGTGCAACGAGACGTCGTGATCCTCGGTCGCGGAATATACCTTCACCGGCACATTCACCAGTCCGAATGTCAGAGCGCCTTTCCAGATCGTTCTCATACACACCAGTAGACACCGACAGCACGTTCGATGCCAGGGGGTTGCGGGTTAGTCTTTCGACATGTCCAGCAACGCCCAGGTCGTCGAAGTCGACGGTCGCCGTGTGCGCCTGACCAATCTCGACAAGGTCCTCTATCCGGATTCAGGCACGACCAAAGGCGAAGTGATCGCCTATTACACGGCAGTCGCGCCACAGCTGCTTCCGTTGCTGGCAGGTCGCCCCGTGACCAGGAAACGCTGGGTCGAAGGCGTGGGAACGGCGGATGCCCCGGCAGACTCCTTCTTCGCGAAGCAGCTCGATGCGGGCGCCCCGGAGTGGGTCACTCGATTGCCGATCGAGCATTCGAGCGGCCCGAAGGACTATCCACTCGTCGAAGATCTGCCGACCCTGGTCTGGCTTGCGCAGATGGCCAGCATCGAACTGCATGTTCCGCAGTGGCGCTTCGGCCCCGACGGGGAGCGCCTGAACCCTGATCGCCTCGTGCTAGACCTCGACCCCGGCCCCGGCGTCGACCTCGCGCAGTGCGCGCACGTCGCCAGGCTCGCCCGCAGCATCCTCCAGGACATCGGTATGGACCCCATGCCTGTGACCAGCGGCAGCAAAGGAATCCACCTGTACAGCCCCCTCGACGGATCGCAGACGAGTGATCAGGCGTCTGCCGTCGCACGCGAACTCGCCCGCGCCATCGAGGCAGATCATCCTGACATCGCCACGAGCACGATGTCCAAAGCAGTGCGCGACGGCAAGGTGTTTCTCGATTGGAGCCAGAACAACGGCAAGAAGACGACCATCTCTCCGTACTCGCTGCGCGGGCGCGCCGAGCCCACCGTCGCGGCACCTCGCACGTGGGACGAACTCGATGATCCGGACCTCCGCCAGTTGCGATTCGACGAACTCGCCGAACGAGCGAAGGCCGAAGCGGGTGCATCAGCGCCGGTGACGGGCGCTCTTCGCTCATATCTCGCCAAACGTCGCGCGGACAAGACCCCCGAGCCCATGCCCGAGCGGATCGAAGCGGGCGCTTCGCCGTCGGCGACGCGTTTCGTGATCCAGGAGCATCACGCCCGGCGACTGCACTTCGACCTGCGCATCGAACGCGACGGCGTGCTGGAGAGCTGGGCAGTTCCCAAGGGCGTGCCGAAGAGTCCCGACCGCAATCACCTCGCTGTCATGACCGAGCCTCATCCGCTGGAGTACTTGACATTCCATGGCGAGATCCCCCATGGCGAGTACGGCGCCGGCACGATGACGATCTGGGACACCGGGACCGTCGAGATCGAGAAGTGGCGCGACAACGAGGTGATCGGAACGTTCCGCGGCGCAGGCCCGCTCGGTACGGTGAGACTCGCGCTCATCCGCACGACGGGATCCGGTGAGAAATCGTCATGGCTGCTGCATCGGATGAAGAAGAAGCCCGGCGATACCGCCTCCAGCGCACGAGCTTCCACATCGCCGATGCCCAGCACGAAACCCGACGCCCCGCCGCGCGCTATGCTCGCCGAGTCCGGCACGCCCGGGCTCGTCCGTTCGCTGCGTTCGCCGTGGATCGAGATCAAGTGGGATGGCATCCGCGCGCTCGGCACCTGGACAGACGGACGGATGCGACTGCACGCTCGCAGCGGCACCGATATCACCGCGCGCTATCCCGAGCTCACCGGCGATGGCGCCCCCCACCTCGCGGCTGCGGATGCGGTGATCGATGGCGAGATCGTCGCCCTGGATGCGTCGGGACGGCCGAGCTTCAGCATGCTCCAGAGCCGGATGCACCTCACGAAGGCCCGCGAGATCGAACGGGAAGTCGTGCGGACACCGATCGCGTACTACGTCTTCGACCTTCTCAGGTTGAACGGCCACGATCTCACCGGCGTTCCCCTCCGTGAACGGCGTGCGTTGCTGGAGACACTCACTGAGAGCGCTGACGCTCCCGTCTCAGTCCCGCCAGTCTTCGACGATCTCGACGCGGCGCTTCAGACGAGTGAGGCCTTCGGTCTCGAAGGCGTCGTCGCCAAGGAGTCGACGTCGACCTATCGTCCGGGAATCAGATCAGGGTCGTGGCTCAAGATCAAGCACACACGCACCCAAGAAGCGGTCATCGTCGGCATCCGCCCGGGAAAGGGCAATCGCCGAGGCGGGATCGGCTCACTGCTGCTCGCGATTCCCGACGCGTCCAGCGACGACCTTCGTTACATCGGTCGAGTCGGTACCGGCTTCACCGACAGGATGCTGCGTGATCTGCACTCACGTCTGGATTCGCTGCGCACCGACACGACCTCCGTCGCCGGTGTACCCCCGCTCGATGCTCGGGATGCCCTGTGGGTCGAGCCGACCCTGGTCGGCGAGGTGGAGTTCGCGAACTGGACGCCGGACGGGATCCTGCGTCACGCGCGGTGGCGCGGACTGCGGCCGGACAAGTCCGTCTCGGAGATCGTCGTCGAAGGCTGACCGTCGCCGCCTGCCGAACGCGTCGCCGTGAGCACGAGGGCAAAGATCAGCGCCGTCGCCGGCGTCATCGCCACCAGCTCGCCGCCGTCCTCGATGAACGTGAAGACGGCGTCACCGACCGAACCCAGCGGGAAGAAACTGTGCACGGTATCCACGACGAGGGCGAAGAATGCCAGTACGACGAAGAAGACAGCGACGCTCAGCGCATCCCTTCGGTCTCGTGCTTCGGCTCGGACGAACGCGATGATGAACCCGGTCCCGATGATCACGGTGAGCAGACCGAGCCACAACAGCTCGCCGACCTGCATCGACAGGATCCCCAGCCTTTGAAGCGAGGGGAAAAGCTCGAGGACCCATCCGTTCAGGTACCACCCGATGCGCTCGTGCAGGATGAGCGCATCTTCGAGCAGGACGACCAGACTGCCCGCGCCCAGCACCGCGAATACAGCCGCACGCCGTTGACGAGCGAGGACGAAGGCGAGCACAGCGATCCAGCCGAACTTGATGTACATGAGCATCTCGCCGTATGAACGATCGACCCCGAGATCGAAATGTTCGCCGCCTGGGACGCCGAAGAGCGTCAGCGAGACATGCAGCGCCAAGATCGCGATGTCGACCACGAACAGCAGCACGAGCAGCAGGGCGCCGTCAGACTGTCGCAGCGGACGAAGGTCGAACATCTGACGGAAGCGCACCCGCTCAGGCTACCGAATCGTTCAGCAGCTGCTCACCGAGCGTTCACGACGGCGCTCGCCTCACGCGTGCGCCTCTTCGCAGTCGGCTGTTCCGGCCGGTTCGATCTGGAATGTCGAGTGTGCGACATCGAAGTGATCGGTCAGGCATCCCTGCAGCTGCTCCAGCAACCGGCCCGAGCGGCCTTCGACCAGCAGCGCCGGATCGACCCGCACATGCGCGGTGAACACCGGCGCGCCTCGCGTCAGCTGCCACACGTGCACGTCATGCACGCTCACGACGCCCTCCAGCTCGAGCAGATGCTCACGGATCTCGCTGACCTGGGTATCTTTCGGCGCCGACTCGGCGAGCACCGAGAACACTTCCCGCAGCAGCGAGATGGCACGCGGAATGATCATCACAGCGATGAACAGCGACGCGATGGCATCTGCGGGCATCCACCCGGTCGTGACGATGATGACGGCGGCGACGATCACCGCGGCCGAGCCGATCAGATCGCCGAGGACCTCGAGGTACGCTCCGCGCACATTGATGCTCGTCTTCTGCGCACTGCTGAGAAGCCACATCGCGATCGCGTTCGCCAGCAGACCGATCGAAGCGACGATGAGCATGAGTGGACCGGCGATCTCGATATCAGTGGGCGTCAGCAGTCGTTGCACGCCTTCGACGGCGACCATCACCGACAGCACAATGAGAATGATCGCGTTGATCAGCGCTCCGAACACCTCCGCTCGCTGATAGCCGAACGTGCGTCGGTCGTCGGCGGGGCGCGCAGCCACCGCGCTCGCGATCAACGCGATCACGAGCGCCGAAGCATCCGTGAACATATGGGCCGCATCCGCGAGCAGCGCGAGCGAACCGGTGAGGACCGCACCCACCACCTGCACGATCATCACCGTCGCGGTGATGCACAGCGAAATGGTCAGCAGGCGGCGGTTGCTGGAACCGCGGAGCCCTCCCCCGGGCGCATGATCGTGCATGCCACCAGGCTACGAGAGAAACCGGGCGTCCGAAGCCGTTCTCCGCAGTCGGGAAGGGTAACGATTCTCAGTAGCTCGCCGGGGGCTCAGAGCGTCTTCAGCAGCGGCACGAAAGCTGTGAAGGCGCGCGCCCGGTGGGACTGCGATTGCTTCTCCTCGCTGGTGAGCTCCGCCGCCGTGCGCTCGCCACCCGGTCGCTGCTCGTCAGGGATGAAGATCGGGTCGTAGCCGAACCCGCCTGCTCCCGCGGGCTCGCGAGCGACACGACCCGGCCAGACGCCCACGACGGTGCGTTCGGCGCCGTCGGGAGTCACCAGCGCGATCGTCGAGACGAACTGAGCGCTGCGGTGCGGGTCTGCGATGTCGGCGAGCTGATCGAGAAGCAGTTCGAGGTTCGCTTGCGCGTCCTTCTTCTGCCCTGCCCAATACGCCGAGAAGATTCCCGGCGAACCTCCGAGCACGTCGACGCAGATGCCGGAATCGTCGGCGAACGCCGCCAACCCCGTGTGCGCCGCCGCAGCCCGCGCCTTGATCAACGCATTCTCGGCGAACGTCACACCGTCTTCGACCGGTTCAGGACCGTCGTAGCCCACGACCTCAAGGTCGGGCCTGGTCATCGAGACGATCTGCTGAAACTCGGTGACCTTGTGCGGGTTGTGAGTGGCGAGAACGACCTTCATCATCACTCCGCTGCTGGGCCTTGAGCCTGTCCGAGGGCAGCCAGCTGGTGCTCCTTCAAAGTGGCGCATCCCGCGACACCCAGCTCGAGAAGCGCATCCAATTCGCGCTTGTCGAACGGCGCACCCTCGGCCGTGCCCTGGACTTCGACGAACAGCCCACGACCGGTGACGACGATGTTCATGTCGGTTTCGGCACGGACATCTTCGAGGTAAGGCAGATCCAGCATGGGCTCGCCATCGATGATGCCCACCGAGACGGCGGCGACCGAGTCGATCAGCGGCTGGGACTTCTGGCCGATGAACTTCTTCTTTCGACCCCATTCGATTGCGTCTGCCAGTGCGACATAGGCACCGGTGATCGCGGCTGTGCGCGTGCCACCGTCCGCCTGCAACACGTCGCAGTCGATGACGATCGTGTTCTCGCCCAGCGCCTTGGTGTCGACGACGGCGCGCAGTGCGCGACCGATCAGACGCGAGATCTCGTGGGTGCGTCCGCCGACCTTGCCCTTGATGCTCTCACGGTCGTTGCGGCTGTTGGTCGCGCGCGGCAGCATTGCGTACTCGGCCGTCACCCAACCTTTTCCCTTGCCGGTGAGCCAGCGCGGGACGCCGTTGGTGAAGGATGCTGTGCACAGCACCTTCGTTCCGCCGAAGCTGATCAGTGCCGAGCCTTCAGCGTTCGCGCTCCAGCCTCGCTCGATCGTGATCTCGCGGAGCTGGTCGGTGGAGCGGCCGTCGGCGCGCACGATGTCAGTCATGAAGTTCCTTCAGGGTTGGAGGTGCCGGCCTCAGCCAGCTCGGTGAGGTCGGGAAGTGTGATGACTCCGGTCTGCACGTGCTGAACGTTGCGCACCTCGGCGCCCATCAGTCGATTAGCCAGCGCCGTGAACTCTTCGGTGGATTCGCCGGTCGCCTCGTACACGTAATCGGCGACAGCGTCGGGAGCGGCCAGCAGATCGCCACGCACCAGTTGACGATAGACGTCACCCGCAGTCTCATCGTCACTGGAGACGAGAGTCACGCCCTCGCCCATCACATAGCTGATCGCGCCGCGCAGGAATGGGTAGTGCGTGCAACCGAGCACGAGAGTGTCGACATCGGCCTCGCGCAACGGTGCCAAGTATTCTTCAGCGACCGCGAGCACTTCGCTGGTGCCGGTGATGCCCGCCTCGACGAATTCGACGAACTTGGGGCACGCCGCTGTGAAGACCTCGAGGCGTTCATTGACCTCGAGCATGTCCTGATAGGCCCGTGAGCCGATGGTTCCGACCGTGCCTATGACACCGATGCGCCTGTTTCGCGTCGTCGAGACAGCACGGCGCACGGCGGGGCCGATCACCTCTACGACCGGAACGTCGTAGCGCTCTCTCGCGTCACGCAGCATCGCCGCAGATGCGGTGTTGCATGCGATCACCAGCATCTTCACGCCCTGGTCGACGAGCGTGTCCAGTACCTCGAGAGAATAACGGCGAACATCGGCGATGGGCTTCGGGCCATACGGAGAATGCGCGGTGTCACCGATGTAGACAAGCGATTCTCGGGGAAGCTGCGCGCGGATCGCACGGGCAACTGTGAGCCCGCCGACACCGGAGTCGAAGATCCCGATCGGTGCGTCGTTCATGAGTCACCAGCCTACCCTTCGACCGGCTCAGGGTTCGGAAGGCGGGCTGAAGCGCCGTGCCACGCTCAGTAAGCTGAGCGCATGACCACGTCTACGGCGCTGCTCACAGACCGATACGAACTCACCATGCTGGCAGCGGCGTTGCGCGACGGGACGGCCTCTCGGCCAAGCGTGTTCGAAGTCTTCGCCCGGCGGCTCTCGGGTGGTCGGCGCTTCGGCGTCGTGGCCGGCACCGGCCGCCTGCTCTCACTGCTGCGCGACTTCCGCTTCGGCGAAGAAGAGCTGCGGTTCCTGCGCGACAGCCACGTCGTCGATGCCGAGACGATCACCTATCTCGAGAACTACCGTTTCACCGGTTCGATCCGCGGGTACCGCGAGGGCGAACTGTACTTTCCCGGGTCGCCGATCTTGACGGTCGAAGGCACGTTCGCCGACGCCGTGGTGCTGGAGACGCTGGCACTGAGCGTGCTCAATCACGATTCTGCGGTCGCGACGGCCGCAGCGCGCATGAGCATCGCGGCCGGCGAGCGTCCCCTCTCCGAGATGGGTTCGCGTCGAGCGGCGGAGTGGTCCGCTGTCGCCGCCGCACGCGCGGCACATATTGCAGGCTTCGGTGCGACCAGCAACCTCGAGGCCGGTCGGCAGTGGGGAGTGCCGACGATGGGAACCGCCGCTCACTCCTGGACTCTGCTGCATGACACGGAAGAAGACGCGTTCCGCGCGCAGATCGAAAGCCTGGGGATTGAGACGACGTTGCTCGTCGACACCTACGACATCCGCGAGGGGGTCGAGACCGCCGTCCGCATCGCCGGCACCGGTCTCGGCGGCGTGCGTCTCGATTCCGGAGACCTTCCGATCGTCGCTGCGGCCGTTCGCGCACAGCTCGATGAGCTCGGTGCTCACGAGACGAAGATCACCGTGACCAGCGACCTTGACGAGTACGCGATCGCCGCCCTCGCGGCATCCCCCGTCGATTTCTACGGTGTCGGTACCTCCGTCGTCACCGGTTCCGGTTATCCCACCGCAGGGATGGTCTATAAGCTCGTCGCCCGTCAGGATCCGTCCGGCTCGTGGGTCGGCGTCGCGAAGAACTCAAGCGACAAGAGATCACGCGGCGGACGCAAATCAGCCTTCCGCACGCTGCGCAACGGCATCGCCACCGCCGAGACGGTCGTCGTCTCAGACGGCTTCGAAGATCTCACCGCGCCCGCTGACCACGCCGACTCTCGCGCGCTGCAGGTCACGCTCGTCGACGGCGGGGAGATCGACTCCGCCTACGAAGGCGCAGACGGCACGGCAGCCGCACGCGCTCACCACATGCGGGTGCGCGAAGAACTGCCCGTGCGAGCTCTGGCCCTCAGCAAATCCGACCCCGCGATTCCGACGCTTTTCGTCGACGCGGGTCAGCTGACCATCGATTCGTAGATCTCTTTGCACGTGGGGCAGATCGGAAACTTCTCCGGATCGCGACCAGGAGTCCATTTCTTGCCGCACAACGCGCGTACGGGGCGACCCGAGATCGCAGACTCGAGGATCTTGTCCTTTTTGACGTAATGCGAGAAGCGCTCGTGGTCTCCTGGCTCAAGGCCCTCTTCGTTGAGAAGTTCTTCCAGTTCGCGATCAAGCGTTGTCACGCCGCCCTGATCGGGGCTGTCCAGCGGAGTACTCATAGCGGTGAGTCTAACCGTCCTTGCGACAGAGCGGGTCGCGAAATGCGCTCGCTAGACGGTCTCGACGAACTCCATCAGCCGCTCGCCGCCACGATCGTAGATTCGTCCGCCGATGAATGCGGCGAGCGTGAGAACCACGATCCCTGTGCCGAGTCCGACCCAGAATGCGGTGGCGTTGTACACGCCGTCGGCGATCACGGTCATGATGAACAGATACAGCGCCGGGATGCTGACCACCACGGCCCCCAAGAATGCTGCAGCCGACCCGAAAGTGCCACGAGAAGCCGATCGCTGCGGTTGCTGGAACGGACTGTCTCCCGGGCGAGAGACGGCGTACGGCGACACCACGGACGAGATGCTGGAGAGGCCGAGTCCTGAGAGGAACAGGCTGGCGGTGATGCCGACCATCGGCAGCAGCAGATACCAGCTCTCGATCAGAGCCAGCGTCAGCGGAATCGAAATCGCGAGCACGGGAATCGCGACGAGCGCGACGGGAATCATACGACCGAAGCGATCAGAGAGTCCGCGTACGCCACTTGCGACATGGGTCCAGAAAGCTGTGGAGTCGTAGGCGACGTCATTGTGCGGCAGCCATCCGAAGAACAGTGCCATCACAGGTACGGGGACGAGCGCGGCGATGTACAGCGGAACCCCTGCGATCAGAAGGGGGAAGACCGTCAATACTCCTGCGATGGGGACGATGACGAAGTTGACGATGTATCGCCGGTCTCTCAACCAATACACGAGACTTCGCGCGGCGATCGCGCCGAACGCGTTCGAGGGCAAGACGGCGAACCAGCCAAGACCGGCGCGCTCACGCGACGTCGCCGGTCTCTCGATAGTCGTCAGCAGACGACGCACAAGCCATGACCACAGCAACCACACCACGGCCAGCGTCGCGACCGCGACCAGCCCGATGATCCAGCTTTCTTGCGCATCACCCAAAGCGATCGCAGGCGAGAAGGCCGACGATGCGCCGATCGGCGTGTAGCCGACGATCGCCGAAACTGCGGCGACCGCTGCGGGCACCTGGCCATCCCAGTTCAGCGAAGCGAAGAACACCGTGACAGGAAAAGCGACGACCACGACTGCCAGCACGAACAGCGCGGTCAGTTCGCGAGAGCGTCGCTCTGGCAGTACCAGCGCGCTGATTGCCATGCCCACACGCGCGACGAGGGCGCAGACGAGAAGTCGAAGCAGCGCCGCGAGTACAGCGATGGGCCAGGGCGCGCCCATCTCGATCGTGACGATCGCCGTCGTGGCGACCACCGCGAGCAGGGCCAGCGACGGAATACTCACAAGCGACGCGAGGGCGAGGATCCAGGGCATCTGCCGCACGTCGACGCCGAAGACGCCGAATCGGCGTGGGTCAAGTTGGTCGGTGGCGCCGGTGAGGATCGGTCCGAGCAGGAACCCCAGGAATATGGCCGCACCGCCCAGTACGAGGATCGTCCGAGCCACAGCCGGCTGCGCGTCACTCAAGCTGAGCACTGCGGTACAGATCGCCACCGTCGCGGCCGCGATCACAATGAATCCGATGACGGTGCGCACCGCTCGTTCGCCGCGGAAGGCGCCGAGCATGAGCGCCAGCCTCAGTCGGAGAACGTGTGCAACCACTCGAGTCCCTCCACCTCGCCGATGCCACCGGACAGCTCGACGAATCGCGCCTCGAGCGTCTGGCCTGCACGGACTTCGTCGATCGTCCCCTCTGCCAGGACGACACCGTCGACGATGATCGCGACACGCGAGCAGACTCTCTCGACCAGGTCCATCCCGTGGCTGGAGAGGATGACGGTGCCGCCGTGCGCGACGTAGGCGCGGAGAATGTCGAGAATCACCGCTGATGAGACGGGGTCGACCGCCTCGAACGGCTCATCGAGCACCAGTACACGCGGCGAATGGATCATCGCGCCGGCGAGCATGATCTTCTTGGTCATACCGGCTGAGTAATCCGAGACGACGCGGCCGAGCGCGTCGACGAGGTCGAACGCTCGCGCAAGGTCAGCAGTGCGTTTCTCGATCACATCAGCGGAAAGACCGCGCAGCAGCCCGTAATAATGCAGCAGCTGGCGCCCGGTCAGACGATCGAACGTGCGGAGCCTGTCGGGCAGCACACCCATGACGCGCTTGGCTGCCAGTGGATCCGCCGCTTGGTCGATGCCGCAGATGACGACCTTGCCCGCGTTGGCACGGAGAAGGCCGGCGAGGATCGACAGAGTGGTCGTCTTACCGGCACCGTTCGGACCGACGATGCCGTAGAAAGATCCGGCGCGAACGGTGAGGTCGATCTCGTTGACCGCACGGTGCTCACCGAAGTTCTTGATGAGTCCGCGG
>JBEBSN010000024.1:0-33432 GCA_040394295.1 Microbacterium sp.
CATCGCTCCGGCCTCATCTGCGTCCAGGGCGGCTACCGTCGACCCATCAGGCCGGATGATCTGGCTCGCACCGACCGTCGAGACGTTGACGACGCTGCGGCCCGTCTCGATCGCCCGGGTGCGCGCAAACGCGAGTTGCTGCTGATTCTCATCCGTACCTCGGAAGTCGGCGTTGTTCGTCTGGAAGACGAGTACCTGCGCGCCGCCATGCACGCCCTCGGCGATGACATCGTCGTAGATGACGTCGAAGCAGATCGCCAGACCCACGGCGGTGCTGTCCACCTCGACCAGCGGCGGATTCGTACCGTGCGAGTACTCGCGCCCGATCAGACCGATGAGGTCGGGAACGATCGCGTTGTAGAACGCGCGATCGGGCACATACTCTCCGAACGGGACCGGATATCGTTTGTCGTGACTCTGCTCAGCGCCTGCGTCCTGCGTCCACAGCATCGATGTGTTGAAGTACTCGTCGTCGCGGGCCGTGGCGGCGTTGGCGAGCAACGGCGCGTCGACCTGCGAGGTGATCCTCGTCATCCGGCGCGCCAGTGAGCCGTCCTGGAACGGATCACTGTCGAGTCCGCCTTCCGGCCAGACGAGAAGATCCATCTCTTCTTCGAAGAGCGGCTCAGTCGCATCCGTCTGCGCCTGGATGACGGAGTACGGCTCTCGGTCGTCGAAGTAGCCTGTCGGACCATTGCCTTGCACCGCACCGATGCGCATCGTGCCGACCGACGTGGTCGGGAAGGCCGGCACGACGATCAAGATCAGCACCAGTACCGCTGGCACGGCCATCGCAGCCGGGCGATGCCAGAGTCGAAGTCGCACGCTTTCAACGAGCATGGCGGAGGCGAACACGATCAGAAAGCTCAATCCGCTCACACCGACCCACGATGTGAGCGAACCGAGCGGACTCAACGACTGGGTCATGCCCAGACGAGCCCAGGGAAAGCCTGTGTACGGCCAGGAGCCTCGCAAGAGCTCGATTCCCACCCAGAGTGCGCCGACCACCGCAGGGAGAGCGACGAGGCGTCCTGGCGTGCTCGGGAATGCTCTGGGCAGCCAGCGATAGGCCATGGCGACCAGCATCAGTCCGACGGCCGTCAGCGCAGCTTCCAGCAGCGCGAGCGCGGCCCACGGAATGAAGCCCAGGTATCGCGAGGTCCATGAGACCAGTAAGAAGAAGAAGACGCAGCTGTGCGTCAGACCGACCAGAAGCGCACCGCCCACCCCGCGCCCGACGAGCGATATCAACAGCAGCGCGACAGCAGGCACTGCCAGTGCCCATACCGCGGCGGACGGATATACGAGATCCATGAGCACCCCGGAGCACGCCGCCGCAAGCACGGCGGCCCAGAGCGGCAGAAGGGGGCGTGGCCGATTCGCGACCGCGACCGCGGCAGGAGATGACATCGGTCGCCTTCTCACATCGTGGAGTACGCCACGATGCCGCGGCGCACACCGTCCAGCGCGTGCCGCGCGGTTCGGGCGATATCGCCGTCCTCCGCGACTATCGAGAGTTGATCGAGCAGATCGATCGTCTGCTTCGCCCATCGGACGAAATCTCCGGCGGCCATGTCTGAATCCGCCAGCACACGATCGAGTAGCGCACCACGTGCCCACGCGTGCATTGCACCGGCGAGTCCCGCGGCGAGTGGCTCAGACCCCGGCAGGTGATGGTCCTGTTCGAGATCGTCGAGCTCGGCCCACAGCTCTGTCGTCTTGTCGTACGCGGAGCGGAACGGACCTCGGGGCAGCCCTCGTTCACCGGAATTCGCCTCATCTCGCCGCGGCTCGTACACAAGACAGCACGCCATAGCAGCCAGCGAGGGTGCGTCCAGGCCTTTCCACAGTCCTTGACGAAGTGCTTCTGCCACCAGCAGGTCGCGCTCCCCGTAGATACGGCGCATGGTGCGACCAGCATCGGTGAGGGTGGTCTCGTCGTCGACGCCCTTCACATAGTCCAACGCGGCGAGCACATCTACGACACGATCGAACACGCGAGCGACAGTTCCGGTGCGCGTTTCGATCTGCTTGCGCGTGCGGTCGGTCTGTCGCTTGAGTTTCCAATAGCGCTCTGCCCACCGCGCATGGGCCTCGCGGTCGGGGCATCCATGGCATGCGTGCCGCTGCATACGCGTACGCAAGCCCTGTATCCGTTTGAGCCGCTTATCGCGTGCCACACGCGGGGCGTTGGAATCCTGACGGTTCTTCTTCTCGAGATCGCTGAGTTCACGACGAATCCCCGCGTAGTCGGCGAAGTCGCCCCTGTCACACTCCATCGCGCTCAGGTAGCCTGCCAGCGAAGACTCCGCTTCCCGAACCTGCCGTGCCAGGCCCACCACGGACCGATCGGCTTGGAACTGGGCGAATGACGATTCCAGTACCTGACGCGCGCGCGCCCGGCCGAACATGTCGATCAGGTTGACCGCCATGTTGTATGTCGGACGGAAGCTCGAATTCAGCGGGTAGGTACGCCGCGATGCGAGGGCAGCGACAGCCTGCGGATCCATGCCCTCGGTCCATTGCACGACCGCGTGGCCCTCCACGTCGATCCCCCGTCGGCCGGCGCGTCCCGTGAGCTGGGTGTACTCCCCCGACGTGATGGCCACCCGTGCTTCACCGTTGAACTTCTCCATCTTCTCGAGCACCACGGTGCGCGCCGGCATGTTGATCCCCAGCGCCAACGTCTCGGTCGCGAAGACCACCTTCACCAGCTTCCGCCGGTACAACTCTTCGACGACCTCTTTGAACGCAGGAAGCAAGCCCGCATGATGCGACGCCACCCCCCGCTCGAGGTTGTCCAGCCATTCGAAATACCCGAGCACCCCGAGATCTTCATCCTGGAGAGTGCGCGTGTGCTCCTCGACGAACTCACGGATCTCGGCGCGCTCTTCCGGGGTCGTCAGACGCATGCCGGAGCGTCGGACCTGTTGCACCGCTGCATCGCATCCGACACGGCTGAAGATGAAGAAGATCGCCGGCAGCAGGTTGGTGCGCTCGAGCAGGGTGATGACGTCCGGGCGATCCATACGTTCGATGCGCTGGACGTTCGCCGAGCGCACCGGACGACGTCCGCCTTTCTGCGGCCTGGGTGGATTGCGTCCGGCGTGCTTGTTGCTGCGATACGACTGCGAGCGGCGATTGTTGTCGTAATGGGATCCGGTCGACGAGCGGATCCGCATGAGCTCTTGATTCACCTGCGCAGTGGCGATGCCGGCGCGGTCATCGAACAACGGCAGTAGGTCGTCTCTCACGAGCACATGTTGCTCCAGAGGCACCGGTCGGATCTCCGAGACGATCACCTCCGTGTCGCCGCGCACCGTGTCGAGCCAATCGCCGAACTCCTCAGCGTTGGACACCGTTGCGCTCAGCGAGACCAGCCGCACCGCTGCGGGGAGGTGGATGATGACCTCTTCCCACACGGCACCGCGGAAACGGTCGGCCAGGTAATGGACCTCGTCCATGATCACATAACGCAGATCGCGCAACGCCGCAGAATCGGCGTAGATCATGTTGCGCAGCACCTCGGTCGTCATCACGACGATGCGCGCGTTGCCGTTGATGTTCGTGTCACCTGTGAGCAGACCCACCTGGTCAGCTCCGTACACATCGACCAGTTCACGAAACTTCTGGTTCGACAGCGCCTTCATCGGGGTCGTGTAGAAGGCCTTGTCTGCCGGTGTCTGCATGGCGAGATGGATCGCGAACTCTCCGACGATGGTCTTGCCCGCACCCGTCGGCGCTGCCACGAGCACGCTGTGACCGCGCTCCAGCGCATGACAACCCTCTATCTGAAAGCTGTCGAGGTCGAACTTCTGCCTCGCAGCGAATGCCGTCGTCTCGGGATGCGAGGCCGCGTCCCTGGCAGCTGCGTAACGTTCGGCCGGCGAGCTCATACGTTTCCGTTCGCGAGCAGGCCTTCTGCTGTCGCACGCTTCTTCTTACGGCGGTCGAACAGCAGCGACACCAACGCCGCCGCGAAGAAAAGGACGATCATCGCTCCCATCAGCAGAAGCATCGAGAAGACATCAGCGGGCGGCGTGGCGATGGCAGCGAAGATCGTGCAGATCAGGACGGCCACACGCCATCCCTTGAGGATCTCGCGGCCGGAGATCACACCGGCGACGTTGAGAGCCACGAGGAAGACAGGGAGCACGAACGCGACGCCGACGACCAGTAGGAACTTGAAGACGAAGTCGTAATAGCTCGAATAATCGTAAAACTGCGCCATTCCGGTGGGCACGAATCCGGCCATGATCTCGATCACATGGGGCAGCACGAAGAACGCCACTGCGCATCCGCTGAAGAACAACGGGATCGCCGCGCCCAAGAAGCCCCAGGTGTAGCCGACTTCTTTACGCGTGAGACCGGGCATGATGAACGCCCAGATCTGCCACAGCCAGACCGGTGCAGACAGCAGCAGACCGATCGCGAACGATATGCGCATGCGCAGATCGAATCCGCTGGTAACTCCCCCGAAGTTGAGTCTCGTGTACTCGCGGCCCGCTTCTTCGGCAATGCTCTCGATCGGAGTCGCCAACAGGGCGATCAGGGAATCGGTGACGATGAATGCCACCACCATGCCGAGGATCAGCCCGACGACGGCGATCAGCAGTCGCTTGCGAAGCTCGACGAGATGCTGCCTCAGCGGCATCCGTCGGTCTCGGCCAGGTTTTCCCGTCCGAGGAGAATCGACCGCAGCCACGGACTATGGGATTCGCGGTGGAGCGCCCGGGTCGTTGGCCTGGTTCGTTCCGGGGACGTCGCGTTGAACAGGAGTCGCCGTATCGGGTTCGACGACGGCATCGTCACTCTTCATCGCCTTCATCTCTCCCTTGAAGACGCGGGCTGACTGGCCCATGCTCTTCGCGAGTGCCGGAAGTTTGGCGGCGCCGAACAGCAGCAAGATGACGGCGAGGATGATCAGCAGGTGTGGCCAGCCGAATGCGCCCATGTGATTCTCCTTCGTCGTTTGCGTACCAGTCTAACTGGACTCGTCGGCGTTGGGTTCGCGATACAAGGCGAGTCCCTCAACGGCCCATTCCCGCGCGGCCGTTCGCGCGATCGCAGGCTCCTGTACTTCGAGGGCACCGCCGAACCGTCCGGCGACGCGTTTGATGCTCCGCGGATCCGACATACGAATACGCACTGACGCGAAGCCGTCCTGCGTGTGCGTGTTCTCACCGCGCGCGTAGTCGCCGAGCAGCGGCAGCATCCGCTCCGGGACACGGACAAGCACTTCTGCGTCATCACCAATCGTGCTGAACGCCTCAGGAAGATGGTCCTCCGCGTGAGTGATCGCGATATCAGTCAACTCGGGCAGGCTGACGCGGTCGAGGTGGAAGGTGCGCATCGCCTGACGCATGTGGCACCACCCCTGCAGATACCATTGCCCATTCGTGATCAGGACCTGCACCGGGTCGACGGTTCGCGTCGTCGCCGCAGCATCCGGGGCTTGGTATCTGAACGAGACGGCAACGCGCCGGCGCAGCGCGTCGGCGACGACGTCGCGCACTGCATCGACAGCGCTGGGGGCGATGACGACTTCTGCGGGGGCATCCGCTGCCGCGCGAGAAAGTTTCGCGATCAGCCCCGCCACCAGTCCGGAATCGGACACCGCAGGAACAGCCGCGACCATCTGCAGCCCTGTCAGAAGGGCAGCCGCCTCACGGGCGGTGAAGCGCGGCACACGGCGAAGCCCGACGTCATTGGTTATCTCGATGATGTCCTCCTGGTCGAGGAGGTCCCAGTTGATGTCGAACATCTCATGCGGTTGCTGCCAGTATCCGCCCTCGCCAGGAAGTCCGATCACTGTCAGTTTCTCGACCATGCCGCGCATCTCTTCCGCGGTCACATCGAACTCACGAGCGGCTTCTTCGAGAGAGACCTGGCCGCGCTCGAGCAGATAGGGCACCAACGTGAGATATGCGCGCACGCGATCCACAGACAGGAGAGGGCGTGACTGTTCAGCCATCGTGAGCACTCCCGTCCGAGTGAGCAGCCACGATGGCCTTGAGCCGCTCGACGACCGCGTCGTGAAGCGAGCGGGGTTCGACCACCCGCACCTCGGGGCCATAAGAGGCGAGCTCATCGGCGAAGATGTGCACGTCGACGAACGGCACGCGAAATCCCTGAACCTCTGCCGTGGCACGCCGGCCGAGCCTCAACGAGGCCTCGGTGCCGGGGGTGATCTCCAGAAGCGCAGAGTTGCGACGAGCGACGTCCTCCAGGCCTGCCAGCGCACGCTCTCCTGCACCCTCACGCAGTCGGGAGTCAAAGCTCTTCCTCGTCACCGACACGTCGCCGACGATTCGACTGAGGAGGAACGTGCGCTCGTCATCCGCATCGATGTCGATTCCGTACACATGCCATCTGGCCTCGTAGTCGAGCAGCGCCAACGGTTCGATCTGTCGACGGCGGGGCGACAGCTCCCCCGGCTTCAGGTAGTCGAAGCTGACGACCTTGCACGACTCGATCGCGTTCTGCAGCGGCCCGAAGGATGCTTCGCGAGTGGTGATCCGGGGCGCGAAGCCGATGATCGGTTCATCGCCATCGATTCCGAGCGCACGGATCTTCCGCACTCCGGCTTGGGCATCCGCGGATGCTGACTCCGCACTCCATACGCTCCCGGCCAGGGTGAGTACGGCAAGTTCGGCCGCGCTGAACTCCAGATCCGCAGGCAGATCGTATTCGGCCTTCGGAATCCGATATCTGGCCTCACGGAGATCGTTCGGGTCGCTCGGGTCACCGATCGTCTCGATGGGAACACCGAGAGTGCGCAGCTCGTCCTTGTCGCGCTCGAACATCTTCTCAAGGGCATCGGCACGGGCGCCTGCCGCAGCACGCTGGCGATAGCCGGAGATGTTGTCGAGGATCTGCTGTTTGGTGAGCCCGATCTCCGTGGCCATCAGCGCCACGACGAGGTTCGTCTGGCGTTCTTCTGGCGGGATCCGGGTAGCCATCACTGCTGCGGAGCTGCCGGAGGATCGATACCCAAGATGTCGACCACGAACACGAGCGTGGCGTTGGCAGGAACGGCTCCTGACCCTGCTTCGCCGTATCCGAGCTCCGGCGGAACGACGATGAGCACCTGAGATCCGACGGTCTGGCCCGTGAGTCCCTGGGTGAAGCCCGGGATCAGGCCGGCCATGTTGAAGGTGGCCGCTCCGCGGTCCCAAGACGAGTCGAAGACCGTCTTGTCAGCCCAGGTGACCCCGGTGTAATTGACCAGCAGCGTGTCGTCGTCGGCGACCTTCTCGCCGTCGCCCTTGATGAGCGTCTGGACGACCAGGTCGTCGGGCGCCGCGCTGTCGGGGACGATGATGCCGGGACGGCCGTCAGGCGCTCTCACCACGGTGGGCATTCCTGCTGCGTCGTTGTACTGCGCATCACCATCGGCTTTGGCAGGGTAGGCCTTCGTGACGTCGAAGATCGCGATCACGGGTTCGTCGGTGTCCAGGCCGAAGCCTGACAGGTTCTGCGCGCCGAAATCCTCCGGTGTCACGACCGACAGCACCCGGGTGCCACCGGTGGCGCACTCGAGCGCCTCGCCGAAAGCGGGCACGCGCTGAGCCCAGTAGTCGATGCTGACCAGCTGCTCCTGCGCGTCGTCGTAGGCCGTGCCCGCGATCGGTTCCCCGGTCTTGCCGGAGAACAGCGAGAACTCGATGACCGCGCTCTGCGTCGGAGACGTCAGGGCGGGGCCTTCGCCGACGACCACGTCGCCGAACCTGCTCTTGTCCACGCCGATCGGTGTGAACACCTCGACGTCGGGCTTGGCGCCGACGTCGCCGGTGATGGTGGCGATGTCTTCGATCCCGCTTGTGGATCCTGCGCGATCGCATACGACACCACCGAAGGAGGATGTCGCGCTGCACCCGGTCAGGGCGACGAGGGCGAGGCTGAGTGTGGCCAGAGCGGCAGACGTTTTACGCACGCGCTCCAGTCTATTGCGAACGTTGCTCGTCGTCGCGCGCCGCGGCAGCTGACAGAGCGCCCTCAGCGGCCTTGGTTGCCTCACGAACACGTTTTCTCAAGTTCTTGTCGGTGATCTCGCGATCGCCGACAGCACCGGGAGTCCACTGGTCCACGTCGTCGTCGCCATAGCTCGACTTCGATGCACGCCGTTTGATCTCCGGCGCGATCGTGCCCGGCGCCATGCGGCGCGCGGTGAGCAGAAAGCCTGTGTGCGCGACCATTCGATGATCGGGCCGAACCGCGAGTCCTTCCACGTGCCAGCCGCGCACCATCGTCTCTGACGCATCAGGTTCGGTGAAAAGTCCGGTGCCGCGAATGTACTCGGCGACGCGGGACAGCTGCGTCGCCGTCGCCACGTAGCAGAGCACGACTCCTCCGGGGGTGAGCGCGTCGGCGACGACGTCCATGACCTCCCAAGGCGCCAGCATGTCGAGCACGACGCGATCCACAGAAGCGGCGGGCAGTTGCGCAGGCAGCGCGTCGAGAAGGTCGCCGACGACGACCTGCCAGGTCTCGGGAGTCTCCCCGAAGAACGTCGTGACGTTCGCCTTGGCCACTTCGGCGAAATCTTCCCGCCGCTCGAACGAGATGAGCCGCCCGGTGCTTCCGACGGCGCGCAGCAGCGACAGCGACAGCGCGCCCGAGCCCACTCCGGCCTCGACGACCGTCGCGCCGGGGAAGATGTCGGCCTGCATCACGATCTGCGCCGCATCCTTCGGGTACACGATCGCTGCCCCTCTGGGCATCGACATCGCGAAGTCGCGCAGCAACGGACGCAGCGCCAGATACTCGTGTCCTGCACTGTTGCTCACGACAGAGCCGTCGTGCAGCCCGATCACATCGCTGTGCTTGAGTACGCCGTGGTGGGTGTGCAGCTCGCCGTCGGCGGTCAGCGTCGTGGTGTGAAGACGGTTCTTCGGCCCGGTCAGCTGCACGCGGTCGCCTTCGCGGAACGGGCCGCTGGGTCGTGCTGACGAGGAGGTCATCGGCGCACCTCATCTGCCTGCGTGGCCTTCGCCGTCGCATACAACTCGATGATGTCAGCAGCAGTGCGGCCGTCGAGAGTGGGCCAGAGCGCGTGCGCCCCGAAGCCTTCGAGAGGGATCATATGCGGCACGCCGAGGGTGACAGCCCCTGACGCGACCCCTGCACGCAGACCGGTGCCCGAGTCCTCGATCACTACCGCTTCACTGATGTCGATGCCGAGGAGGTCCGCGGCCATCAGATAAGGATCAGGGTTGGGCTTCGGGAGATCGACGTCGTCGCCCGCGACGACATGCTCGAAGGCGTCGAAGTCCATCAGATCGACCACGCTGAGTGCCATCCGTCGAAGCGACATGGTCACCAATGCCGTGCGGATACCCGCGGCATGCAGGTCGCGCAGCAGCTCTTTGGCGCCCGGGCGAAAGGGCACGCCCTGAGTGGCGAGAGCAGTGCGCACGTCGTCGGTGAGTTTCGCGACGATAGCGTCGGGATCCATCTTCACGCCGACGGAGATGAGGTGTGCGGCGCTGTCGGTCAGACCATTGCCTACGAGCTGCAGTGCCTGCTCATGTGACCAGGTGCCTCCGAAGGATTCGACGAGCGCGGTCTCCGCTGCCATCCAATACGGCTCGGTGTCGACCAGTGTTCCATCCATGTCCCACAGGACTGCGCGCGGCTTTTCACTCACTTCACCATGCTAGCTCGGCCAGTGCGACATACCCGCCGGACGCCGACTAGCCTTGAGGGATACCTACCGCTACTGAAGGGAGAGCTCGATGGATGCGCTGGGCAACCGCGTTGTCGTCGTGGCCTTCGACGGTTGGAACGACGCGGGCGAAGCCGCCAGCGGCGCGATAGAAGTACTGCGCGAGAGCGCGGAGTACGAACTCGTGCACTCGGTGGACCCTGAGTTGTATTTCGACTACCAGTACACGCGTCCGTCGTCGAAGATGGACGCCACCGGCCGGCGTGAGCTGCGCTGGCCCGAGGCGGCACTCTGGCGGCCGAAGACTCCGCCTGCAGACGGCGATCCCGAGTTCTGGATCCTCACCGGCGTCGAACCGGCACGCACCTGGCAGGCGTTCGCCAACGAATTCATCGACATCGCGTTGCGCGACGACATCACCGGCATGCTCACGCTCGGCGCCATGCTCTCCGATGTTCCGCACACCCGCCCCATCTCCGTGTTCGCCGCAAGCTCGAACGAGCAGGTCCGCGAGGCACTGGGGCTCGAGCGTTCGCTCTACGAAGGTCCTGTCGGCATCCTGAGTGTCCTGGAGCATTTCGCTGAGACAGCGGGAATCCCCACGGCGACGCTATGGGCGAGCGTGCCCCACTATGTCGCCACGGCCGCGCCGTCGCCCAAGGCGACGCTCGCCCTCTTGGACAGGCTGCACGAACTCACCGGCATCGATATGCCGCGAGACCGTCTTCGCACTGAGGCCGCGGCCTGGGAGCTCTCGATCGATGCCGCTGCGGCGGAGGACGAAGAGATGACCGAGTACATCCACCAGTTGGAGCGCACGCGCGACACCTGGGATTCACCCGAGGCATCGGGAGACGCGATCGCGCAGGCGTTCGAACGCTACCTGCGTCGTCGAGGCGATGGCCCGGGCGACCGCAAGCGTTAGCCCTCGATCACTCCGGTGCCCAGCAGCACCAGCAGTGCCGTTCCGAGAAGGATCCGGTAGATCACGAACGGCAAGAAACTTCGCTTCGAGATCCAGCTCATGAAGAACGCGATCACTCCGAGGGCGACCACGAACGCGATGCCGGTGGCCGCTATGGTCTCGCCGACGGAGAAGTACTGATCCGGCGCGTTCCAGCTCTTGAAGAGCTGGAAGAAGCCGCTTCCGAAGACGGCGGGGATGGCGAGCAGGAACGCATAGCGGGCAGCTGCGGCGCGCTCATATCCGAGGAAGAGCCCCATCGTGATCGTGCCGCCCGAACGGGAGACGCCAGGGACCAGCGCCAGTGCTTGAGCGAGGCCGTACAGGATGCCGTGCGGGTAGGTCACCTGACCGAGCGTTCGGCGCTTCGCGCCCACGTGGTCGGCGATGCCGAGAAGAATGCCGAACACGATCAGCATGATCGCGACGATCCACATCGAGCGCAGCACCGTTTCGATCTGGTCTTGGAAGAACACACCCAGCACGACGATCGGGATGCTGCCGATGATGATCAACCAGCCCATCCTGGCATCGGGGTCATTGCGTGGTAGCGAACCGGTCAGCGACCTGAACCAGTGAGAGATGATGCGTGTGATGTCACGCCAGAAGAACACGACGACGGCTGCTTCCGTGCCGATCTGCGTGATCGCGGTGAACGCGGCGCCCGGGTCCTCTCCTGAACCCGTGAACGTTCCGACGATGCGCAAGTGAGCACTCGAGGAGATGGGCAGGAACTCGGTGAGTCCCTGAATGACGCCGAGGAACAGCGCTTCGAGCAGGTGCATGGATGGCCTTCTGAATCAGGGAAGCGCGTCAGTACGTGCGCAGCAGATCGGTCAGAACCTGTTGACCGAAGACAAGCGATTCTACGGGTACACGCTCATCGACTCCGTGGAACATTCCTGTGAAGTCCAGATCAGCGGGCAGCCTGAGCGGGGCGAATCCATAGCCGGTGATCCCAAGACGCGACAGCGCTTTGTTGTCGGTACCGGCGCCGAGCAGGTATGGGATGACCGGGACACCGGGGTCGTGCCTGCCGAGGCAGCGAACCATCGCCTCGACGAGATCCCCTTCGAACGGAGTCTCCATGCCGATGTCTCTCACGACCGTCTCTATGACGATGTCATCGCCGACGATCTTCTGGATCTCGGCGAGAACTTCGTCCTCAGTCCCTGGCAGCACGCGGACGTCGATGAGTGCCTCGGCGCTCTCAGGAATCACGTTGTGTTTGTATCCGGCGGTGAGAGCAGTCGGATTGGCCGTCGTGCGGAATGTGGAGCGAAGAAAGGCCTCAGCAGGGCCGGATGCCGCCGCGAGAGCGTCAGGGTCATCCACCGAGCGTCCGGTCAGCTCGCTGAGACCGCTGAGCAGAGCACGGGTCGTCGGGGTCAGCCGAATCGGCCACCGGGTTCGTCCGATCGCGGCGACCGCTTCGGCGAGTTTCACGACGGCATTGTTCTCGTGCAGACGGCTGCCGTGACCCGCGCGCCCCCTGGCAATGAGTCGAATCCAGATCAGTGCTTTCTCGCCCACCTGCAGCAGATATGCGCGGCGATCATCGACGGTGATCGAGTACCCGCCGACCTCGCTGATCGCCTCCGTGGCGCCTGCGAACCATTCCGGATGATCCTTCACGACAAGTGCGGAGCCCTCGACACCGCCATTCTCCTCGTCGGCAAAGAATGCGAGGACGAGATCACGCTCCGGTTGCTCTCCCGCCCGCAGAAGGTCCGCGACCGAGGTCAGGATCATCGCGTCCATGTTCTTCATGTCGACAGCGCCGCGGCCCCACAACATGCCGTCACGCAACTCGCCCGCGAAGGGGTCGACGCTCCAGTCCTCAGCCATCGCGGGGACGACATCGAGATGCCCGTGCACGACCAGAGCGGGCTTGGTCGAGTCGCGGCCCGGCACGCGCGCCATCACGTTGGTCCGCCGAGGAATCGGCTCGTAGAAAACAGGGGCGAGGCCCACACCTTCCAGGTATGAGCCGACGTACTCGGCCGCTTCGCGCTCGCCGTTCGCCTTTCCCCCCCCGAAGTTCGACGTGTCGAAACGGATGAGATCCTGCGCGACGCGCACGACCTCCGGATGCTGTGACTGAGCCATGTCCCCAGGCTACCCAAGTCCGACGGCACGCCCGGGGGTCCGTGAGTTCGTCGTGACCTGGCGAGCATGGTAATGTTTTTCTTCGGTCGGCAACGACTTTTCATCACCTGCGCGGGTGGCGGAATGGTAGACGCGCTACGTTGAGGTCGTAGTGCCCGTAAGGGCGTGGGGGTTCAAGTCCCCCTCCGCGCACAAAAGAGAAATGGCTCCCAGCTGGGGGCCATTTCTCGTTGTACGGCACCGGTTCGTCGTACCGAGGCCAGCGCGTCCCCGCTAGGCCGCGACGACGCCGAACACGAGCCCCAGGGCGTATGTGATGGCGGCAGCACCGACCCCGATCGCCAACTGCCGCAGGGCACGCCGCAGGGGCGGTCCTCCCGACAGGATGCCGACCATCGCTCCGGTCGCGAGCAGTGCCGTGCCGACGAGCGCGAGCGCGACGACGACAGCGCTGAGTCCCTGCAGCCCGAAGATCCAAGGCAGCACGGGCACGATCGCACCGGCGGAGAACAGGAGGAAGCTGGTGAGTGCGGCTGTCCAGTCGCTCCCCACGATCTCGTGGTCGCCCACATGCGCACGGATCGGCCCTGTCGACGCCCGCCGCACGCCCTCTTGGGCTGCGGCGATTATTCGTTTCGAACGAGCGAGCGCTTCGACGGCGTCCACACCGCGTGCCCGATACACCAGAGCCAACTCGTTCTCATCGATGTCGAGGTCTGCGGCCGAGAGCGCAGCGTCCTCGTTCGCCTCAGTCGAGGCGAGCAGCTCGCGCTGGGAGCGCACGGAGACGTACTCCCCCGCCCCCATCGACAGCGCGCCGGCGAGGAGCCCGGCGATGCCACTGAAGAGCACGAAACTCGGCGCGACCCCCGTTGCCCCGATTCCGAGCACCAGCGCGAGGTTGCTGACAAGTCCGTCATTGGCCCCGAACACCGCCGCGCGGAAAGAGCCGGACAGACGACGCCGACCTCGCGCCGCCAAGCCGCGAACGACCTCGTAGTGGATCTTCTCGTCGGCGCGCATGGCCGGCGTCGCATAGTGCTCTGTGTCGTACGGGGAACGCGCCTCGGCGGTCTGGGCTAGGGCCAGGACGAAGATCGAACCGAATCGCCCCGCCATCCATCCCAGAAGGGTCGAACGGATGCCGGCTCTGGGCAGCTTGTCCGGCTCTCCACCGAGCAGATCCAGCCAGTGCTGCTCATGGCGATACTCCGCATCGGCAAGGCTCTGCAGGATCTCGCGCTCTTCGCCTGATCTGCGTGCAGCGAGCTTCTGATAGACGAAGCCTTCTGCGCGTTCCTCTACGAGATAGCGCGCCCACCGACGACGATCGGCCGCGGTCGGCTCTGCGGCTGCAGGCGCGGTCATGAATCCTCCATAGTGCGGTCAACGCCCGGATCGGACGCGCATTCAACGCTAGCCAGAACACAGAGCAGACGAGCGCGGAAAGCACGGATTGACAGGATTTCGGGGCTCCTAACCCACTCGAGGCTGTGGGCTCCGAGGACCGGCGACACGTGTCACTTGCGTACGCGCTTGCGAAGCACCTCGATGCGTGACTGCAGCTGCGTGACGGTGGCCTGTGCGACCGCTGGCCCGCCGCATATGCGACGCAGCTCGGCATGCACGGCACCGTGAGGCTCTCCTGCCTGGCGCGCATACAGCCCCACGAGGCTGTTCAGCAATTGGCGCTGCTCGCGCAATGTGCGATGCAGCGGTTGGGGCAGCGTCGTGACCGCTGTCGGTCCGGCTTCCGCCTCTCGCGCCTCACGAAGCCGCGACTGTCGCGATTGGCGCTGCATCAGCAGCTCATGAACGTGCTCGGGTTCCAACAGACCGGGTATGCCGATGAATTCCTCTTCTTCCGGCGTGCCTGGTTCTGCGAGCTGGCCGAATTCTTTGCCCTCGAAGACGACGCGATCGAAGTGCGCAAGAGACGAGATCGCCTGGTAGCTGAATTCCTGTGTGAGCGCGTCGGAGGCGTCGTCTTCTCTGTTCGCGCTCTCCAGCAGCGAATCATCGAGACCGTCGTCGTCCTTGCTCTGACGGTCGAGTGCGTGATCTCGCTCTTTCTCGAGTTCGTTCGCCAACCCCATCAGAACCGGAACGTTCGGGAGGAAGACGCTCGCCGCCTCGCCACGGCGCCGTGCCCGCACGAAGCGCCCAATCGCCTGCGCGAAGAACAGCGGTGTCGACGACGATGTCGCGTACACTCCGACCGCGAGTCGGGGCACGTCCACTCCCTCCGACACCATACGCACGGCAACCATCCACCTGCTCGTGTCAGCGCTGAATCTCTCGATGCGCTGTGAGGCGGCCGCCTCATCCGACAGCACGATCGTCGGACGCTCACCGGTCAGTGAGTGCAGGATCTTGGCATACGCTCGCGCCACCGTCTGATCGGTCGCGATCACCAGGCCGCCGGCATCCGGCACGTGATGGCGGATCTCGCTCAGGCGCCTGTCCGCGGCCGACAGCACCGCCGGCATCCACTCACCCTCGGGGTCGAGCGCAGTGCGCCACGCTTGGGAGGTGACATCTTTCGTGTTGTCCTGACCGAGGTGGGCTTCCAGTTCGTCACCAGCGCTCGTGCGCCAGCGCATCTTTCCGGAATACATGTGAAACAGCACTGGGCGCACGACGCCGTCGGCGAGTGCTCGGCCGTACCCGTAGTTGTAGTCGGTGGTTGAGACACGGCCGCCTGATTCATCAGGCGCGTAGGTCACGAAAGGGATCGGAGCCGTGTCACTGCGAAACGGCGTACCGGACAGCAGCAACCGACGCTTCGCCGGCCCGTACGCGTCACGGATCGCGTCGCCCCAGCTCAGCGCATCGCCGCCGTGGTGGACCTCGTCCAGAATCACCAGTGTCTTCGCGTCCTCCGTGAGATGACGGTGCACCGATGACTTCGCCGCCACCTGCGCGTACGTGACGACGACGCCGTGGTACTGCTTCGACGGAGCCCAGTGGCTGTTGCGGAAGCGCGGATCAAGGCGGATATGAACGCGTGCGGCGGCATCAGCCCATTGCGTCTTCAGATGCTCGGTGGGTGCGACGACGATGATGCGATTGACCTCGCCGATTCGCAGCAGTTCCACTGCGAGCGTGAGCGCGAAGGTGGTCTTACCCGCGCCGGGTGTCGCCGCGACGAGAAAGTCGCGCTGATCGCGTTCGAAGTATGCGTCCAGCGCTTCGCGCTGCCAGGCTCGAAGCTTGTCGGCCGTCCCCCATGGGGCGCGCTGGGGATAGGACGGAGAGAGCATCGCATCAAGCGTAATCGGTGACGCAGACATCCGATGCGTCGCCACGACCTGTCGTCCGCGGCGAGCAGGTAGGCTCGTTCCCTGCGCGGCTGCACCCCCGCCGCGCATACTGCAGAGGAGAGCTCGATGGCCGAGATGGAATCGCCCCGACCCCCGAAAGTGCCCCACGACACCGCCCACCCCTGGCGTCGATTCGTCGCCGTGGGCGACTCTTTCACGGAAGGCATCGGCGACCCCGATCCAGCCGTACCCGACGGGCATCGCGGCTGGGCAGATCGCGTCGCTGAGGTGCTCTCGCAGCAGGTCGATGATTTTGCGTACGCGAACCTGGCGGTACGAGGCAAACTGATCGCACAGATCGTCGCAGACCAGATCGAGCCGGCAGTCGAACTGCGTCCGGACCTGGTGTCGATCTGCGCAGGCGGCAACGACGTCATCAGGCCCGGAACGGATCCTGACGCCATCGCCGTGCAGTTGGAGGATGCCGTGTCACGGCTCGCGTCAACGGGCGCCGCCGTGATCGTGTTCACAGGCATCGACACTGGCTTCACGCCCGTCTTCCGCCCGTTTCGCGGCAAGGTCGCCATCTACAACGAGAACATCCGTGCGATCGCCGATCGCCATGACTGCATCGTCGCCGATCAATGGGCGCTCAAGAGCGTTCAAGATCCGCGCTTCTTCGACGACGACCGTCTGCACTTCAATGCGCTCGGACACCACGAGGTGGCGCGGATGGTCCTGCGCGCGCTGAACGTGCCCAACGACTTGCAGGCGATGCAGCCTGACCCCCGTCCTGTCCGCACGTGGAGGCAAGCTCGAGCCGAGGATCTGGGCTGGGCAAGGGAACACCTGGTGCCGTGGGTGCTGCGGAGGCTGAATCATCAGTCATCGGGTGACCACATCACACCGAAACGCCCCGAACCCGGCCCGATCGTGCTGCCGGGTAAGAACGACTGATCAGTTCGACAGCGACCACAGCGCAACGGCTGCCGCTGAGGCGACGTTCAGCGAGTCCACTCCCCCGCGCATCGGGATGGTCACGACGGTATCTGCGGCGGCGAGGGCGGTCGATGAGAGGCCGTCGCCCTCAGTGCCAAGCACCAGCGCCACCTTCTCCGGGCGAGTCGACGCATAGACGTCAAGCGGTACTGCGTCATCGCTCAGGGCGAGCGCGGCGAGTTCGAAACCCGCCGCGTGCAGTTCCGCCGCTGCATCCTGCCAACTCTCGATCCGCGCCCATGGCACCTGGAACACCGTACCCATGCTCACCTTGACGCTGCGCCTGTACAAAGGGTCCGCACAGCGCGGCGACACCAGGACCGCATCGGCACCGAGACCGGCCGCGGCACGAAAGGCCGCTCCGACGTTGAAGTGGTGTCGGTGGAACCTCTAGAACACACTTTCAACTCGCGACCTGGGCTTTTCTGAATAGCCAATTCGGTGAAAAGCTTGGATAGGTTCCAAATGGATCATTCGGGCGGAATGAGCGCGTTTTGAAGGTGCGCACATTGAGAACCAGGCTGAGTATGGTCTGCTCGTGATTGCCGATGAGACGCGCTTTCCGCTACCTGTCGTCATGGGAAGAATGTCATGTGGCTACTCATGAACGAGACGCTCGGGACTGCTGTCAAAGTTAGTTTATGAGGTGGCTATCGTCGTCCTATCGTGCGCCTAGCCAATTGGCACCGCAAGCCACCTCCTACGCCTCGGACTCCCCTACCAGCTCAAGAAGATCCTCGGCCATGAGCTGCTGCTCAGCGTCTGCGTGACCACCGCTGAACTGCACCCCTTCGGAGCTGAGCAAGTCGGCAGGCTCGCGATGATCGTCACCGTCGTTCCACCGGAAGTCGTTCGCTACTCTCCCGTCCCAGGTGAGTACTCGATAGGCGTTCTCACAGTCGGGGCACGTCATGAGATGGCGAGCCAGAGCTTGTGCGCCGGTACCGACAGCTTCAGCAAGCGCGTTGTAGCTCGTCCATTGCCCTTCGGGAAACGCAGCGAGGATCGAGTGGGTCAGAGACCAGTCGAACCGCCGCGAGTCGTTGAACTTCCGTCGGTACTCGTCAATCTCGGCCTCGCTAAGGTTTGGACGCACCCAAATCCCGACGGCTTGGTCCGCCAGCCGCTCCGCACGTTGCTCGATGCCAGTGGCATCCCAGTTCTCGAGCTGCCCAAGTCCCTGGTTCAGCCGGAGCGGGCTGTCCCGGAATCCACCTTCCATGTCGCGCTTCTCGCGGAACGGGCGGTCAGAATACTCGGGGTTGTAACCCGTGAGCGTAAGGTTGCCGAGGGTGTGTAGGTAGCGGTCGTGAACAGATTCCCAGTCCGCGCCCAATGCGTCCTGCCATGCCGGGTTGGCATTCTGCGGCATGATGTGTTCGATCGTGTACTCGGCGGTTGAGACCTCCTCCTTCCGGCCGTGGTTCTCCATCGTGCGGAAGAAGTAGCCGCGTCGCTTCAGGTGGTACAAGTCAGTCGCCTTGAGCGCCTCCTTGAACTCCTCGTCCGCGGGGAAACGCCGATAGTCAGGGAGAGTCAGCAGGCGTCCACGAACGCTCCCGACGTAGTCCTGTGTGTCAATCGCGGCCGCCAATGTGGCGAACGTCTTGTTCAGGCTGTTCGTCGGAATCCGGCACACGGCTCGCCGGAACAGGTACGCGATGATTGTGTCGAGGAGGTCCGCGAACTCGACGCTGGAGAGCTTGTCGTCGGCGTAGTCCGCGTAGAGCCGCAGCTGGAAGGGATATGCGACGGTCGCCAGCTGGTCGAGATCGCGAAACCGTTTCGCCAGCGATCGGTCGGGCTCGTCGTCGAGCGCCATCGCGGCGAACCAACCGGCGTTGCGGCTCAGCTCTACGACCAGTTCGTCGCGGGTCATTCCGTGCTCCGCCTGCCCTGCCGCATAGTCTTTGAATGCGTCGTAGATCTCGTCGAGGCGCGGGATACTCAGTGTCTTGACCGTGAGGAAGTGACGGACGAATTCGTCAAAACGGTGCTCGTTCACACCCTGGAACTCGCGCTCCATCGGGAACCAGTAGTCCTCGTACAGGCGCTCCTGCTGGGCCGGCGGGAGGTCCATGAGCACGAAGTTCCGGATCAAGTCGGCCTCGGAGAGCTTCTTACCCGTCGCGTTCATGGACTCGAAGACGAGCTGCGGATCGTCGGTGTTTCTCGTGAGCTTCACATCGACGACAACTAGCTTCGACAAGCCGCGGCACACATCGACGACCGTCTCCACGTCGACTCGGCTCAACTGCTCGACGAAGAACGCGTAATTGTCGACGATCCTTGAGTCCGACGTCGGCAACGGCGCGTTCCGGACGACAGCCTTTAACGCATCCTTGTCGCGCTTCGAGAGCATGAGCTTGAAGAAGTCGTCCCCCGATTCGTACGGGTTCGTCAGGTAGAGACCCCGGATCTTCTGTGGAGCAAAGCCGGCGACTGGCTCGCGCTCGTCTTCAGGAAGTTCGTCAAGGTGCGCCGCGAGAGCAGCGAGGAGCAACGTCACGGTCGTGACCCTTTGCTGCCCGTCGATGATCAGATCGGGTTCCCGGGAGGTAGTGGTGCCCTGGTCCCTCTCGATATAGACGATCGAGCCGGTGAAGTGATTGCTCAGGCCGTTGCGGGCTCCGGCTCGAACGATGTCGGTCCACAGCTGCGCGCACTCCGCGATTCCCCAGGAGTAGACGCGCTGATAGATCGGCACAACGAAGCGCTCGCTCTTCTTCAGCAGCTCCAGCAGATTGGCATCGACAGCCTTCAAGATGTCCTCCAAGGAAGCAGGTCAGGTAGGCCTCGCAGCGGCGAGGCATGGTTCACGTTGACAATATCGCGTAGCGGATCGGCGCTCGTAGCAGAAGGCTGCCGCCGATAACCAATGGGCATCAGCCCGTGCTGTTATCTTGCTGCTCCCACCACTCGTGGTATCAAGAGCTATGGTGCAGATTGGTGCAACGAAGCGCAGAACGCGCGACAAGATGGTTGAACGCCGCCTTGTCCGACAGAGGAGGGCGTTCACTCCCCCACTTCAGGCATCGGGATTGCCATGCACATCGAAGTGATCATCGGCACAGGTCGGGTCGCGATCAATCGCGCTGTCTTCGTCGAGCTCCTCGAGAATTCCGTTGTCAATGATCGCGCGCCCTACCGACACGCGCTCGAGCGTTCGGAAATCCACTATTCGGAGCTCGTGGACCTCGCCCGCAAGGCGGAAGTACCCCATCCCCTCTTCTTCGCTCCGCCATCACTCGTCCGCACGCAGGTCAATACGAAGACAGAGAAGCTGCTTCAGGGTGTCGCGCCCGAGACATTCACGGTTAGCACTCGGACAACGGTCAAGCTTCGCGATCTCGAACTGATAGTGAAGGACCTTCTCCGAAAGCAGGGGCTGGCTAAGAAGCACGATCCGTCACTGTTGAAGAACAAGATCGTCGGTCTTCTCCGGCGATCCCGACCGACAGCTCGCGAAGACGCAGAGGCTCTCGTCCATGCGCTCGGCCTCGATCGCGACGCGCTCCGGCGCGCACGCAAGAAGGAAGCGGCTCTGGAGATGCTCATCGAGCGATTGGAAGCCAATCAGGTACTCGTCTCGCGGAGCGTGCGAGGGTTCATGCCGCAGCTCATCGAAGTGCGGTTCAGTGGCATGACCGTGCGCGACTCGAAGGTGCCGTATATCTTTCTAACCGGCGGAGATCACGGCGATTTCCAGGAGCCCGCTGGGCGGCAGATCTTCACGCTCATGCTGATGGCCGTGCTCGTCGCGCGCGGGATCTTCGCTCCGGTCAGCTACGACGCAAACAGCACCGCGCCCGACCCCGGCCGAGAGTACGAAATCGTCGGCGAGATCCTGATGCCAGCGGACGAGCTGCGAGGACTTGCACTCGACAACCTCGACGATTTGAAAGCCGCCTCTGACCACTTCAAGGTGACCCCGAGCGCGATGGCGGTCAGAGCGATGCGGCTCGGCAGACTCAGCACGGAGGCCGTGCTCGGGTACCTGCGCGAGCTGGAGGCCGAATTCCACGCACGTCCGAAGCCGCAACCGCGTCAACCCAAGCCAGTGAACGCGGTACGGAAATACAGCGGTCGTGCGCTGACCGCGCGCATGTTGCAGGCCGTCGAGGAACGCCGACTGTCCGAAGGAGAGTTCTGCCGCGTTGTCTGTCTGAACCGCATCCGCCCCTACGACCTCGGCGAGTTGAGGGACGCGCTTCGATGAACGCCAAGATGTACCTGCTCGACAACAACGTCCTCTCGCACTTGTCACGCGTCCAACGAGCGAGCGCTTTCTTCTTCGAGCAGTGCCGGATCCCGTCGGAGGTGCTCCACGAGGCCCAGCACTATCCTGACGCCGCGGCGTTCAAACAGATCGAGTACCCGACCACCGCCCGCGTGCTCGAGCTCGTGGCGAAGGTAATGACTACCGTGCCGGATTCAGATACCACGCTCGTGAATCTCTATGCGAATAAGGGCGCTGCCGACCCGCTACTCGTCGCCTGCGCCCTGCACGCGACCGAAGACGCTTCAGGTCTTCTCTGGAGACCAGAGTGGGCGATTGTGTCCAACGACAAGGCGGTTCGAACCAAGGCCTCAGCCTTCGACATCGAGTCGCTTTCACGTGATGAGTTCTTGCTCCAGACCCACTCCCGCTGGGGTATTTGACACGCCAGCGATCAGGCCGCCAAAGCGACGTTTAGACAATCTAGTCCCATATATCCGTGAGACGACGACCAGTCCTTGATCTCCTCGTACCAACTGGTCTTCATTACGGCGTCGCATGTCATTGCCGCTATAGCGATGAATGTTCGTTGCAGGGTCTTATCGCTGATCTTCACGTCGTATGTAGACAAGATTCGCGCCAGCGCCGCGAATAGATCATGATCTCCAATGGGCGGCACCGGAAGAGAGGAGATCTCTTCGTGAACCTCAGCCGATTCATCCAGAATTACCTCGTGATCATCGCAGTAGGCTGATCGCACAAGCACGGTATTCGCGATCGAACGGGCATTGAACTCGGAAGCCTTCAACGGGCCGAAAGCGAACGAAGCGAACGTCAGATTCAGTCCGCGCCGCGCCGCCACGATACGGACGGCGGCGAGGTTTAGGGCAAGCTCGATCGCATCGACGACGACGGATTCCGGGGCTGGCATCGCCCGGGAACCCGACGCTGACGGGCGGCGTGTAGCGGAAGCACTATGAACCTCGACGACCTTATGAAGCAACCGAGGATCAGCGATCACGATGTCTAAGAAGCAATCGTGCCCCCGACTGACGAAGACGTTCGACTGCCCCAGCCAGCCCGACTCGCCGTAGTCATCGTAATCCCTATCGACCAAGAAGCGTACTCGCTCGAGGTGCCGCTGACGCGCGAGCGCCGCTGTTCTCAGAATTTGTTCCCGGCCACCAGTGCCTTCCAGGAGGAAGAGATCATCGGAGCAATGATCCTTGAGCATGAGGTGATCATCTGGTCCTTCCACGACGAGAATTAGCGGCTTTCCATCAGACACAAGCATCGCGACCGTGGCATACAAGGTGTTCTCGTTCAAATGTTCCTTCACGTGAACACCACATCCTCCGGACCCAAGCGATGTGCCCGTTCCCATCGGTCGTTTATGATCTGAGGCGAATGGGTCGCAACCACAAATCGGAACCCGGAGATCTCTGCAATCTGCTCGACATCTGGAATAAACGCAACCTGCCAAGCGACGTGAAGCGAGATCTCAGGCTCATCAATCAGCACGACGGCCCCCTTGGGCACGTTGAACAGAAGATCGATCATCAGAATGATCTCGTGCTGCTCACCTGATGAGAGAGAGTCCAGTATGATCGCGCGGCCCGTCTGCGAGTGCTGGACGGCTAGCCCATCGCCGTCTGTGACCTGAAGCTGCTTATTCAGTAACCGGTTGTTGACGATTTTTTCGAGCAACTCGATCTTCTCTAACAGCTCCTTAAACGGCGCGAGCTTCTGATCAGCATCGTCCAGGTACTGATTCAGAAGCGTAAGTTCCCAGGACGCAAGATCCCGCTCAGGAAGAGAGAACTCATCATCCAGCGATACAGGCGCAACACGGGCAAGCCGACTACGAAAGGCATTCTGCGAGTAATATCTGTGTCGTATTTCCTCGGGATTCAGCGTCGACTCGTTTCCAGCCTTCAATCGCAGCTCATTGTCGGCTGCTCGAAGCACGCGATTGGGGAACGTTCGGTCTAATCTCTGGGTGATACGCGAGTGCTCAGTCTGTGCGTCAGCCAGTTGAGTCCGAATGCTCTTCGCCTGATCCGCGATTCGGGAAGTTGGTCTCTTGGAGTCCGAACCGCGTCCGAACTCCGACCATGCCCGCGAACGAGCCTGTTCGGCGCGCAATCGTTGAGTCTCGATGAGGAAGCTGGGTACCTCGGCGACGAACCTCTTCGCGTCTTCGGGCTCGGTGCTTGGGCGGAATTTCCTGCGCCGCGGACCGTTCTCGTGGTGCAGACGGAGCTCATCAATGTGCACTAACTCACCATCGGACTGGTCTTCCCAGATCTCTTCACTAATCGGCACCCAGCGTGCCTGTCGACGGAGAAAGTTTACAAATTCATCGTCTTGGTGTTCCCATTTCAGCATCTTCTTCTTAGGGCGCTTAAGTAGAAACTCGACCGTATGAGTAGGCGCGGAGGGTAGATCATTCTTGTCCGCTGGAATCTCGCGTCGCTCTACGCTCAGCTCTGAGCCGTCTGAGTAGCTCAGCACCGCACTGTTAAATGGCTGACGCGTCAACGTCATTCCGTGGAGCCGGGACAGCGCGTTAACGATCTCGAGGAACTTTGTTTTCCCGACACCGTTGGGGCCATACAGAATTACGAAACTCTCCCTCTCGCCCAGTTCGAACGAGTGATCGTATTCGCCGAGGACTCCGAATACCTTCGCACGTACCAGCGAACGGTTTGGTTCAGCCAAGTGTGTACTCCTTCGTATGGTGAAGAACAGCGCACCGCAGTGATGGCTACGGATCTGAATCGACATGAGCTTAGCGTCATCCAAGGCCTGAATCCGGTCAGTGACCTCGCTCCGATTCGTGCCGGTACAGCTTCGGAGCGCTCGTGAACACGCTCGTTCTCAAGCTATCGGGCATCACGTACATTGACGCGCAAATACGCCAGGTTGACGGAGCATGCTGAGCCTCAATCGCACTTGTTCAGGGAGATGCAAGGACGATCAACTTTTACCCGACGTTGTCCTTCACAACGTAGGAAGCGACGTCGAATCCAACAGCGACCGCGCATTCACACCCAACTGCTTCGCCAATGCGTCCACGGAGTCCAGCGTGAGGTTCCGCTCACCTCGTGCGACGCAGGCAAGGTAGCGGGGCGTCATCTCAAGCTGCTCAGCAAGCGTCTCCTGTGTCAGCCCCCGGGAACGCCGAACCTCGCGCACTTGCGCGCCGAGGGTCGACTTGAGAGAACTGGCCACACATCAAGGCTCCCAATAGGAAGCTATAAGTTCCAGGCACTTATCGCTTCCAGGGCACCAACAATGCCATCCACTCACCAGCAAGACCCCGGTTGCAGATCCCCCAGGTTCAGACGGTCTCTCGAACAGCTATACGGCGCTACGGTGCAGGGATGTCTAGGTCGCAAGTGACCCGAGAGCCAACAGGAACATGTTGAGCACAACCGGCCCGAGCGTAGCGAACAACAGTACGCCCGAGGCGATGAGAAACCCGAGTACCGAAGGCGTCGTACCCAAGAGAGCTGGGTTGGCACGGAGCGATCGTCTTGACGCCAGTGCCAGGGAGATAGCTGCAATGGCAATCACGGTCGCGATGATCCAGAGGCTTGCGATGCACGCGGCGATGATCGCGAGCGTAAGGCTGGCGAGTGCCTTGCTGTCCGTGGCACGGGTGCCTCTTCGCGTCGTCCCCTGAGTGGTCATGGAAGACAAGCTACCAGTTAGGCCAGACGCACTGTCCAGAGCCACGAGGACACTCCGATACGGTGCTTCCATGGACGGACGAGTAAACGACCGGCAACTCGAAGTTTTGCGATGGATCGCCGATGGTTGCCCAGAGGGCAAGTGGCCCGAGGATGATTTCTCGTACAAGACCAGCGCGGCCGCGCTCAAATCCCGGGGCTTAGCGACGATCAAGGGCCGCGGCAGGACCTGGTCCGTCGCTATCACCGAAGCGGACACGCACTACGTTGAGCACGGCACCTACCCGCCGCGTGACACTCCCCCGGCTCCGACGGCTTCTCGTGATCGCACTCGTCGGGCAGCACCAGCCGCCCTCGACCTTGGCGATGGCGCGTCAGAGACGCTCAAGCAGGCGACGGCCCTCATCACTCGGCTCCGGGACTCAGGAAGAATCACCCCCGCTGACCCAGCGGAGTCGACCCGGGCCCATTACCGCCGAGTGCTTCACGCGTGCAGGGTCCACCATTTAGTACCAGCGGACCACGAACTCCGCTTCACCGGGCGTAGCTCTGGTGACATCGTCATCATGCTCAGCACCGGCTCACCTGCAGATACGTCGGACTGGGATCGCATCAGAACGACTGCGCGAAAGATCACGACGAACACGGGCTCCCTCCGCACAGCATTAGAGGCAACGTCGATTCTCAATTCGGTCAGCGAAGCCCTCCGGCCCCGCGCCATCGAGATACTGCTCGATCTCGCCGAGCACCTACGCTCGCATGAGCTCAGGCTCGGGGCAAACATCAAACTCAAGACACCGAAGCTGTTCATTCAGATCGACACCCGCCGCCGAAGCCTCGCCCTCACCGAGATCATGGAGGACGTCCCTCACGTTCCGACAACCGCCGAGCAGCGAGAGTTTCGGCGTGCGCCGTGGACACAAATTCCTAAGTTCGACAAGGCACCATCCGGCCGGTTGCGCCTCCAGATGGAGAGGGAGGGCTCGCACGAGGTCAAGATCGACCGTTACAGCTCGCGATACGAGCGCAACGGCGACACCTGGTCAGACGAGAAGAAGAAGCCCCTCGAACGCCAAGTCCGCGACATCGCACGCGCTATCAAGAAAGGCGTCGTCGATGACGATGACGCCCTCGAACGCGAGAAGCAACGGCGCGCTGAGGCCCACGAAACATACGAACGCGAACAAGCCGAGCAACGGCGAGCGTGGGAGAACATACGAGACCAGGCACGCAAAAAAGGCGCTCCTCGAACTGCGAGAAGCTACCTTCGTCCGCGCGTTCGAGGCCTGGCAAGGAGCCCAAGAACTGCGGCTTTCGCGAAGCAGCTCGCGACGGAAGCGACCGAGCGAGGGCTGCTGGAGAACCGCCCGAGGTTGCTGGAATGGCTCGAGTGGGCGCGCGCTCGCGCAGACGACATCGATCCGATTGTGAACCTCGAGCATCTCGACGACGATGTGTTCGACGCCAAGCCCTCGGCAGACGACCTCCGGCCCCATATGGAGGGTTGGGATCCATCAAATCCGCGCAAAGACTACAGTGCCGGTTATGGCAGGTCGGAGCAACAACCTGCGCATGTGCCGCAACCGCGCCCGTGGTACCCGGGCATGCGAGACCGGCCCAGCTGGTGGCGTCACTAAGTCGTCCATCCCGGCGTGAGACTGCATAGACGCCACACGGCTCGCTTCCAATGAGGGGTCGCCGGAAAGGCGGAATGTCAGTGGCCACCGCCACACTGCTCTTAGAGCCTGCGGTTCCTGGCGCTATTACAAGGAGACAAAGATGCCTCAGCCCGACCGATACGTCAGTGTCAAGATTGAATGCGGTTCCAACCACCCGCACGACATCTGCGTCGAAATAGACCGGCAAGTCCCTCCGGAGCTTCGCTGCGAGCCGAACGCCGGCCCCGGTTACTCGCAGAGCGGCGGCGGAAGTGGTGGTTGCACCATTCCGTCTTCCGCCGAGCTGAAGGAACTGACCAGGCGCGAACTTCGCGACAACTTCCAAGAGTCCAAGCGCCGCGGCTGCGTGCTGATCCGTCGGTGACAACGAATCCCCCACACTCGCTGCGACCTGCTGACTCAGATGAACCGAGGCGGGCACCCGACTGTGCAAGACGATCGACCACGGTCATGCGATAAGACTCGGGTCGCTGCGGTCGGCGGCGCGGACGCTGTTTACCCGAAGATTTGGGCCTAGTAGCTAACCTCTAGACTCGCCACAAGCGGCTGCGCTGATTGAGTGCTGGAGTCTCGTCTGAGAAGGAAGAACAATGTCTGAGCCAAATCCCACGCCGAAGGGCGTCACGATTCCACGAGGTGCTCTCATCGGCGGTGGCGTTGTGCTCGTTGTGCTCCTCATCGGTGTCGCCGTGCTCGTAGGAATCATGATCGGTGGCAATGACGCTCCGGCTGCCGAGCCCAGCAGTGCACCGACTACCTCGGAGCGTCCCGCCACAGAGCCGAAGGTGTCAGAACCAGCACCACCTCCTGCTGAGCCAGAGCCTGATACCTACGGCGTCGGTGACACGTTCACGACCGGCAACGTTACGTTGACCATCCACTCAGTCGAGGTCACTGACTCCATTGCGACGACTGAGGGTTCACAGCTCACCCCCGACGAGGGGGGACAGCTTCTCCTCATCAAGTCCACCTATTCGAACAGCAAGACGCAGGCAGACCTCTCGTGCGGGAACACCGACCTGTACATCCAGGTGTTCGACACGGAAGAGCGGGAGATGGCACCGGTGTTCGAAACCGCCAGCATCCCTGGAAACCTTGGTTGCAACGACCACCTCTTGCAAGACACGCCCCACGAATGGAACATCGCTTTTCAGTCCGTTGCCGGGGCATCTCCGCTCGCCATTTCGGTGACAGAGACGGACAAATGGCTCGACCCGGTCTGGGTGAACATCCAGCAGTAGCCCTCAGCCCAAGCCATCCCGAAGGTGGGTCTCGGCAAACGAGTTCGCGGCGTCGAGCGTTCCGTTCTCCGCGCTGTAGACGAACAGAGGTAGCGACACGCTCTCCGATGCGACTATCGCTGCTGGTGTGTACCGCCCCGAGGTGAAGAAGAGCGGAAGCTTCTTCGAGGTGTAAGCCACTCCCACGAGTTGCTGTACCTCGGGTGCGCCAACCGCTCCGGTGTAGTGCTTGACCTGAGCGACATACTCTCTCGAGATGACGTCGACACCGCCGTCGCCGCCGTAGCTGGTGACCTCTGCATCAACGCTACCCAGATGGCGCATCCAGTCGCAGCACAGCTGCTCAGCACCCCGAGGGCTGACGCCATATGGCATGGGTGAGGGGCGCGCGTGCACCGGCGCTTCTGCGGTTTTCGCTGCGGCCGCGAAGTACGGTGTGAAGATGCTTTGCATCTCTTCCTGAACAGCTTCAAGCCGTCGCGATTTCACAAAAGGGTGGAACGTAAGCGACTCGGCCAGGAGACTCACCAGATACGGCATGCCCTCGACCGCCTCGTGCTGACGATCCGGTCCGAGGAAGTTGCTCTGCCGCCTGGCGTTCGCGGTACTTCGGACATCGAAGAGAAAGGATCGCACAAGCCGCCAGCTCACCGGCTCGTGCCCCGCGATGAGAGCTTCTCCCATCTCCGCCAGATAGCCATCGAACGCGGTGTCCTGGCGGATTCCCCTCTCGCCGTCTGGATAGTAAGAGATCTTCAGCCTGTCCCACGTGTCCAGTGCTGGCCACATCGCCATCTCGGCCCGGCTGTACTGTCCACGGCCGACGCCGAACGCGTTCACCGTGAACGACATCCTGTAGGCGAGCGAGAATCGTCGCGTAAGACCGTCCATGATGATAGGCGTTGCAGCGGTGGCCGTCTGCGCTCGAGCGGCGCGCGGAGTGATACCACTCACGATGACCGCCGAAAGATGCTGCGCGTATGCGTTCGCGTCGTCGAACTCGGCTCCGAACGCGGTTTCATCTGGATGCCCGAGCTCCTGGGCGCGGCGCGCCCCAGCGATTCGAGCGATGTTCGCGGCTGCCTCGCGCACGTAGACGAATGCCGGAAAGGCGGTCTGATAGTCGCTCTCGTCGAAGGTCTCCAAACCGCGGTATGTCGAGTCGCTTGCCGCCCTTCGACGGTCACCATCATCCAGCCCTGCAAGATACTCATCGTTGTACTTCGACATGGTCCCAGAGAAGGACAGCGCGTGCTGTCGTATTTTGCCAGTTACCTCTTGCTTCCATCCCGCAGTCGCCGGAAGAAGCTGCGAACGCATGATGGGGAACGGCTCAGCGGCAGATCTGCTCACCACGGCTCCTTTTCATTGAGTAAGAGCCTCGACGGAGGGGGCTTGTTGACGGGTCAGACATGGCACCAGTATCGCCTAGACGACGGACACTGGTAGGGACACAACAGGTCGATGGAGACCGCTCTTAACTCATCTGTCTTGAAACGCATGGGACGCGAGTTCAGGTGGACGTTTGGGCCACATGGTGAATCGGTCACGCAGCCAATGCTGCAAATCACCGAGAATTGCTCAGTGCCTTCTACCCCATCAGCTCCACAGCGTTGCCCCAGACCCAGCATCGGTAGGTCTTCTCAGCGATGACGAACTCGATACCAACGGCGGTTTCGGTGCTTCGAACCAGCAGGGCGTTGACCCGCGCATGCTGAGGCCCGAACCTGACCCAGGCTCTGACACGCTGCGGCCTCGGGTAGACCGTCAGCGGTTGCTTGTCCAGGTCGAGCTCCCGGTCGCTCAGCGATTGCAATGGACCGGCAGTCTTGGCGTAGCGCTCGAGCTGGCGCTCTTCGGCGCGCAGGTCGTAGTGCTCTGCCAATCTCTTACTTGCCCCCATGCCGGCTCCTCTCTCCGGCCTGTATAGAGGGTCGCAAGACTCGAACAAGTGTTCTATTCTCTTAACCCATGGACGCTATCTCTGTCGAACACCAGATGACCCTGTGGCTGGTCGACGACGTGCCCGCGCGGATGGTCTACGCAGGCAAGCGTTGGCTGATCACTGACACACCGACGCGCCTAAGACATTCGGTCTGGACGGCTCCAGCGGAGGCGAGCCTCGGGTTATACGGCTGGCGTTTCCAGGGCACCGATGACAATGGCCTGTCGCTGATCTTCGACGTCTACAAGGCCGAGAGCGGCTGGCACGTTCACCGGGCATATGACTATTGAGGCCGGAGAACTCGTAGAGTCGATGCATGGAGTACCACGAGCTCGACGGCCCGGAGGGTGTCCCTGTCCGCGTGCCTACCAGCGATGACTACCGCACGTGTTCACAGTGTGGCGGCGACTACTATCCGGACCCCAGCATCACCGTCGAGCGGCAGCGTGCTCGCATCGCATTCGTCTGCGCTGAGCACGGCGTGCAGAGCCTGGTGGACCTATGTGGGGATGAGCGATGATCGGGCCACTGTTCACGATCAATAGAAACAACATCGTTCGTGCAGCGATTGCAGAAGTCACGAAGGACCTGACGTCGGACACCTCAGTGGAGGTCACCGCACGTCCCCATGAGAACGGGATCGATGCACTGATCCTGGTCAACGGTACCGAAGGCGGTGCATACGAGATCGTCGTTAGGGAAAGCACCATAGCTGACTGCCTCCAAGACGAAAACAGCAGGGCAGTTGCTCAGGACCTGGTGAATCAGCTGGCTGCCGAGATTAGGCAGTTCGTTGACACGGTATTGGGGTAGACAGCTCGGCTGGCCACGGGAGACCAGACGGACCCGACTTGACTGCTCGTCGGATACGTTGACTGCCACGAACCCGAGAGTTCAACCCATCGCTCAAACCGGACGGGCGTAATGCACCGTCAAACTTTGAATAGGAACTTATCGCATCCTGAAACTTATCGCTTCCACTAAGGCGAGCTTGAGCAGTTGAGGCGAGAGGCGGTGAGTTGATGCAAACATCCTCCCCTCAGAGCCATCTCGGGATCCGGACGCCACGATCGAGCAAATCACCGTCCAACTCGACCGGCCCAATCAAGCAGCCCTCGACGTGCTGAGGTCAGACGGCAACCAGCGAAACGAATGCCGTGCGCGCGGCGATCACCGATGCGGCCGAGCGACTTTCGAACCCACCGCTGTACGAGCGACCTGTCCCCATCGCAGACGCCGCCTATGCCGACCGGCTGCGAGGATTTTTCCGGTGACTACCGCGGGGTGAGTGCGATCCGTTCGATCCGAACCGACACGCCCCAGACGTTCTACCTTGTCGCGTAGAACGTCACCGCAGTCGCCGCCGCGACGTTCAGGGAGTCAACCCCGCCCATCATCGGAATGGTGACGCGGCGATCGAGCAGGCGGTCGGTTGCAGGCGTGATGCCGTCGCCTTCCGTGCCGAATACCAGCGCGAGCTTCTCGTGATCTTCAGCGACCAGCTCGTCGAGGGTGATCGCCCCCTCCCCCAGCGTCATGCCAGCGACAACGTAGCCAGCGTCCTTGAGCTCGTCGATGCCCGCTGGCCACTCTGGAATCCGCGTCCACGGCACTTGGAACACCGTGCCCATGGAGACGCGCACGGAGCGCCGATACAGCGGATCCGCGCAGGTCGGCGTCACAAGAACGGCATCGACACCGAGGGCTGCAGCATTTCTAAATCCACTTCCAACGTTCGCATGATCAGTCAACCCTTCTAAGATGGCAATGCGTGAACGGGTCCTCTGAGGAGGGTCTGGAGCGTGTACTTTGGGACCACACACGTTGGTGTGCTCCACCAGATCTTCGAGCACGAGAACAAGCGATGCATCCCGCAGGACATCTGCGAGAGATGGTTGTACCGGACGGCGCATCGCGGCCAATGCACCGCGGTGGACGGCGTAGCCCGTCACCTGCTCTGCGACGGCGTCAGGGACGACATACACAGGGGTGTCGGTGTCCCCCAGGACAGCCTCGATGCCCGGGATCCACCGGCGCTGCGTGAGCACCGACCTCGGCGTGTGACCGGCTTCGACGGCCCGCGCGATCACTTTGGCAGACTCCGCGATGTAGAGCCCGCCCTCCGGCTCCTGGATACGACGAAGGGCGGTATCGGTGAGATTTCGGTAATCCGCCAGGCGCGGATCCGCCGCATCGGTGACATCCTCCAGGTTCATGCTGACCACTCTGCCACCCCTCCCGCGCCTCGGTCGCACTCCGGTTGCGCCTCGTCGAGCCGACGGAATCCGACGCCGTAGACTCATTCGGGGAGGTTTCGTGACTGTGACGACCAATGCCGAGCTGGCAGCCGGCATCGCGAGGTCAGCCGAGCTGCTGCGCGGTAAGAAGGTCGCTCTGCTCACCGGCGCAGGCATCTCGACAGATTCCGGCATCCCCGCCTACCGCGGCGAGGGCGCCCGTACGAGGGCTGACCCGATGACCGCACAGCGGTACCTCTCTGACGAGGAAGCGCGACGGCGCTACTGGGTGGGCGGCCATCTGGGGTGGCGTGCGTTCGCAGCCGCTGAGCCCAACGGCGGCCACATCGCGCTTGCCGAGATGGAACGTGACGGCATCGTCTCCGGGGTCATCACGCAGAATGTGGACGGGCTGCATCTGCGAGCAGGCAGCGCGCGGGTGATCGAGGTGCATGGCACCATGCGGCGGGTCTATTGCTTGCAGTGCGCACAGATCTTCGACCGTCGCGACATCGCCGCAGAGATCGAACGCCTGAATCCGTGGCTGAGCGTGCCAGAGAACGTCGTCCTCAATCCCGACGGCGATGTGTCGCCCGAGAGCATCGAGTCGTTCGTCGTCCCGATGTGCAGCGTCTGCGGCGGGATGCTCAAGCCCGACGTCGTCTTCTTCGGAGAGTTCGTTCCTGGAGACCGCTTCCGCGCCGCCGAATCACTTCTGCGGGCTAGCCAGGCGCTGATCGTCGCCGGTTCCTCACTCGTGGTCAATTCCGGTATCCGTCTGGTCGAACGCGCTCGACGCCGCAGCATCCCTCTCATCATCGTCAATCGCGAGCCGACCCGCGCCGATCCATGGGCGCACGTGACGCTCGCGGGCGGTACGGGCGAAGTGCTCCCCGCACTCCAGGAGCTTCTGCAGTGACCCTTCTCACCCTCATCCGCCACGGCCAGACCGATTGGAATCTCGCCCGTCGCATCCAGGGTTCCACCGACATCCCTCTCAATGAGACAGGGCGCGAGGATGCCCGGATGGCTGCGGCGCTGCTCGCCGATGGCACGCACCACACGATCTACGCGAGTCCGCTCGTACGAGCCAGCCAGACGGCTCAGATCATCGCAGACAGCCTGGGGCTGGAAGCCCCTGAGATCGAGAACGATGTGCGCGAACGGGAGTTCGGCGACGGCGAAGGCATGCTGGTCGAGGAGTATCTCGCGGCCTACTCCGACTGGCACGGTCTTCCCCGCGGTGCCGAGTCTCTGGACCAGGTGCGCGACCGTGCGATCGACGCACTCGACAGGATCGCCAGCCGCTCGCGCCGCCGATCAGCGCCCGCTGCGGAATCCATCATCGTCGTGACACATGGCGGCGTCATTCGCTCGCTTCTGAACCACGTCTCAAGCGGCACGCTCCCCCGTG
>JBEBSN010000025.1:0-32225 GCA_040394295.1 Microbacterium sp.
GGTCTTCGACGATCTCGTCCACCGTGATGGCGCGACGGTTGAAGATCTTCACCAGGAGGTGGTTCTTCTGATCCAGGGCGCCCTCGACCTTCTGGCGAAGGATGTTCTCGTCAAACAGGTCCTGCACGCGGATGCCGACCCGGTTGATCTTGTCGGCATAGGCCGGCCCGATGCCCCGACCGGTGGTGCCGATCTGACGCTTGCCGAGGAAGCGCTCGGTGACCTTGTCGAGTGTGCGGTGGTACTGCGTGATGATGTGCGCGTTGGCGCTCACGCGCAGACGCGACACATCGATGCCACGCGCGGTGAGTGCGTCGAGTTCTTCGAAGAGCACCTCGAGGTCGACGACCACGCCGTTTCCGATGACCGGGTGCACGCCGGGAGAGAGGATGCCGCTGGGCAGCAGGTGCAGTGCATACTTCTCGTCACCGATCACGACGGTGTGTCCGGCGTTGTTGCCGCCGTTGAACTTCACGACCCAGTCAGTGCGTTCACCGAGCAGGTCCGTCGCCTTGCCTTTGCCTTCGTCGCCCCACTGAACGCCGACGATCACGATTCCTGGCATGGGTAACCCCCTGGTTATCTGCCGGTATAGATGGCCCGATCGGGCAGTTCCATCCTAGCGAAGGGCGTTGAAAGGCAGACCAGAGCGCTACAGTGACGTGCGGAGGAGCTATGAATGACTGGTGGCCGTACGCGCGGCTCGTCGCCGCGGCGCTCGGGCTCGCCGCGATAATTCGCCAGTTCTCCCTCGCTGTCGGTAACGCGACAGCCGCCGACACTGCTTGGGCCAGCCACGTACCGACGGTGGTGACGAACTTCTTCAGTTACTTCACGATCCTCTCCAACCTGATCGCTGCGGTCGTGCTGATCGTCGCGGCGATATGGATGCTGCGCACACGACGCAGTGCGACGCCCGAGCCCGCCTGGCTCGCGACGGCGCTGGTGTGCGCCAGCACTTACATGATCGTGACCGGCATTGTCTACAACCTTCTGTTACGCAATATCGCCATCGCCGGCATCTCGGACGTGTGGACGAATGAGACACTGCACGTGATCGTGCCGCTCTTCCTGCTCGCCGACGTCGTGTTCGCGCCCCGGCGCCGTGCGTTGCCGTGGAGCACGATGCTCACGGCAGCCGCATTCCCGATCGTCTGGGCCGGCTACACACTGATCAGAGCGAATTTCATCACCGGCCCCGCGCACGGGAACCCGTGGTGGTATCCGTACCCGTTCCTCGATCCGCACCTCCAGGGCGGTTACGCCGGAGTCGCCGGCTACATCGTCGGCATCGCGGCCGCGATCGTGGCAGTGGCTGCCCTGGTGGTCTGGGCAGGCCGGCGACGCGGCTCGGTAGAGTGAGCGCGTGCCTGACAACGAGCCGACACCGCCGATGACGCTGCGGCGCGACCGCAGAGCACAGGCGCCAACGGGTCTTGTCGCCGCGGCCCCCGTGCGCGGCGCACGAGTCGTCGATGCACGCGCATCAGGCGTTCGGCGCTGGCACGTGGCCCTCGCCCTGGCCGTGGTGCTCGTCGTCGCGTCGTCTGCGACGATGCTCGCGACCGGGTTCGGCAGCGCACCACCTGCCGATGTGCTCTCGATGAGCGACGCGCAGGACCGTCGCACAGGCGGCTTTCCCGCACCCTCCTGCGCGCTGCCCGCCGCAGCCGAGGCGAGCGGCGGCGGCCGCGACGGCGGCACGTGCGGTGCAGCCGGCGACTCCGACGAGATCTCGGACACCGTCGATGACAAGCCCGGCCCGTCGCTGGCCCCGGAGCCCCGCGCCTCCGGCCAACCCCATGCACCTTCCGATGATCGTCCGGGATCCAGGACGCCGAATGCACCGGCTCCGAACGCATCGACGCAGCCTGCACCGAACGCCCCGGCCCCTGACTCGTCCGGCCCAGGAGTCCCGCCACCCGCACCGGCACCAGCGCCCGGCCCCGGTCCAGCACCAGGTCCAGCACCTGCCCCTGCGCCTGCCCCTGCGCCTGCACCGGCACCCGCACCGGTTGACCCGCCACCTCCCGCACACGTGCCCAAGCCGCTCGCGTTCGCGGGCCTCAAGGAGAACTACACGATCGGCCTTCTCGGCATCCGGCTGCTCAGCAGTTACACGCTGTCGCTCTCCGGAGAGCCGGGGTCGGCAGCCACCGTCTGGTACGGCGCAACTCGCGCGGGGTCGGTGACCTTCAATTCCAACGGACGCGCGACGATCACACTCGGCAGATCCCTGCTATCGCTCGGCCTGAGCAACCCGCTCATCCGCGTCGCATACTCGGACGGCACCGCGGGGAGCGAGATCAGCGCTCGACGCGACTCGATCTGACCACGTGGGTATTTCTCCCCGTTCGGAGGAGGCCTCTCGCAAAGCCTCAGCCGTTACGCTGTCTGTCGGGGGCGATCACGCCGCGTCCTCTGCGCCAGCGAGGAGGCCATCATGAACGACTTCTATCCCGCCCCGACGGGGTCGCCGTCTGCACCCCCGCCCCCGCCTGCCGTACCCGCCGCCCGCGTTGCGGCGACGCCTCCTGCGGTGTCCGGCCCTTCGACAAGCTCAGGGAGCGGACCGACTGCACCCACACGAAGCGGACCGACTGCACCCACCGATGAAGAGATGAAGCGTGCCGGAGAGATCCTGAACGTGATCTCCACCGCCTACTCGGCGAAGATGGTCGGCCAGGAGCAGCTGCGGATGAGCCTGCTCATCTCGCTCGTCGCCGGCGGGCACATCCTGCTCGAGAGCGTTCCGGGGCTGGCGAAGACGACGGCGGCGAGCACTCTCGCCGACACCGTCAAAGCGCTGTTCAAGCGCATCCAGTGCACACCGGATCTGCTCCCCAGCGACATCACCGGCAATCAGATCTACGACGCCCAGACCGGCTCCTTCCGCACTGTGCTCGGCCCTGTCCACGCGAACTTCGTTCTTCTCGACGAGATCAACCGCTCCAGCGCCAAGACGCAGTCGGCGATGCTCGAGGCGATGCAGGAGCATCAGACCACCATCGGCGGCGAAGTCCATCACCTGCCCAAGCCTTTCCTCGTCATCGCCACTCAGAACCCCATCGAGCAGGAGGGCACGTACGAGCTGCCCGAGGCGCAGATGGACCGTTTCCTGATCAAGGAGATCGTCGAGTACCCGAGCCCTGCCGACGAGTTCGAGATCCTCGGGCGCATCGACTCCGGCGTGCTCGATCCCGATCGCCACGTCTCCAGCGCCGTCACGCTGGCCGACATCGAGATGCTGCAGGATGTCGCCAGCCGCATCTACGTCGACGCCGCGATCCGCAACTACATCGTCTCGATCGCCTACGTCACCCGCAATCCGGCCCCGTACATCGGCGAAGATCGCGCCCGCTACATCAAATACGGTGCCAGTCCTCGCGCGAGCATCGCCTTCCTGCAGGCATCCCGCGCACTCGCTCTGCTCAACGGGCGCACCCATGTGCTGCCCGAAGACATCCGGGCGCTGCGCCACCTCGTGCTCCGCCACCGTGTGCTCCTCACGTTCGAGGCCGATGCCGAAGGCATCCGCAGCGAAGAGATCATCGACCAGATCTTCGCGTCGGTACCCACGCCGTGACCGACCGTCGATCCGCCGACCGCTGAGCCTGTCGAAGCGTCAGGGAGCGAAACACAGCACCATGTCAACTCTGATCACGCAGGTGAAGAGCAAACTCTTCATCCATTCCTCACAGAAGTCGATGCACGCCCTCGACGGCGCGTACGCGTCTCTGCTGCACGGGCGCAGCCTCGACTTCGAAGACCTGCGTGAGTACGAGTACGGCGACCAGGTGCGTGACATCGACTGGCGGGCGACCGCCCGGCTCGGCACGCCCCTGGTGAAGAGGCATCGAGCCAACCGCATGCACACGGTGCTCTTCGTCGTCGACACCGGTCGCTCCATGACGGCGATCGCACACGACGAGAAGCCGAAGAAAGACCTCGCGATCCTCGCCACCGGTGCGCTCGGCATCCTCGCCATGCGCCACGGCGATGACTTCAGCCTCGTGTACGGCGACGCGGCACAGGTGCGCCGTCGGGCTCCCGGCCGAAGTGAGGGTTCACTCGAGCACACCCTTCGGACCATCGACGCTGCCATCACCCAGAGCACGGCTCCAAGCGATCGCGATGCACTCCTCTCCTACGTCGCGAAGACCATCGCCCGCCGCATGATCGTCGTGATCGTCACCGATGAGGCCCCGGTCACCGACGAGACCGAACGGATGCTGCGCCGTCTGCGGGTGCAACACGATGTGCTCTGGGTCACGCTTCGCGATGCCGACCCCGTGCTCGACCACGCTTCGCAATCCGTGCGCACTGATGTGAACACCCGCTGGGACATACCCGATTTCGTCCACGGCGACATGGAGGTGCTCGGCGAACTGATCGCCGAGCAGCAGGCGGATGCCGCGCGACTTGCCGACCTGCTGGATCGTCTCGAGATCAGCCACACCGCTCTCGAGACGCAGGACGACGCCGTCGCCGCACTGCTGCGCATGCTCAACAGGAGGGCGAATGTCCGCTCCTGACGAACTGTACCCACCCGCGCAATACGGCTGGGGATGGATGCTGCTGGCCATCGGCATCATCGCCCTGCTCATCATCGGCGGCTGGCTGCTGCTCTTCCTCACCAAGCCCCGCACCAGCATCGCTGTGGCAGGGCAGGTGCCGCAGACGCCGCAGACCAGCGACGTCCTCGGCATGCTGAGGATGGAATACAACGGTCGCATCGCTCAGATCGAGGCCGACTATCGCGCCGGTGCGCTGTCTGCGCGCCAGGCCAATCTCGAACTCAGCCGGGTCGTACGCACATTCGTCAACGAATACAGCGGGCTGGAAGCGCCGGTCCTTGCCCTGGACGACCTGGTGCGCCTCGGCGTGCCCGCGCCGTTGGTCGATGCGCTGCACCGCTACTACTACCCCAGCATCTTCCGCAGAGGACCGGCGGTTGACCCTCTCGCCGGCGCTGAAGCCGCCCGCAAGGTGGTGTCGTCGTGGCACTAGCGAGCTGGTGGACCATTCTCGTCGCCGTGGGCATCGTCCTGATCGCCCTCGGCATCGGCCTTGCGCTCGGCCTTCGCCGGAGCGCCCACCACAGTGCGAGGCCGAGTGCGCAGATCGCGCGTGCCGAACGAGTGCGTGCGCTCCCCGCCTTCCAGCAGGCTGTGCGCAGACGCACCGTCGCACTCGCCGGCATCCTCACGCTCGGCGTGATCGCAACGCTCCTCGGCGGGGTCGTCGCCGCGCGCCCGATGTCCTCCGAGACCATCCAGCCCACGAACACGAGCCGTGACATCATGCTGTGCCTCGATGTGTCCGGTTCGATGAGCGACGTCGATGTCGAAGTGCTCAGCGTCTTCGAAGAGCTGCTCGACGGCTTCGAAGGCGAGCGCATCGGCCTGACGATCTTTAACAGCTCTCCGGTGCAGATCTTCCCACTGACCGACGACTACGAGTTCATCCGCACGCATCTCACCAGCATCCGTGAGAGCTTCGACTACATGGATGAGATCCCCGAGCACTGGGTCGGAACGCTCAATGGCCCTGGGGCCTCGCTGATCGGCGACGGGCTCGCGTCATGCGCCATGCGCTTCGATCATCAGGGCGACGAGCGTTCGCGCTCGATCATCCTCGCAACCGACAACGAGGTCAACGGCGCCTCGATCGTCAGCCTCGAAGAGGCCGCCGACTATGCGGCATCCGTCGGCGTGCGCGTCTTCGCACTCAACCCGGTTCAGGAGGTGAACGCCGACGTCAGCGATGAGCTCGTCGCCGCCGCCCAGGCCACCGGCGGCGAGGCATATGGCCTGCGCGACACCACGACCGTCGCCGACATCATCGCCGACGTGCAGGAGCAGGATGCCACTGAGCTGCGCGGCCAGGCGCAGGTCGTGTGGACCGACACTCCGAACGCGTGGATCGCCGTGCTCCTGGTCGTTGCTCTCGGATTCCTCGTGCTGCTGTGGAGGGTGAGACTGTGATCTTCCAGCCCGTCCTCAATGTCTTCCTGCTTCTGCTGCTGTTCGCGCCGGTCGCATTCTTCGTCATCCGGATGCTGGTGCGCGGTGACCGTCTCGTCTGGGCACTGCGTCTGCTACTGCTGCTGGCGTGTTTCACCATGCTGCTGCGCCCCGGCATCCCCGGAGGGTCGACCGAGACCCTCGCCACCGATACCGACATCGTGCTCGCCGTCGATACGACCGCGAGCATCGCCGCCGAGGACTGGAACGGCAATGCCCAACGCCTCGAAGGCGTCCGCGCGGATGTGCAGGCGATCGTCGACGAGTACCCGGGTGCGCGCTTCGCTCTGATCACGTTCGACGCCTCGGCAGAGCTGCAGCTGCCTCTGACCACCGACACCACCGCACTCATCTCGTCGCTCGAGATCATGCGACCAGAGGTCACATCGCAATCGCGCGGCAGCTCCATCGGCATCGCCAGCACGATGCTCGAGGAAACACTCGCGAACGCGGCTGAGGCATCGCAGGATCGTTCGCGGATGGTCTTCTACTTCGGCGACGGAGAGCAGACGGTCAGCAGCGACCCCGAATCATTCTCCGGCAGCGCCGAGTACGTCGACGGCGGACTCGTGCTCGGCTACGGCACCGTCGACGGCGGACCGATGAAGGTGACGTCCGGGGGCTTCGGCGCGGGCGACGAGTACATCGAATACCAGGGTGAGCAGGCGAGGTCGGTGATCGACGAAGCGAATCTCCAGACGATCGCCGATGAGCTCGGGATCGAACGCGAGGTGCGGTCGGCCGACGCCGAGCTCGAACTGCCCGAGGCTCCCACCACCACCACGGACTACGCCGAGGGCGGGTCTGTCGGAAACGTCATCGAGCTGTATTGGATCGCCGCTCTCGCGATCATCCTGCTGCTGGGCTTCGAGGTCGCTCGCGCCATGATGTTCATGGTGCAACTGCGCGGCATGGCGCGACGAGGGGGCGACGCATGAACGACCATGTCGCCGACCCTTCGACAGGCTCAGGGAGCGGCCCCACAGCCCGACCCCTGAGCCCGTCGAAGGGTGAGGAAACGACAGGACAGACGGATGCCGCGGCAGCCCTTCTCGCGTCGAATCGTCGGCGCCGCAGCATCCGCCGATGGGTGGCGATCGCGACTCTGCCTCTGACCCTGGCCGCACTCGTGTTCGTCGGCAAGACACTGAGCATGTACGCCTTTGCGCATCAGGCCATCACGTCGTACATCGTCGGAGACTATTCGGGGGCGACAGCAGCAGCGCAGGGGCAGTCGTTCATCAATTGGTTCGAGCCTTTCAAAGCCCCCTACAACGTCGGTACAGCGCTCGCAGGTGCAGAAGACCTCAACGGCGCGCGGGTGAAGCTCGAAGAAGCACTGCCGTTGGCGCACGGCTTTGAGGTATGCGCTGTGCGCGTGAACCTCGCCATCGTGATCGAGCGGCAAGGCGATGCCGCCGTCGCCGCAGGTGATGGTGCCGGTGCTGCCGAACTCTACGGAGAAGGGCTGCTCGTCACCGCAGAGACCCCCGAAGAATGCAACGGCGAACAAGCGGATTCTCAGTCGCCGGACCCTGACCGCAGCATGGGCGACGCTCTCAAAGACCTTGAGGATCGTCTGCAGGAGAAGCAGCAGCAGAGCCAGCAGGACCCTCCGCCCCCGGACGACAACCAGGAGCAGCCGCAGCCCTCCGAGCCCGACCAGGACAAGCTCGATCAGCTTCAGGAGAAGCTCGAACAGGGCGCCGAAGAACGCGAGCAGAACCAGCAGGGTGACGAAGACGGCCCCGGTGGCGGGACGGACAAGCCATGGTAGAGCCTCAGCGCAACCGTTACGTCGCCGGTTCAGAGGGAGCGCCGCCCGTGCCGCCGCCCGGCGGTTATCACGGCGCACGTCGCAGCAGCACCCCTTCGCTCCCCAGCGGCGCTCCCGTTCCTCCGGTGTTCACGTCAGAGACCACGAACGAGAAACAGCCTGCGAATGTGATCGGCTGGGTCGCTCTGGCCGGCGCCATCCTCTTCGCGATCGTATTGCTCGCAGCATTACTCGCAGGGTTCACCGACGTCATCTACGGCGTCACCATGCTCACGCTGCAACTCGTCGTGGTGGGCGTCATCCTGACTGCGCTTCTCTCGCCGCGCGGACGTGTGCTCGGGGCATCCGCTCTCGTCGTCACGCTGCTCTTCAACATCGCTACCGTCGGTGCGATGAGTGCGGTGCAGACCTCGGCATCCGGCAGTTACAGAGGCGAGAAGACCCAGGAACAGAAGCACGAGGAGGCCTACCCAGGTATCAAGGATCTCTCGTCGAGCGAGATCCTCGCGCAGCCGTCGCTGGAAGAGGTACGCACGCAGAGCGAGGCCGCGCTGGCTGAGATTCGCACTCGGCTCAGCGACCGATACGGATACACGTGGACCGAAGCCGGCGAGGAAGACCTGCGCCCTGAACGCAACGGCTACGGCGGCGAATCGATGCTGGTGCAGTACGTCTCCGTGCCATGGATGACGAACGAGCCGATCCAGGACTATGACCGCAAGCTCGCTGTCATGGCCATCATCGAAGACGTCCTCTACGACTACGACATGTTTTCGATGTACTCGTTCAACGATCCGGCGTCGAACCTGGACGACTCGATCCTCGAGAAGTTCTACGGCAGCACCGACCCGCGCACACAGAACACGTGGGAGTGGTACACCGACAACTATCCCGACCCGATGCGGTTCTACGCCGTCATCTACGACCTCTCCCACGACAGCACCGGCGACTTCCTGGCCGAACGCGAAGCGCAGCAGCAACGCACCGGTGAGCCGCTCGAGGGCTTGCAGATCTACTTCCTGGCACCCGAGCTGCTCAGCGAGGAGGACGTGGAAGAGTTCGAGACGCGGATGCAGGAGTACCCGGGGTACTGATCGGCACGCACCACCACCATGCTGACGATCTCGACGGGTCCGCGCGGGTGGGCACGCGGCTGGGCACACGATAGGCGGAGAACGCACGGATACGCGGAGGTTTGGCGCGGAAAGCTCCGCCCATGCGTGAGAAATCCGCCCAAGGCTGCGGCGACAGCATCCGCCCGCCACCACACTGCCGCAGCCACCCACGGCGCGCCGATAGACTGGATCCCATGTCCAAGGTCCTTCAGTCCCTGCCCGTCGGCGAGCGCGTCGGCATCGCCTTCTCCGGGGGGCTTGACACCTCCGTCGCTGTCGCGTGGATGCGTGACAAGGGTGCTGTGCCCTGCACGTACACCGGCGACCTCGGCCAGCCTGATGAGACCGACATCGAATCGATCCCGGGCCGTGCTCTTGAGTACGGCGCAGAGATCTCCAGGATCATCGACTGCAAGACCGCCCTCGTCGAAGAGGGGTTCGTGGCGCTGCAGTGCGGTGCGTTCCACATCCGCTCCGGCGGCAAGACGTACTTCAACACCACTCCCCTCGGTCGCGCGGTCACCGGCACCATGCTCGTGCGCGCGATGAAGGAAGACGGCGTCGACATCTGGGGCGACGGCTCGACCTACAAGGGCAACGACATCGAACGGTTCTACCGTTACGGATTGCTCGCCAACCCGCGCCTTCGCATCTACAAGCCGTGGCTCGACGCCGACTTCGTCACCGAGCTGGGCGGGCGTCAGGAGATGAGCGAGTGGCTCGTCGAGCACGGCTTCCCGTACCGCGACTCCGCAGAGAAGGCGTACTCCACCGATTCCAACATCTGGGGCGCCACCCACGAGGCGAAGACACTCGAGCACCTCGACGTGTCGCTTGAGACGGTCGAGCCGATCATGGGCGTGAAGTACTGGGATCCTGCTGTCGAGATCGAGACCGAAGACATCTCGGTCACGTTCGAAGGCGGTCGCCCGGTGGCGCTGAACGGCACCGAGTTCTCCGACCCCGTTGCGCTCGTTCTGGAAGCCAACGCCATCGGTGGCCGCCACGGCCTCGGCATGAGCGACCAGATCGAGAACCGCATCATCGAGGCCAAGTCCCGCGGCATCTACGAGGCCCCGGGCATGTCGCTACTGTTCATCGCCTACGAGCGCCTGGTCAACGGCATCCTGAACGAAGACACTCTCGCCACCTACCACGAGCAGGGCCGTCGCCTCGGCCGCCTCATGTACGAGGGTCGCTGGCTCGAGCCGCAGTCGCTCATGCTGCGTGAGTCGATCCAGCGCTGGGTGGGTCTGACGATCACGGGCACGGTCACGATTCGCCTGCGCCGCGGCGACGACTGGACCATCCTCGACACCACCTCGCCCAACCTGTCCTACGGCCCCGAGAAGCTGTCGATGGAACGTGTCGGAGACGCGGCCTTCGGCCCCGTCGACCGCATCGGACAGCTCACCATGCGCAACCTCGACATCGCCGACTCGCGCTCACGGCTCGAGCAGTACGCAGGCCTGGGCCTGGTCGGTGGCGCCACCGGCGAGCTCGTCGGACGAGTGACCGCCGGAGAGGCCTCCGAGATCTCCGGTTCCGGCGGCGTACACGATGCCTTCGCAGACGCCGTCGACTCGGCATCAGAGGGCGCAGCGTTCGACTCCGGCACCGACTGAGTCGAACGGGCGGCGCGCACTCGCGCGAGGTAGGCTGTTGCAGACGTGCGACCCGAAACGCACTCCTGGGGCCGGTGACATCGAGTCCCGCTGACGACCCGAAAGAGCCTCGATGACGATTGCACCTTCCGAACCCCCCGCGCCCCGCCGAAACATCCGGGCGCGTATCGGGCGGATCGCCTTCGGTGTGCTCGCCGCAATCGTCGTCATCGCGGTCGCCGCAGCGTTCTTCGTCGTCTGGACCATTCAGCGCTCGTTCCCGCAGACCTCGGGCGAAGTCGAAGTGTCCGGGTTGAGCGCCGAGGTCACCGTGCAGCGCGATGCGCTCGGTGTGCCCACCATCACCGCCGACTCGACGGATGACCTGTTCTACGCGCAAGGTTTCGTGCACGCCCAGGACCGCTTCTTCGAGATGGATTTCCGACGTCACGTGACCTCCGGCAGGGTCGCCGAGATGTTCGGAGAGTCACAGGCCGCAACCGACATGTTCCTGCGGACGCTCGGGTGGCGAGATGTCGCCGAGCAAGAGGTCGCGGCGATGGACGAGACGAGTCTTGCCTACTATCAGGCCTACGCAGACGGCGTGAACGCCTACCTCGCTGACCGCGACGGCGCTGACCTCTCTCTCGAATATGCCGTTCTCGGAATGCAGAACGCCGACTATGAGGTGGAGCCGTGGGAGCCCGCCGATTCGGTCGCGTGGCTGAAAGCGATGGCATGGGACCTCCGCACCAACATCGAGGATGAGACCGAACGAGCGCTCCTCACCGCTGAACTCAGCGACGCCAGCGCCACAGACGACGCAACTCCGGACGAGACCCAGGAGCTGCTCGAACAGCTCTACCCGGCCTATCCCTTCGACAAGAACCCGGTCATCGTTCCCAAGATCTCGACCGTCCCGGCACTCGAGACCACGGCAGAACCGGCCGCTTTCACCTCAGATGCCGATACAGACGTCCTCACCGAGCAGGCCGTGACGACGATCGAGTGGACCGAAGCGTCCAGCGTCATCGAAGCTGCCAGCATGCTGGTCGGCGATGTCGGCGAGGGCATCGGCTCGAACTCATGGGTCGTCTCCGGCTCGCTGACCGAGAGCGGAATGCCGTTGCTCGCGAACGACCCCCATCTGGGCGCCTCTCTTCCCTCTGTCTGGTACCAGGTTCAGCTGAAGTGCTCCACGGTCTCAGAAGCCTGCCCGTTCGACGTCGCCGGGTTCTCGTTCTCAGGTCTGCCCGGGGTCGTCATCGGGCACAACTCGCAGATCGCGTGGGGCTTCACCAACCTCACCACTGACGTGGCGGACCTGTACATCGAGCGTGTAGAGGGCGACCAGTACTGGAGGGACGGCGAGCTCGTTCCGCTGGAGGTGCGCGAGGAGACCATCAAGGTCGCAGGTGGCAAGGACATCGACCTCACGATCCGCTCCACAGTGCACGGACCGATCATCTCCGGTCTCACGGGAGACTTCACTGCCATCGCCGACGATCCCGTCGTCGGCGCCGGTGACGAGGTGCTTCCGCTCGATGGAGCACCGGAGATACCCGAGGGGGAGTCGGCAGTGAGCCTGCGGTGGACCGCGCTCGATCCCGGCGACACCGCCACGGCCATCTTCGCGCTGAACACCGCACAGGATTTCACCGACTTCCGTCACGCAGCATCCCTCTTCGACGTTCCGGCACAGAACCTGATCTACGCCGACGTGGAGGGCAACATCGGTTACCAGGCTCCGGGTCGACTGCCTATCCGCGGTGCGGGCGACGGCTGGGTACCTCAACCCGGCTGGGACAGCAGCTACGACTGGACAGGATTCATCGACTTCGAAGAGCTGCCGGTCTCTTACAACCCTGCCTCCGGCTACATCGTCACCGCGAACAACGCCATCGTCACCGATGACTACGAGTACTTCCTCTCGCGCGATTGGGACTACGGCTACCGGGCGGCCCGCATCGTCGATCTGATCGAGCGCCGCGCCGCCGCGGCCCCTCTCACTGCCCAAGACATGCGCGACGTCCAGTTCGACAATGAGATGTGGATCGGGATGCGCCTTGCGACAGTGATGGGTGGCGTCAAAGTGTCAGGCGAAGGTCCGAAGCAGGCAGTCGCGCTGCTGCGCACCTGGGACGCGCAGAACAGTGCGTCGTCCGCAGCGGCCGCGTACGCGAACGTGCTGTGGTCGAATCTCGTGCAGAACCTCTTCGCCAACCGCGAGCAGCCGTTGCCCGCCGACGGCCAGGGCAGGCTCTTCACCGTGATCTCGAATCTGCTCGAGGACCCGTCCGACCCGCTGTGGACGAACGAGAACATCGGCGTCACCGGCATGGAAGAGATGCTCGCGCTCTCGGCGGAACAGGCCTACGACGAACTGGCCGCCGTGCAGGGCGAGGCCACCGCACGCTGGAACTGGGGCAACCTGCATGCCATCACCCTCACCAACGAGACGTTCGGAACGTCCGGGATCGCGCCGATCGAGGCTCTTTTCAACCGTGGACCCTACCCGGTCAGCGGCGGCGCATCGGTCGTCAACGCAACCGGATGGCAACTCGGCAGCTCATACGAGACGACGACGGTGCCCTCGATGCGCATGGTCATCGACCTCGCCGACTTCGACGCGTCGACGTGGAACCATCTCACCGGGGCATCCGGTCACGCATTCCACCCGAACTACATCGATCAGACAGAGAACTGGGCGGCCGGCATCCAGACGCCGTGGGCGTTCACCGCGGATGCCGTGGCCGAGGCGACAGTCGACACCCTGGTGCTGACCCCGAAGGGCTGACTCAGCGCCCCGCGGCGAATTCGATCGGCACGAGTGGCGGCGGCTCCTCGTCAGCGGGAGTCTCGACCGTCTCGACGGCCTGGTCCTTGCCGGTGAGCCTGGCGACGGCCTCTTCGAACTGATGCTGCAGAGCTTTGAATGCGGCGTCGCCGTCGCCGACGGCGAGCGCATCGAGGAGCTGGCGATAGGTCTCAGAGACGGAACGCCGAACGGTGTAACCGTGCTCGTCGCTGAAACTGGCGATGCGCGTCTCGATCGCGAGGGTTGCCATGTACCGCGACAGCCTGACGCTGCCGGCCGAGTCGACGAGAAGCTGGTGAAACTCGAGGTCGGCGTCGCCGATGGTGCGAGCATCCGTCCCCTCGCTCACCGCGACCAGCGTCGCGAAAGAACTCTCGAGCGCGGAGATCACCGACGCGTCTGCATGATCGCTGATGAGGCGAACCGCGTGGCCCTCGATCGCCAATCGCGCATCGTACACATCGGCAACCTGCTCTGCCCCGATGACGCTGACGCGCATACCGCGACCGGGGGATGCTGTCAGCAGCCCTTCCTGCACGAGGCGCTGTGTCGACTCCCGCAGCGGGCTGCGGGACACACCGAGCTGCGACGACATCTCGACCTCACCGATCGGGCTGCCCACCGGCAGCGCTCCTGTGAAGATCGCCTTGCGCAACTCCGCGACGATGAGGTCGACAGTGGATGGTCGTGCGACACGCACCATAGACACCGGAGAGTCCACGCGGGGGGTGTGTGCGGCCATGAGCATCCTTTCCGTGCGTCGCGCGAAACGCGAACATCTCATTCTCGACCCTCCGCGGCGATCCGCGAATTCGAGGAGCCGGACCAAGTCTGCCCCATGATCACGATTTTGTATACATGTCGACAATCTGCGCGTCTGACTGTACATCGGTCGGCAGAGTCTCTAATGTGTTGCACGGTCCATAACCGGTCGACGACGCCCGCTCGAGAGCGCCGCACTACCCGAATCCATACGGAACGCGAGGACATCATGACCAAGAGAACGACTCGAATCGGCATCGCGACAGCTGCCATCGGCACCCTGACCCTGGGTCTGCTCGCAGGCTGCGCCTCAGGCGGAGACGCCGGCGGTGAAGGCGGTGACGAGAACATGACGACACTGGAGAAGGCCCAGGAATCGGGCACGATCACTCTTGCGGTCGCCTCCGAGCAGCCCTACTCGTGGGTAGAGGACGGCGAAGCCACCGGGGCGACGATCGCCATGCACGAAGAGATCTTCGGCAACCTCGGCATCGACAACATCGAGATCGAAGAGGTCGACTGGAACTCCCTCATCCCCGGTCTGAACGCCGGACGCTGGGATGTCGTCAGCGCAGGGATGTCGATCCTTCCCGAGCGCTGTGAAGAAGCCGCGTTCAGCGACCCTGAGATCATGTACACCACCGCGCTGGTCGTTCCTACGGGCAACCCGAAGGGGCTCAGCGACCTCGACTCGATCGCCGCAGGCGACGGCGACGTGACGCTCGCGGTGCAGTCCGGGGCCATCGAAGAGGGCTACGCCTCCGAGCTCGGCATCGGCAATGTGATCCAGGTCGACAGTGCCACCGCCGGCATCGAAGTCGTGCAGGCAGGTCGCGCAGACGCATTCGCGTTGACCGCCGTGTCGATGAACTGGATGACCGCAGACATGGACGACGTCGAGACCACCGACGCCTTCGTGCAGGAGATCGACGGGGTCGAGCAGATCGGCGCCGGCGCCACGGTCTTCCGTCAGAACGACACCGACCTGCTTGAGGCGTACAACGAAGAACTCGCCAAGATCACCGCCGACGAGGGTACCTACCTAGACCTGGTCGAGCCCTTCGGATTCACCGCCGAGAACCTGCCCCCGGCTGACCTGACGACAGAGCAGCTCTGCTCGGGCGATCTCGGCTGAGGCTGACCGCGAGCTGACGTGGCTGAGAATTTCGAAGCGCTCGGAAGGGCGCTGCCCTATCTGCTCGAAGGGGTGTTCATCACCCTTCAGCTGACAGTCGGCGGCGCCCTCCTGGCGATCGTCGTCGCCATCGGGTTCGGGTTGCTTGCACGATTCAAGAACATCGTCCTGCGCGGCTTCGCCCGGATCATCATCGAGCTGTTCCGTGGAACCTCACTGCTGGTGCAGCTGTTCTTCTTCTTCTTCGTGCTGCCGCTGCCGCCTTTCAACCTTGAGCTGCCCTCGGTGTTCGTCGGCATCCTCGCACTGGGCTTCAACTACGGCGCATATGGGGCAGAAGTCGTACGCGGCTCGATCAACTCGGTCGATGCCGGACAGTGGGAAGCGACGACCGCCCTGAGCCTGTCGCGCGCGCACCGCATGTGGCGCGTGATCTTTCCCCAGGCATGGGCACTGATGCTGCCCTCACTCAACAACCTGCTGATTCAGCTTCTGAAGGGCACCGCCGTGGTCTACCTGATCACGATCGTCGACTTCACCGCAGAGTTGAACCGGCTCCGAGTGCAGACAGACGTCTACTTCGCCTACGGGCTGGGTCTGCTCGTCTACTTCGCGATCGCCTATCTGCTCACGTTGGGGATGAACGCACTGGAGACCCGCGCGAAGCATCGTCTCGGGCAGGGCGGAAAGTGGCGTGACACCATCACCAACACCCCAGTCCCCGACGCCAAGGGGGCGGGCCAATTCGGATGAACGACGACAACAGCTTCTGGAGTTGGGATCACGCTGTGGCGGCGTTCCCAGAGATCCTCGAGAAATTCCTCACCGTCACGCTGGTCGTGACCATCATCGGCAGCATCATCGCTGCCGTGCTCGGTCTCGTCATCGCTCTGGGCCGACGCACTGCACCGCGACCGCTGAGCGCTCTGATCACACTGGTGATGAACTTCATCAGGATGACGCCGCTCGTGGTGCAGCTGCTCTTCGCATACTACGTGTTCACGACGGTGCCGCCGATCGTGCTCGGAACCGTCATCATCGGCATTCACTACGCCACCTACATGGCCGAGGTCTACCGCGCGGGAATCGATGCGGTGCCGCCTGGCCAGTGGGAGGCGACCACGGCCCTGTCGATGTCACCGGGTCGCACCTGGACGGCCGTGATCATCCCCCAGGCGCTGCGCTCCACACTTCCGGCGCTGGCGAACTACGTGATCTCGATGTTCAAGGACACTCCCTTCCTCATGGTCATCACGGTCGTCGAGATGGTGCGCCAGGCACAGCTCTACGGCAGCAAGAACTTCCGTTTCGTCGAGGCCATCATCATCGCCGGTCTCATCTACTTGGTCGCCAGCCTTCTGAGCTCGCTCCTCGCCAGGCAATTGGAGAAACGCCTTGAATACACCACCGCTTGACACCCACACCGGTGCGATCACGCTCGACGACGGCGAGATGCCGGCGATCCTCTTCAACAAGGTCGAGAAGCGCTTCGGCGACCACGTCGTGTTACACGACCTCGACTTCGTCGTCCGCAAGGGCGATCGGGTCACCCTGATCGGGCCGAGCGGCTCGGGCAAGACGACGATCCTTCGCCTCGTCATGACCCTCGAGGAAGCGAATGAGGGCTACATCTTCATCGACGGCAACCCGCTGACTCACTATGAGAAAGACGGCAAGCGGCTCGCGCTCAAAGAGAAGCACAAGAACGACATGCGCAAGCGCATCGGGATGGTGTTCCAGCAGTTCAACCTGTTCCCCAACATGACGGTGATCGAGAACATCATCGAGGCGCCCGTGCACGTGCTCGGCATCCCGAAGAAGGAAGCCATCGCGAAGGGACGCGAACTGCTCGAGAAGGTCGGTCTGCCTGACAAGGAGAACGCTCATCCGACACAGCTCTCAGGCGGTCAGCAGCAGCGTGTGGCAATTGCCCGCGCGCTGGCCATGGAACCCGAGATCCTGCTGCTCGACGAGGTCACCAGCGCCCTTGACCCCGAGGTCGTCGGCGAGGTCCTCAACATCTTGCGCGACATCGCCCGCGACACCGACGTGACAATGCTGATCGTGACGCATGAGATGCAGTTCGCACGCGATGTCTCCAACAGGGTGCTGATGTTCGACAGCGGCCGCATCGTTGAAGAGGGTCCGCCCGAGCAGATCTTCAGCAACCCGCAGGAGCAGCGCACTCGGAACTTCCTGGCGGCTGTGCTCTGAACAGGGCCTCGGCCGCTGCGGGATAGGCTCGGAAGGTGGCATCCCGTCTTCTCGCACCCGAAGGTGTTCCTGCATCCGTCACCGATTTCGAACACGGTGGGGCGACCCTCGTCACCGAGGATTTCGGTACCGGCGCGCGTCCCTACGTGCTGATTCACGGAATCGGGATGGGGCGCAGCGTCTACCTCGATTTCGTGGAGCAGCTTCCCGGCCGCATCATCGCGCTCGACCTGCCCGGTTTCGGTGAGGCACCAGAGCCTGCGCGCACTCTCACGATGGCGCGGCACGCCGATCTCATTGCCGCCTTCCTTCGCGAGATCGATGTGTCGAATGCTGTGATCATCGGTCACTCGATGGGCAGCCAGATCGGTGCAGAGCTCGCGGCGCGGCATCCGGCTCTTGTCGATGGACTCGTGCTCGCAGGGCCGACGGTCAACAGCGCGGCTCGCAGCGTATGGGAGCAGGCCACGTATCTGCTGCGGGATCTCATCGGAGAGCGGCCTATCGTCCTGTGGCGCGGGGCACGCGAGTATCTCCGCGGTGGTCCGCATCTGATCCGAAAGATCCGCGCCACTGTCGTGCATGAGCCCGAGAAGGCGTACGCGCAGGTCAAATGCCCCGTGCTCGTCATGCGCGGTGAGCGCGATCCGCTTGCCCCGGCGTCATGGTGCCGTCAGATCACGGCGCTCGTCCCCGGGAGGGCAGAGATGTGTGAGATCCCCGACCACGGCCACGGCACACTGCTCAGCGACGCCCGCCCCGCTGCCGAGTTCATCACGGAGTTCGCAGCGAAGCTGTGACGAGCATCCTTCTCAGTGCAGCGCCGGTACGACCGGCGGTGTCGGCGGCAGGACCATCATGTATCGGCGTACGTGTGTGAGCACCAGCACGAGCACAGCGACGATCAGCAGGATCACGGCCGGGAGGATGATCGCCGCTGCGGTCCATCGCTCCAGCGCACTGAACACGATGACTCCGGCGATCACGCCGAGCACACTCAGTGCGCCGAGGACCCATCCCACCGCCATGACCGCACGGTAAGAACGATCGCCTGCGTGAGTCGGCCGCACGCCGAACTTCTGGCCGATATAAGAGCTCCACTGCGATCCGGTCCACCACCTGGTGACCTGACCGGCCACGGGGATCCACCCCGCCCCCGGCCCCTCGACTTCGCCGGGAAGCGGCCGTATCGAGGGATCGAACATAGGCGCGGCCAACGGGGCGGGAAGCTTCTTCAGCTGAGAGCTGCGAATGCCTCCGACGAGCCAGACGATGCCGCTCAGTATGAAGAGCAGCGGGGCAACGGCAAAGAATGGCTGGCCGGAAAGGTTGTAGGTGCTGCCCTGCGTGATGCCCAGTGCGATGAAAACGACCCCGAACACCACTCCGAAGTTGTCCGGTTCTACCGCGAAGGCGTCCGGCCGAGGCTTGCCGTCGCGAAAACGATACGGCGTCCAGCGCCCGCCGTCCCACCAGCGCACATCTGCCGTGCCGGGCACAGGGAACCAGCCCATCGGTGCCGCCGCTTGAGCGACCGCCCGCGCATGCGCCGTCCACTGGGCGCCATCCCACCAGCGTTCTTGACCCGGAACTCCGGCGTCGTACCAGCCCGGCTGCGCGCTCATGTCTCCCCCTCGACGCCTGAGCCTACCCCGCCCCTGGCGGCGTCTGCTTAGACTCTGCGAGTTCGTCGACGACGAGACTTCGCTCTTCGGTCGTGCCGTTTCGATACGCCTGCCGTCCGACCATGTGCGCAGACAACGGTGCCGTCGCGAACTGCATCAGGACGATCGGCGCGACAAGCGCGAGTCCGAGAAGAATCGCCCCGACCGAACGCTGCGCGAGGGCTATCGCCAGGCATATCAGCACGAGACCGAGCACCTGCGGCTTCGTCGCGGCGTGCAGACGGGACGGCACGTCCCGAAAATGCAGCAACCCCACAGCTGCCGAGAGGCACAGCACTGCGCCGAGCAGGATCAACACGAGCACCGTGACGTCGACGATGGCATCCGGGATCTCGAGGCCGAGCACGTTCATGATGTCGTGTTGTCCCTTCGTGCCACGTACCGGGCGACCGAGATCGATCCGAACACACCGATGGCGGCGATGATGAGCATCACCGGGATGCTGCGCGTGTGTCCGTTGATCGCCATCTCTGCGCCCAGCACGCACATCACCTCGGTGAGGAGGACGTCCGACGCCACTGCGCGGTCGAGTATCGAGGGGCCCCGGATGATCCGGAAGACCGTCAGAATCGCGGCGACGCCGAAGACGACGACGATGACGCCCATCAGGATGTTCATCGCTGACCCCCCGCGCGTTCGTCTGCTTTCAAGGCACGATACTGCGCCGGACTGCCCAGCGCCCGCACGATCCGTCGCTCCCAGTGCAGCACGCCTTCACGCTGTGCATCGGCCTCCGCTCGGTTTCGCACCCCGATGACGTGCAGATAGAGGATGCGCCGGTTTCGATCGGTCTCGACGACGAGCGAGCCCGGGATGAGCGACGACGTGACAGAGACGTGCGTCATGACCAGGTCGTCGGCGTACTGCAGCGGCACAGCGATGATCGCCGCACCCGGCTGATGGCGGAAGTCGAATACCTGGATCGTGACGAGCAGGGCACCTCGCAGCACCGCGAACAGGAACTTCACCAGGAAAACCAGCGCGTACCAGATGTTCACCCGCCCGGAGAGCTCGACGGTCGGCAGGCGGAACACGCGGGTGACGAAGATCGCGACGATGAAACCGGTGAGGAAGGAGAGCACAGTGAACTGGTTCCACAGCAGCATCCACAGCACGACGAGCCAGGCGAGGAACGGCATCTGCAACCACACGTCGTGCAGGAAATGGCGACGGGTCTCAGGGCTCACGGGTCGACCACCTCCTCTTCGAGCTGCACCAGGTTGACCGGCTGCAGCAACGAATCACCGATGCGATCGCAGAGTGCGTAAAGAGGACCCGCGAATATCGTCAGCAGAAGTGTCACGCCGACCATGCCGCCGGTGGCGAGCGTCATGATCCGCGGAATGCGCCGGCGCTCTTGCTGCTCGTCAGCCGCCGGAGCGTTGCCGAGGTATTCGATACGCGCGTCGCTCTCGGTGACGTCGTCTCCTTCGCGCCAGAACGCGAGGTTCCAGGCGCGCATCAGAGCGTAGAGCGTCAGCAGCGACGTCAGGATGCCACCGAAGATCAGCACCATCATCAGTGGCGTTCCGACAGACGCCGCGGCCTCGAAGAGCGCGAACTTGCCGATGAATCCCGAGAAGGGCGGCAGCCCACCGAGGTTGATGGCCGGCACGAAGTAGAGGACTGCGAGCAGCGGCGCCGCCTTCAGAAGACCGTTGACCCTCAAGATCGAGGTACTGCCCGCTCGACGTTCTATCAGCCCCACTGCGAGGAACAGCGTGGTCTGCACGACGATGTGGTGGACGATGTAGTAGACCGTCGCTCCGATCGCCGCCGGAGTCGCGATCGCCAGTCCGAAGATCATGTAACCGACGTGGCTGACGAGCGTGAACGAGAGTATTCGCTTCAGCTCAGCCTGTGCCACTGCACCGAGTACGCCTATGACCATCGTGGCGAGCGCGACGATCAGCAGCAGCGTGTTGATGCTGTTCTCGGCGAACAGCTGCGTCTCTGTGCGGATCAGCGCGTACACGCCGACTTTCGTCAGCAACCCGGCGAACACCGCAGTGACCGGTGCCGGCGCGGTCGGGTACGAGTCGGGCAGCCAGAACGACACCGGGAAGATCGCGGCTTTGATGCCGAAGGCGACGACGAGCATCAGATGCAGCATCAGTTGCGTCTCCTGCGGAAGCTCGATCATCCGCTCGGCGATCTGCGCCATGTTCACCGTGCCGAGGGCCGCGTAGATCATCGCGATGGCCGCGAGGAAGATGATCGACGACACCAGCGACACGACGATGTACACCGCACCGGTGCGGATGCGCGATTCGGTGCTGCCGAGGGTGATCAGCACGTATGACGCGACGAGCAGGATCTCGAATCCGACGTACAGGTTGAACAGGTCGCCGGCGATGAAGGCGTTGAAGATGCCCGCCGCGAGAATCAGATACGACGGATTGAAGATCGAGATCGGGGTCTCATCGGTGCCGTCAGCAGCACCCTGGCCGACGGAGAAGAGGAGAACGGCGAGCAGTACGACGCTGGAGATCAGCACCAGCAGCGCGGCGAGCCTGTCGACGTAGAGGATGATGCCGAACGGCACCGGCCAGCCACCGACCGAAACCGCCAGCGGTGTGCCTCCATCGACCGCGAACAGGAGCACGGCGGCGATGACCGCCACCGCGGTGAGGGTGGCGACAGTGACGAACATCTGCAGGCGAGGGCTGCGGCCGAACACCAGAGTGACCGCAGCGCCCAGAAGCGGGAGCGCGACGAGAAGGGGGACAAGCGCGCTCATGTTCGGTCCCCATCGTCGTCGGCGTCCCCATCGTCGGCGTCCCCGTCATCGGCGCTGTCGGCGGCGGGAGGCGTCCAGGCGCGATCCACGGGCGCATCGTCTTGGATGGAGGGATGATCACGCATGTGCAGCACGGTGATCGGCGCGGTCTGCTCGCCGACGAAGTCGGTGGTGGCTTCCTCCTCGCCGATGTCCTCCTCGTCATCGAGCACGTCTTCGTCTTCATCCGTGCGCTCGCGAAGTGCGATGTCGGCCTCGTCATCCTCGACGGTGTCGGCCTGACCCAACTGCCAAGAGCGGTAGATGAGGGCGAGCAGGAAGGCCGACACAGCGAACGTGATCACGATCGCTGTGAGAGTCAGCGCCTGCGGCAGGGGATCGCTCACATCGCTTTCGCCGTAGAACGGCGCATTGCCGGGAACGCCCATCGCGATCAGCAGCAGCAGGTTCGTCGCGTTGCCCAGCAGCAAGAACCCGATGAGCACCCGTGTCAGACTCCGCTCGAGCATGGCGTAGACGCCGCACGCGAAGAGCACGGCCATCACGAGGATCAGGGTGATCGAGACATCCATCAGTGCGTCACCACCCGAGACCGCAACTGCTGCGCCTGCTTGTCGACTTCAGCGCCGAGACTGCGAAGCACATCGAGGACGAGCCCGATGACGACGAGGTAGACACCCGCGTCGAAGACCGTGGAGGTGACGAACTCCATGTGGCCGATGCCAGGGATCTCCCACTCCCAGAACGAGCTGGTGAGCGGTGCGAGGCCGAAGAACAGCGGCACGACGGCAGAGCCGACGGCGAGGATGAGCCCGAAGCCCAGCAGTCGACCGGCATCCGCCGGCGCGGCAGCGCCCAGCTCCCAGCGCCCACCGGCGATGTAGCGCATCACGAGTGCCATGCCGGCGACGAGGCCGCCGGCGAATCCGCCGCCAGGGCCGTTGTGTCCCGCGAAGAGCAGGTAGATCGACACCACGATGATGGTGTGGAAGAGGATGCGCACGACGACTTCGAGCAGAATCGATCGGTTCTCGGGGTTCATCTGCTGCCCGCCTACGAGCCAGGCGCGGGGGCTGCTGCGGTTCTCGGCTGTCTGGAACCGAACGCCCTCGGTCGTCTCCACGAGAGGAGCGATCCGCGCCTTGCGACGCAGCCGCTTGGGCAGGGAAGGCCGCTGCGAGAGCATGTCGGCACGATGGCTGACGAATACGAGAGATGCCACACCCGTCGCGGCAAGCACCAGCACGGAGAGCTCGCCCATGGTGTCCCATCCGCGCAGATCGACGAGCGCGACGTTGACGACGTTCTTCCCATGACCGAGCTCGTACGCGAGGTTCGCGAAGTCGACCGAGATCGGCTCAGTGATACGCGACTGCGTGGCGACGATGGCGATGAATGCCATCGTCACGCCGACGCCTATCGCGAGAACGGCCCGAGGGATGCGTGATACCGAGGCGTTGTGCTCGCCCATGCGAGACGGCAACCGTCTCAGGACAAGGGCGAAGGTGACCATCGTCACCGTCTCGACCAGGATCTGGGTCAGGGCGAGGTCGGGTGCGCCACTGGTGGCGAACAGCGCCACCATCCCCAGTCCGGAGATCGAGACGAGGACGACACCCGTGTAGCGTTTCCTCGCCTGCACGGCGAACACGGCTGCGATCGCCATGATCGGCGCGACGGCGATCTGTGTCGGAGTGTGCCAGGCCGACAGGCTCAGCCTGTCGACGTCGCTGGCGATGAGCGCAGTCGCCTCAGCGGCGACGAACACGACGAACACCGTGCCGACGTAGACGGGAAGCGAGCCGCGCTGGGTGAGGCTGGTGACGATGACGGAGAGACGGTCGACGCCACGCATGACCAGGTAGTAGGCGTCTGCGGCGGTGAACTTCAGCACGCGCGCTTTGCGATCCCACCCCGTGCGGCGCGTGAGCAGGAAGAGTCCGACGCCCAACAGGATCGCGAGCACGGAGATGCCAAGCGCTGGCTCGAACCCGTGCCAGAGCGCCAGGTGGCCCGGCCCTTCGACCGCGGTGCCGTCGGCGTCGAGTCCGGGCGTCGCCGTCACGGCGTAGCCATGCAAGGCCGCATCCACCGCGGGGACGCCTATACCGGCTGCGAGGGTGAGCCCGGCGAGGATGATGGGCGCCGACAGGAATCCGACCGGGGGGTCCGGCCAGGGCGTGTCCGCCATGTGCCGGCGCTGTTCGTCGCGCTTCTTCCAGAACGCCCCCCAGAGAAAGCGCACGCCATATGCCGTGGTGAGTATAGAACCGAGAATGACGCCCACCAACGCGACGAGCCCCCAGACGGAGCCGCCGATCGCGTCGTCGAGGAGCCCGGTCAGAGCCGACTCCTTGCCGACGAAACCGATCGTCGGCGCGATGCCGGCCATCGACGCGATCGAGATGAAGGCGACGGTCGCCATCACCGGCGCCTGTCTTCCGACGCCGGACAGTTCGTCGATATCACGCGTGGAGAGCTGGCGGTCGATGATACCGACGATGAGGAACAGTGCCGACTTGAACAGGGCGTGGGCGATCACCAGCGCGAGTCCGGCGAGTGCCGTGGCCTGCGTGCCGTACCCGACCACGACGGTGAAGAAACCGAGCTGGCTGACCGTCCCGAATGCGAGTATGCGCTTGAGATCGGTCTCGCGAAGCGCCTGCACGCCGCCGATCAGCATCGTGAACACGCCCAGCGAGATGACGATCGGGCGCCAAGGATCGCTCAGCGCGAAGATCGGAGCGAACCGCGCGATCAGGTAGATACCCGCTTTGACCATCGCGGCGGCGTGCAGGTAGGCGCTGACCGGGGTCGGTGCCGCCATGGCGCCGGGCAGCCAGAAATGGAACGGGAAGATCGCAGATTTGCTCAACGCCCCGATCAGCAGCATGACGATGGCGGCGTTGACGATGGGACCGCTGGGAGCGAGGGCGACAATCTCGGTGATGCTCGACGTGCCGGAGTCGACGACGAGGAGCACGACGCCGACGAACATGATGAGTCCGCCCAGCGTCGTCACCAGTAGCGCTTGGAGCGCCGATCGACGACTGGCCGCGCGACGACGATAGTGACCGATGAGCAGGTACGACAGGATGCTGGTGACTTCCCAGAACATGACCAGCATGACCAGATCGTCGGTGAGGACGAGGCCGTACATGGCACCGGCGAAGCCCAGAAGGACTCCTGCGAACTGGCCGAGGTTGGTGCTGTCCTCGTAGAAGTACCAGCGGCAGTAGAGCAGCACGAGCGCGCCGACGCCGGTGACGATGAGCGTGAGCACCCATCCCAGCACATCCATGTGCATCGAGAGATTCAGGCCGAGCTGCGGAACCCACTCGACCGTCTCGAACGGCGCGGAGTCTTCGCTCAGCACCTGCGGCGTCATGACGAGGGCCTGCACGAATGCCGCGGCAGGAATGAGCGCAGCGACGGCGAATGCCTGAGCCCCCAGCCAGCGGACCAACGCGGGCAGAATGAGCGACCCGAGCAGGAACACAGCGAGGAGCAACAGCATGGGCGGCTCCTTTAATGGCACGTCGGCCTGACGGCACAGGCGGGCGGGGTTTGTCCCAGTTTACCTGCCGGACGGGCGCCGCCTGCCAGTATGGGCCGATCCCGAACATGCGAAAGTAGATGGATGCGGCGGATCTGGGTACGAGAAATCAGCGGCTGGGTCGCCGCGCTGCTCATTGCGATCACGGCTGTGGCGCAGCTCGCCTCCACGGCGCGCTCCGAGTTGCTGCTTCGCGACGCAGACTCGCTCGTCGTGCCGTTGCTGGTGCGCTCGGCCTTCGACGGCGAGCCGTTCGCGTGGATCATGTCGAGCGTTCTCTTCCTGCCTGAGATTCTGCTCTTGGGCCTGCTCTGGGTGGTCGGCCGGGTCCTCGCACTCGATGTGAACGCCGTGCTGCTCCTCAACGCCGTGATCAATCTGGTGGCGCTCTACGGCGCGATCCGCTTCGCCGCTGGGCGGCGACGTGAGGGATCGGCTCCGATCGGCTGGTCGATCGCCGCCTTGAGCGTTTTCTGTCTGCTGGCTGTCACAGAGACCTCACCCTCACGTGATGCGCTCGAACTCGCTTCTCTGCTGACGACGACGACCTATTACTCGGCAACCGTGATCGCCGTCGTGCTGAGTGTCGCGGTGACACGACGGGCGTTCGATCATGCCGACACCTCCCGGGTGCTGCTCGTCATGCTCGCGGTCGTCGCTTCCGTGTCAACGCTCTCCAACCCTCTCTACGCAGCGTGGGCGACGGTGCCGCTTGGTGTGTTGCTGGCAATCGCTGCCGTGTACTCGGAAACGCGCCGCCGAGCGCTTCCGGTCCTGTGGTGGCTCCTCGGGGGCACTGCGGTGGGGTTCCTCGCACGCATTCCATTTTCGGCATGGATCGCGAAGAGCGGCGTCGAGTACGCTCAGCCGTCGCTGTGGCCGGAGTCGGCGCGCTACTACGGCGCACTCTTCGCCGAGCGTGTCTCAACGCCGCTCGGCGCGATCGGCACTGTCGTGCTCGCGATCCTGATCGTGCTCGCGGTCAGGCAGACAGTACGCGCACCCGATGCGGGAGCGCGCCTGGTCGCCGCGGCGGCCTGGGTGCTGCCCCTGCTCGTGGTGATCGGCGCCGTGGCAGTCGGCACGCATGCCGCGCGGTACCTCGAGCCCCTGTTCTTCGCTCCGGTGCTCGCGCTGGTCGCGTCACCCCTGACGGTGCGGACGCCACGACGCGCTCTGGTCGCGCTCGTCGCCGGGTCATCGGCGGTGCTGGTCATCGGCGCCGGGCTCAGCGTTGCTCGCACGGTCACCGCTGCGCAGCATCCGAACACCGACCTGGCGTGCGTGAACGAATGGGTGAGCGCATCGGGTCAGATCGGCGCTGGACAGTTCTGGACCGTGCGACTGCCCAAGCTGCACCTTGACGGCCCCTCGCAACTCGTGCAGGTCGATCACCAGTTGAACGCCTACGCATGGTTGGTGAATCAGGCCGACTTCTCCCCCGGAGAGGTGACATTCCTGATCGAGGATGCGCAGAGCACCCCCTGGGCGCTGGGGACAAATGCGCAGCCGACCCAGGTGATCTCCTGCGGCCAGTACACGATCTACGACTTCTCGCCCACGGCACTGCCTCTCGGTCCTCCGCGATCCTGATCGACAGTCGACGTGGTGCCTTCTACCGGGCGGGCACGGGTCCGGTCGTCGTCCCGGCACGGAACGTGCAGACGAGATCCAGCGACTCAGCGGTCTCTCCCCGCAGCATGCGCGCGATCTGCGCTCCCGCGGCTCGGCCCTTCTCGGCCGCCGGTTGCACCATCGTGGTGAGCACATGCGGGCCGATGCCGTCGACAGCGACGCCGTCGAACCCGGCGATGCTGACGTCCTCCGGCACCCGTAGGCCGAGTTCTTCGGCGGCGCGGATGACGCCTGCGGCCAGCAGATCGCTCTGGGCGAGAACAGCCGTCGGGCGGTCGGCCGGGTCGTCGAGCAGAGACCTGCCGGCGATGAGCCCCTCGTCGATGGAACTGCCGCCGGCCGAGACGGCACGCGCATCGGGGAACACCTCGCTCACGCCGGCGAAACGATCGACGGTCACCTCGACGGTCGCGCTCTCCCAGCGCGTCGGCTCGATGTGCCCTCGCTGACGGTCACCGTCGAGGGGCAACGTGACGATCGCGATCTCTCGATGTCCGAGATCATGCACATGTCGTGCGATCCCCGTCGCCGCGTGACGGTTGTCGAGCGTGATGCGAGGCACCTCTTCGCCCGCGTCGCCCTCGATCACGACGACCGGTAGGCCTCTGCTTCGCACGATGTCCAACGACTCGCGCGTCCTGCCGGAGCATCCGATCAGGACGACCGCGTCGACCGGTGCGGTCGTGAGGGCAGGAGCGCCTGCCTCCCCCGGCTCATCGCGCAGCAGCAGGATGCCAGCACCGAGCGAGGCGAGGCCGTCAGCAAGACCATCCATCATCGGTATGGTGACCGGATCGAGGAACGCCGTGCGCAACTGGCCTTCCAGGACGACGGCGACGATGCCGCTTCGTCCCGTCCGAAGCGATGCCGCCAACGGGTCGGGACCGGAGTACCCCAGTGCGGCAGCGGCGGCACGGACGCGCTCGCTCGTCACATCCGACACCTTGGTCTTACCGCTGAACACGACCGATGCGGTGGACGATGACACTCCCGCTTCGCGGGCGACATCAGCGAGAGTCGCGCGACGCGGATTATCCGACGAGTCCATGATCCGAGGATAGCGCGGATCATTTCGGGAAATCGAATCGATTCGATACGCTGTTCTTCATGGAAACCGCACTGACCCGCGCCCAGTTCGTCCACTGGCGCAATGCCGTCTTCGCGATCTTCCTCGCCAGCGGTGCCTCGTTCGCCACCTGGGCCTCGAGAGTGCCCGACATCAAGAACGCCCTCGGCATCGACAACGCGCAGATCGGCCTCCTGCTGCTCGGCATGGGCATCGCCTCCATCCTGGGCATCTCCACCGGTCCGGCGGTCATGGCACGCACCGGTGCGCGACGCGGAATGCTCGCGATGATGATCATGCTCGCGATCGGACTCGCGGTCATCGGCGCCGGTACCGCAGTGTTCTCCTCTTTCCCCCTCGTGATCGCAGGTCTGGCGCTGTTCGGATTCGGCAACGGGTCCCTGGACGTCATGATGAACGTCGAGGCGACCGCGATCGAGCAAGAAGCACACAAGACGCTCATGCCGCTGTTTCACGCCTTCTTCAGCTTCGGCACCGTGCTCGGCGCCGGTCTCGGGTGGATGGCGGCAACCGCCCATCTCTCGGTGGGGGTACACACGATCAGCGTGGCAGCACTCATCCTCATCGGCGCTTTCGTCTGCTTCGCCAACGTGCCAGACCGCACCGCCGTGTTCGACGACGACGGCAGCGGCACCAAGCCGCGGTGGAGAGAGCGCATGCACGTGGCTTTCGCAGCCTGGCGCGAACCGCGTACGTACGCCCTCGGTGTCATCATGCTCGGAATGTCGTTCGCCGAGGGCGGCGCCAACGACTGGCTCGCGCTGGGCACCGCCGAGGACCACGGCGGCGGCACGGCCATGGGCGCTGCGGCTCTGACTGTCTTCTCGGTGTGCATGACCACGGTGCGTATCTTCGGCGGGCCTCTGGTTGACCGCTTCGGCCGCGTGCTCGTGCTGCGAGTGCTCGCCATCACGGCGGCCGCCGGCATCCTGCTGTTCATCCTCTCCCCCGCGCTCCCCTTCGCCTTCATCGGGGCAGCGCTGTGGGGCATCGGTGCGTCTCTGGGCTTCCCGCTGGGAATGTCGGCGGCAGCCGATGACCCGACGAAGGCTGCCGCGCGGGTCAGCGCCGCCGCCACCATCGGCTACGTCGCCTTCCTCGGTGGCCCCCCGGTTCTGGGCCTGATAAGCGAGCACGTCGGCCTGCTGAACACCCTGTTCATCCTCGTTGTCCTGGTGGCGGCATCCGGTTTCGCCTCCGGCGCCGCGAAGCCGCTTTCGGAGAAGACCTCCCAGAGCGACGAGAAGTCCTAGTCCTCGGGCGTCGGCCGGCGGAGGGCGGCCCGCGTCATCAGTCCTTCGCGCGCCAGCGCCGCGGCATGCGAACGACTGCGAGCACCGAGCTTGGCGAGTACGTTCGACACGTGCGTCTTGACCGTCGGCACGGAGATCCCCGATCGCTGGCTCAGCTCCGCGTTCGAGAGTCCCTCCAAAATGCCGTCGAGCATCTCCCGTTCTCTCGCAGTCAGATCGACCGTGCGCGCCTGACCATCTGCGAGCGGCGCCCCGTTCGCGATCGCGGCGAGCGCGCGCCTCGTCACGCGGGGATCAAGCACGCCGTCACCGCCCGCAACCGTCCTCACCGCGTCGACGAGGGTGACCGCATCCGCGGTCTTGAGCAGGAAACCGGCCGCTCCGGCAGCGAGTGCGGCAAGAAGCAACTCATCTTCGTCGAAGCTCGTCAGCACGAGCACGTCACTGAGACCTCGCTCGACGATCTCTTTGGTCGCTGAGACCCCGTCTCGTCCGGGCATGCGCAGATCCATCAGGACGAGATCCGGCCGCAACGCCGCCGCATTGCGCACAGCGACCTCGCCGTCTGCCGCCTCCCCCACCACGCGCACGCCGTGCGACTCCAGCATGATGCGCAGGCCCTCGCGAATCGCGCCGTGATCATCGACGAGCAGTACGGTGACCCCTGTCATGCCCGTACTCCCACCGGCAGCTCAGCACTCACGATCCAGCCACCGTCGGCCGGCCCGGCACGAAAAGTCCCGTCCAGCGCCCTGACCCGCTCCTCCAGCATGCGAAGCCCCCAGCCATTTCCTGCCGCGTGCGCGATCGGGCTACCGCCGAATGACTCGATTCGCACGTCGGCCGCCGTGTCGCGGGCGGCGATATCAACGGTGACGCTGGCGCCCGAGGCGTGGCGGATGCTGTTGGCCAGCGCCTCGCGCACGATTCGAACGATCGTCTGCTCGACGAGAGCGGGAAAGCGCTCGGCCGTTCGTTGGAACAAGATCTCAAGTCCGGAGACGCGCGCATGCTCGACGATGCCGTCCAGATCCTCCCATCGCGGTGGCGAGACGAGTTCGCCGTCGCCGCTGCGCAGTACCGAGATCATGGTGCGAAGCGCGACATGGGCATCCAGCCCTGCATCGCGCACCGCCTGAAGGGCGGCCCTGTCGCGGCTCTCGTCCGCTTCTGTGGAGAGCGCAGCCTCGGCACGAATCGCCATGGCCATCACATGCCCGGCGATGGCATCATGCAACTCGCGTGCCATCATCTCTCTCTCGCTACGCACGGCCTCGGCACGGTCGCGCTCCGACTCCCGCTCTGCCGTCTCTGCGCGCAGTCGATGCAGCTCCGCAAGTTCCTGCGCCTGCGAGACCGCGACCGCCCACCAGTAGTCCGTGCCGAAGATCGCGCCGAACTGCACAGCGATGAGAAAGGCGAACGAGAGTGGTGCTTGCGCAACGGTCAACGCGGTGGCGAAAGCGCCGACGGTGAGCGCGACCAGAAGAATCTGGATGATGCGCCGGGTGCGCGGAGCGGCCACGAACACCGCGGTCCACAGGACATCGAGGACGACGAGCAAGGTGCCCACACCACCCACAGTGAGAACGTCGATGAAGAACAGCACGCCGACCGCGACGAGCACCCGCATCGGAGCGCGGTTCTTCGCGAGCGCCAATGCGCATGCGGGCAGCGCGAGAGCGACAGCCCACCACGAGGAGATCTCGCTCTCCAGAATCGAGAACTGTCCCCACAGGCCCCGAAATCCCAGGGCACCCAACATGATGCTGAGCAGCGCCATTCCGATCGGATCCAGAAACCACCGACGGCTGAGATACCAGGTGCCCGAAGACGGCACCGCCTGAGCCTGCATGTCTTCATGCAACCACGGTGCTGCCGCCGACGCATCCGACTTAGGGATGAGTCCGTGCCGCGACCTTCGCCCGATCCGGCCGGTTCCCGCCTCGCGCATCGTGAACTCATGGAACTTTTCGCTGGAGCACCTCTCCTGCTGTCGTTGGCCGTCCTCGCCCTCGTCGACAGCCTCAGCATCGGCACGCTCCTCATTCCCGTGTTCCTTCTCGTGAGTCCTGGGCGCGTGCGCGTGGGCCGCGTCCTGCTTTACCTGACGACCATCGCCGTGTTCTATCTCGCCGTCGGGCTGCTGTTCCTGTGGGGCCTGGTCAACGTGGCAGACGCTGCGGCTGAGATCCTCGCTTCACCGGCGGGCACGGTCGGTCGGCTGGTCGTCGGGGGCGCACTGCTCATCGGGTCGTTCCTCATCCCCGGTTCCCAGAAGAACGACGCGGCACAGCCGGCGCACGCGTCCGTCGCCCCTGCGCGCGAAGCATCCGACGGTGCTTCCGACCCTTCGCCGGCGGCTCCCGCGTCGACGGGTCGGGTCACGCGCTGGCGCGACCGGCTCCTCGCTCCCGAAACGACACGCGTCGCCCTGATGGGCGTGGCCGTAATGGCCGGCGTGGTCGAAGTCGCGACGATGCTGCCCTACATCGTGGCGATGACGGTGCTCGCTGATTCCGGGGTCGACCCCATCGTGCGCATCCTGTCCCTCGTGGGCTACTGCTTCGTGATGATCCTGCCCGCACTCTTGCTGCTGTTGCTACGGATCGTGGCGGCGCGTGCGATCGCCCGGCCACTTCAGCGCCTTGCGGCGTGGATGCAGCGGACGGGCGCGGAGAACACCGCCTGGATCGTGGGCATAATCGGCTTTCTCATCGCTCGCTCCGCAGCCGCCGAGCTCGGCCTGTTCGACATGCTCGGTGCCATCGGATGAACGGCAGGCGGCGTCGCAGAGCGGGCCTGTGCGGCACTGCGG
>JBEBSN010000026.1:0-30995 GCA_040394295.1 Microbacterium sp.
TGATGGTGCCCCCACGCCGCTTTTGCCGGTCGGATCGCCCAGGGGTCTTCCCGTGCGACGTTTTGTATGCCGTGCCCAGAGACCTGCCACGATGAGCCCTGCGACGATATCCCAGATGCCCCACCATCCGGCCACGATCGCCATCCCGCCCAATCCATCGAAGAACGCGAAGACCAACCCCAACCCGAGGCCGGCGTTGCGGATGCCGACTTCGAAAGTGATGGCCTTGCGCTCTCGTGTTCCGAGCCCGCCGAGCACCGCCGTGCCGTAGCCGAGGAAGAGCGCGACAGCGTCGTGGATCGTTACGACGAGCAGGATGATCCCGAGCACCTGGATGAACACCGCCCAGTTTCCCACCAGCGCGACGACGATGAATCCGACCAGCGCGATCAGACTGAACCATTTCACGAATGGGTGGGCCCTGGCAGCCACAGTCGGCAGTTTCGCGCGCACCAGCAGCCCGACGACGAACGGAAGCCCGATGATGAGCACGATCTCCATCAGCATCTTCGCAGGATCAAGCGCCACCTGACGCAGCACGCCACTGGCACTCGGATGCAGAGAGCCCCAAAAGGCGATGCTCAGCGGCATGGCGACGATGTAGAGCAGGTTGCCGACCGCCGTCATCGACACGGACAGGGCGACGTTGCCGCCGGAGCGATGTGTGAGCACCTGTGAGATGTTCCCCGGTGGGCAGCAGGCCACCAGGATCATCCCCATCGCCATCGAACCCGTGACAGGCAGCACGAGAGTCAGCAGGAATGTCACGAGCGGCAGAAAGAGCAGTTGTGCGAGTATCGCGATGATGAAGGGCTTCGGATGCTTCGCCACGATGCGGAAATCGCTCGGTGCGGTGTCCAGGGCGATGCCCAGCATGATCAGTCCGAGCACCACATTCAGCAGTGTCAGTGAGCCAGGCGTGAAGTGGAGGGCGACCTCGTCGACGTTCACGAGGCGACCAGCGCCTTCTGCTCTTCGCGCACAGCGGTCCGGTAGGCATCCTTGTTCACGTAGTACGACATCCGGTCGAGGTTCAGATATCGGTACCCGCCGGTGAGGTCGGGCCAGGGGGCGCCCGTCACCCGCTGACGGAAGCGCGTGGCCTTCTCAGGGCTCGTCTCGGTGGCATCGAGGTAGGCGGCGAGCAGTTGCGCCTGCTCGTATCGGCCCTGCCAACCGATGCCGGATGCTTCGATCATGCCCATCACATACAGCCCGTTGAACGAGGCGGGGAAGACGTTGAGAAACAGCCGTGGCGACGCCGCGCGCCAGTGCAGGTGCTCGCGATCGACGAAGGGGTAATCGAGCGTGTAGCCGGTGGCGAGGAGGATGAGGTCGTAATCAGCGCGGGAACCATCGCGAAAGTGCACTGTGTCCCCATCGAACCGCTCGACGTCGGCAAGGATTCGCAGATCGCCCTGGCCCAGATGATTCAGGATCATCGTGTTGACGATGGGATGCGACTCATAGATGCGGTAATCCGGCTTCGGAAAGCCGAAGCGGACCGGGTCTCCGGTGAACGCCTTCAGGACGCGTGAATCGACGGCCTGTTTGATCCGAGCTGGGAGCGGACGTCCCTGATTGAGCGTGTCAGAGGGGCGACCGAAGAGATATCGGGGCACGAAGTAATACCCTCGTCTCACGCTCATGTCGACAGATGCGGCGTGGTGCACGGCATCGACAGCGATATCGCATCCGGAGTTTCCGGCTCCGATGATGAGCACGCGCTTGCCTTCGAGCTGTGAGGCGGACTTGTATGCGCTGGTGTGCATGATCGCGCCGCTGAACTCGCCGGCGAAGTGTGGCACGTTGGGCTCGGCGAGCGTGCCGTTGGCGAGGACGACTCCGGCATACCATCGGGTTTCTTCGCCGTTCGGTCCCGTTGAGGTCAGTTCCCAACCGCCATCGCGCGGCTCAAGGCGCGTGACGCGGGTGTCGAAGCGAAACTGCGCGGTGAGACCGAACCGATCGGCGTACTCCTGGAAGTACTCCCTGAGCACACGGTGGCCGGGATAGTCCACCGTGGTGCGCATCGGAAACTCGGTGAACTGTGTGGTCGTGCGGGATGAGATCAGATGCGCCGACTCGTACATCGTGCTGCGGGGGTTGTCGATGTCCCAGAGCCCGCCGACGCGATGAGAGGCCTCGTAGCCGTCGATCTCGATTCCGCGCGCGGTCAGTGCTCTGGCTGCTGCCAGTCCGGAAGGACCTGCGCCGATGACGGCGTATCTGCTCATTCTGCTCCCCGCACGACGGTGTGCTAGATCTGCCCTTCGGGTGGGGCAGATGCACCTCGATCGTAGCCGCTGCAGGTCAGTGCGTGTGAAGCTCCCGCTGTCGAGTGGCGACGACGTCGCGCACGGCGGTGAAGAGGGGATGCCTCGGCTCGAGCCCGGTGATTGTCTCTGTGAGCACGTCGGCGTCCTCGCTGCGCAGCATGCGCTGAAGCTCGACGGATTGTTCATCGGAGGAGTCGTCGAACGTCAACGCTGCGGCTACAGCAGCGGTGAGCGCTGTCGTCGGCAGGCCATGCTCCGCCGCGACGGCTGCCGGTCCGATGAAGCGTTCGCGACGGGACAACTTGCGAAGAGGCTGGCGGCCCACTCGCTGCACGGTGTCGACGAGGGAAGGGTTGCGGAAGCGATCGAGGATCTTGGCCCTGTACTCGGCGAGATCAGCGGGGTCGAGGCCATGCACGGCGACCAGCGCCGCCGACGTCTCCTCCAGCGTCGCGCTGACGCGAGCAGCCACCGATGAGTCGGCAAGGGCGTCCGAGATACGTTCGTGGCCGGCCTGTGCACCGAAATAGGCGGTTGCTGCGTGCCCCGTGTTCACCGTGAAGAGTTTGCGCTCGATGTACGGGCCGAGGTCATCGACGAAGTGGGCGCCGGGGATGCTCGGCAGGTCTCCGGCGAACGGCGTGGACTCGATCGCCCATTCGAAGTACGGCTCGACGGTGACATCCACGCCTGCGCCTTCCGGCTGAGCGGGGACGATGCGGTCGACCGCGGTGTTGGCGAAGACCGCACGTGCGATGAGTGAGGGTGCGGCGTCTCCCGCCGTCCGCTCGATCTCAGCGCGCAACTGATCGGTGGCGCCGATGGCGTTCTCGCACGCCATGACGGTCAGCGGTGCGATGTCTGCGGACCGCTGGGCGAGACCCGCGATGATCGCGGGAGCGATGAACTTCAGCACGGTCGGTCCGACAGCGCAGGTCACGACATCGGCGGTGGCGATCTCGTGCGCGACGGCATCCGGATCGTTCTTGCTGTTCACCGCTCGATAACCTGTGACGACGCGATCGACGCCGCCAGGGCCCACCTCATGCACGGTGTACGAATCGGTCGCGTTGATGGCATCGACCAGCGCGTCGGCGACGTCGGAGAAGACGAGCTCATAGCCGCCTTCGTGCAGAAGCTGCCCGACGAAGCCACGACCGATGTTTCCCGCACCGAAGTGGACAGCCTTCATCGTCCGTGCATCGCTCATGACTCGTTGACCGCCGACAGCAGTGCGTAGAGTTCGTCGGTGGTCTGCGCCGCATTGAGCTTTGCCACGTCGTCGTCGTCCGAGAACAGGATGGCGATCTGAGAGAGGATCTCGAGGTGCTCATCGCCTCGTCCGGCGATGCCGATGACGAAGGTCGCCTGCTCGCCCGCCCAATCGACCCCGCCATCGTAGCGAACGACAGACAGGCCGGAAGCGAGGATGGTCTCCTTCGTCTCGTTCGTGCCGTGGGGGATGGCGAGGCCGTTTCCCATGTACGTGGACACGGTCTCCTCGCGCTGACGCATCGCATCGACATACTCGGGAGTGACAGCACCAGCGGTGACGAGAATGTCGGTGGCTTCCTGCAGCGCCTCCTCCTGCGTGGCGGACCCGGTGTGGATGCGGACCTGGCCGATTGTCAGAACGCTCATGATGTCTCCTTATGTCTTGCGGCAGATGGGTCACGGTGGGGCAGATGCAGCGCGCATCTGCCCCACCGAATGGGTTTATTCGCCGGATTCCTTCTGCTCGCGCACCATCTCGACGACCTCTTCATACTGCGGTGCATTCATGAAGTTGTCGACCGAGACGTGCTGCGAGTTCGGCGACTTGTCTCGCGCTCGATCGGTCAGCTGCTGCTGGGTGATCACCAGGTCAGCTGTGCCGTCCAGGTTCGCGATGGCCTGGTTGACGACGGTGACGTCGGTGATCCCGGCCTTCTTCAGCTTGTTGCGCAGAACACTCGCGCCCATCGCGGATGACCCCATGCCGGCGTCGCAGGCGAACACGATGTTCTGGATCGGAGCCGTGGCAACGGCCGTGGCGGTGGTCGCCGTAGCGCTGGAAGCTGCCAGGTTCGACAGGTGCGCGGACTTCTTGCCCTTGTTCGCCTCGGTCTTCGCGATGGCAGCGGCCAGCGGGTCGCCGGTCGCCGCCTCGGCTGCGATGTCGCGCTTGCGAGAGGCGAGCAGGATCGGTGCGGAGATGGCGAACGTCACCGCGGCGGAGAACACGACCGAGCAGATCACACCGAGGTGGCTGCCAGGAGCGGTCTGGATGAGTACCGCGAAGATCGACCCCGGAGCGGCAGGAGCCACAAGACCGGACTGGAAGATGATGTTCGTGAGCACGCCCGTTGCTCCACCGGCGATGAGGCCCAGGAGGAGGATCGGCTTTGCGAGGACGTACGGGAAGTACACCTCGTGGATGCCACCGAGGAACTGGATGATGAACGCACCGGGGGCGGTCGCGCGTGCGACACCGACACCGAACACGGTCAGCGCAAGCAGCATGCCCGCTCCAGGACCGGGGTTCGCTTCGATCAGGAAGAGCAGACTGCGTCCTGTTTCCTGAACCTGCTCAGTGCCGAGAGGAGTGAACACGCCGTGGTTGATGGCGTTGTTGAGGAACAGCACCTTGGCCGGTTCGACGATGATGCTTGCCAGAGGAAGCATGCCGGTCTCCACGAGCCAGCCGACGGCTCCACCCAGGAGGTCGGTGATCCACTTCATCACAGGGGCGAGCCAGAAGAACGAGGCCAGCGCCATGAAGAATGCGACGAAACCAGCGGAGAAGTTGTCCACCAGCATCTCGAATCCGGGCTTGATCTTTCCAGCCCAGGGCTTCTCGACTAGCTTCAGCACGAGAGCGGTCAGCGGGCCGACGATCATCGCGCCGAGGAACATGACGGTTCCGCTCGCGCCGCTGATGACGCCCATGGCTGCTACAGCTCCGACGACGCCACCGCGGTGGCCGTGCACCATCCGACCACCCGTGAAGGCGATCAGCAGAGGAAGCAGGTACGTGATGATCGGTCCGACGAGGCCGGGGTAGTTGACATCCCCGATGTCACCGCCGCCCAGGATCGCCGAATCAGCCCAGCGCCAGGCTTCGACCGGACTGTTGCTGCCGAGCCAGCCGTCGGGGATGAAAAGCGCTGTGATGAATCCCCATGCGATGAATGCCGCGATGTTCGGCATCACCATGCCCGAGAGGAACGTGCCGAACTTCTGCACGCCTACTCGGAGACCGCCCGTGTTCGGGGCGGCAGTTGACGTCGTCGTCATGATGTCGTCTCTTTCTGATGTGAGGGTAGGTCCGCGGCGGCTTCTGCCACGGCATTGCGTGCGCCGGCGGCGTCATCCGCCGCCAACGCGATCTCGGCGAGACGCTTGGCCTCATCGAGGGTGCGCTCAGAGAGCGCGAGTCGAACGTCGGCCAGGGCGGCCGGAGCCATTGACAGGCTCGTCGCTCCCAGGCCGACCAGGACAACTGCCAGCAGCGGGTCTGCGGCAGCCTCACCGCAGATGCCGACAGGTTTGCCGGTGCGAGCACCAGCGGCACCGACTTCGCCGACCAGACGCAGCACCGCAGGGTGCCACGGGTCTTGGAAGCCGGCAACAGAGCCGAGCATCCGATCGGCAGCCATCGTGTACTGAGTGAGGTCGTTGGTGCCGATCGAGGCGAAGTCCGTCCGCGCGAGCACGCGGTCAGCCAGAAGCGCGCTGGCGGGAACCTCGATCATGACCCCTACCGTCTTCAGCCCGAACTCGCGGGCAAGATCGGTGAAGTACTTCGTCTCCTCGACCGTCGTCACCATCGGTGCCATGACCCAGAGGTCGGCATCGGTGGCGGCGTCAGCTTCGGCAAGAGCGGTGAGCTGCTCGCGGAGGATGTCTTCGCTGGCGCGCAGCGACCGCAGCCCTCGCAATCCGAGGGCGGGGTTCTCCTCGTGCGCGTCGTTCAGGAATGCCAGAGGCTTGTCCGCTCCGGCATCCAGCATCCGTACGACGACCTTCTTGCCGGGGAATGCCGACAGAAGCTCCTCGTACGACGCGCGCTGCTCTGCCACCGTCGGCGCCTGGGACGACGAGAGGAACAAGAACTCGGTGCGGAAGAGTCCGACACCCTCGGCGCCACGTGACACCGCGTCTGCCGCGTCTGCCGTCTTCCCGAGATTCGCCAGCAGCGCGATGGCCGTCCCGTCGGCGAGCGCGCCCGGTGTGGGCGGTGCGCTCTCTGCGGCGTCGCGGGCGGCGGCGCGCTGGGCGGCGCGCTCGAGCTGCTCGGCACTGGGGTCGGCAGTGACGAGCCCCGCTGCGGCGTCGACGATCACCGTCGTGCCGTCCTCGAGCGCCGCTGCGTCCACGACGCCGACGATCGCGACGATGCCCTTCGCTCTGGCGAGAATCGCCGTGTGCGAGGTCGGGCCGCCGTCGGTGGTGACCAGGGCGAGCACCTGCTCGAGGTTCAGCAGTGCCGTGTCTGCGGGTGCGAGGTCGCGTGCGACGAGGACGAACGGGTGACCGGGGTCGGGGACACCAGGGGCTGATACGCCGCGCAGTTCGGCGAGCACGCGCTGTGCGATGTCGTCGAGGTCGGCTGCGCGCTCACCGAGATAACCGCCGACGGCCTCCAACGTCGCACGGAAACCCGCGAAGGCGTCGTGTACCGCCCACTCGGCTGTGGCCCCGTCATCGATCCGGGAGTCCACCTCGTCCTGAAGCGTCGGGTCCTCGGCGATCATCGCCTGTGCCTCAAGCACCTCCTGAGCCGCGCCTCCGGCGGCCTCGGCGCGTTTCTGCAGCTCTTGGGCGACAGCGGCGACGGCGTCGCGGGCACGAGTGCGCTCAGCATCGGCGCCGATCGAGCTGGGGCTGTTCTCCGGAGCGGGCAGCGCCTCGGCCATGCGGACGACGGGGCCCTGTGCGACGCCTCGTCCGATTCCGACTCCGCGCATGTCGGTCATCAGGCTGATTCCTGGTCGTGATCCGTCGTGATCAGTTCGGTGAGCGTGTCGAGCACGCCTTCGGCGCCCTCGCCCTCGGCCGTGAGGGTCACATAGTCGCCGTGGTCGAGTCCGAGAGCGATGATGCCCAGAATGCTGGCGGCGTTGACCGGTTTGCCGGAATCCTTGGCGATGGTCACTGCGACGCCGGACTCTTTGGCGGCCTGCGCGAAGATCTTGGCCGGTCGGGCGTGCAGCCCGTGGGAAGAGCCGATTCGAACGGTCCGTGAGACAGCGGTCATGATGTTCCTTTCGCGGAAGACGGGTGAGACGAGAGAGCTGCGTGGACCGTAGCGAGCGTGCGAGCACCGTCGTGGTCCGAGAAGACGTCTGCGGGCAGCACGATCACAGGACCGCGGGCAGTGGCGCGAATCGTATCGGCCTGGTCGGCGAGATGAGGGCCGATGAGGATCAGATCGGCTGGCATCGTGGCGACGCTCGCCTGCGTTCCCGCCGATGCATCCCAGTCGAGGCCGGCGGCTGCTGCTGCGCGACGTAGCCGCTGAGCGACGAATGTGCTGGACGCTCCCGCGCCGCACACCACCAGTATCTTCATTGATGCCACCTCTTCCTATGTTCCATTCTGGGAACCGGCTGGGAGTGGTGCCACCACGTTCTCTTCCGCCCCCGCGGAACGTTCGTCTTCCGCCCGTCACCCATCGCTGCCGGGAGCCTGACATCATGGGATTATGTCGCGCCAGCGTCAGGACCAGCTCCTGCAGACCTTGCTTCGTCAGGACGAGTGGGCAACGGCCGCCAGCCTCGCTGATCTGCTCGGCGTCACCCCGCGCAGTATCCGCTCATACGTCTCTGCTGCCAATGCACGCACGCCAGAGGCAGATGCCATCGAGTCCGGGCCGGCAGGCTACCGCGCAGGTGCCGGAGCCCGGGCAGCGCTGCGCACCCGGATCTCGGGGGAGTCGGCTCCGCGCGACCGTCTGCATGCGCTGGTGCGGATGCTGCTCGATGAGCCCGATGGTATCGACGTGTACGACACTGCTCAGCGCATGCACGTCAGCGATGCGACCGTCGAAGCAGATCTCGCTCGCGTGCGCGGACTGCTCGGCGGCGGGGACCTGCGGCTCGAGCGTGATCGCGACGTCATCCGACTGCAGGGAACCGAAGTGGCGCAGCGTCGCCTGCTGAGCAGACTGGCACACGACGAGATGGACGCCGGGTCTTTCGATCCGGAGACGATCCGCCGCGCTCTGACCGGGACGACCGTCGCCGCGCATGCCGTGGGTCCCTTCAAGACAGCGCTCGTGCGCGAGCTCGGTGAGCTCGGATACTTCGTGAACGAACTCGCGATATCGGACGTACTGCTGCATATCGCGATCGCAGCCGATCGTGTGTCAGCCGGGCGGGCCCTGGAGACGCCGATCGAGGGCACCTGGGAGGAGATTCCCAAGCTCGGTGCAGTGATCAGCAGGCTAGCCGGCGAGCACTTCGCGGTGGCGCTCGGCGACGGCGACAGTGCGCATCTGGCGACTCTCGTGCTGACCCGGGCCATCGCACCCGGCCAGAACGCGGCCTCCGATGCCGCGCGAAGCGGCGTCGACGCAGGCATCGAAGCAGCGGTGCGGGCTGAGATCGAGCAAGCAGCTACCGACTACCAGGTCGATCTCATAGACGAAGCCTTCATCCTGCGTCTCTCGCTCCACGTCCAGAATCTGATGCGCCGCGCCGAAGAGCAGGCGTGGACCCGCAACCCGCTCACCAGATCGCTGAAGTCCTCGTACCCGATGATCTTCGAAGTGGCCGTGTCGATCGCGAGTGGCCTGCACGATCGTCTCGGTGCGCCGATTCACGACGACGAGATCGCGTATATCGCCATGCACATCGGTGGGCGCCTCGAGCGCAGCCGCAAAGCCGAGAGCATCTTGACCGCTACCATCGTGTGCCCTGGTTACTACGAGCTGCACGAGCTGCTGCGCTCCAGCGTCGACAGGTCGCTGGGATCATCTGTCGAGGTCACGAGTGTACTGACCACGGTCGATCCCGATTGGGCCGGCATCGACACCGATCTGGTGCTGACCACCATCGACCCCGGTGCGAGCGGCGATCGCTTCGTGCGCATCCAGCCGTTCCTCACTGACGTCGACGTCGAGCGCGTGTCGCAGGCCGCGGCACGCATACGTCGCGGGCGACGGCTGATGCGGCTTCGCGAGGAACTCGCCCGGTACTTCTCCGCAGATGCTTATGTGTTCCCCCTTCCCGACGAGGGCGAGGAAGCGGTCATCCGTCGGCTCGGAGGGTTGCTCGTCGATGCGGGCCTCATCGGTGACGATTATGTCGAGAACACGATCGTCAGAGAGCGGATGTCATCAACGGCATTCACAGACGCGCTCGCGGTCCCGCACGCGCTGCAGATGACCGCGCAGCGCACCGCCATCGCGATCGGAGTCGCAGACGGGTCGGTGGCCTGGGGCGAAGGGCGCGTGCAGGTGGTCGCGCTTGCCGCGTTCAGCGAGAGCGATCGCACGGCGTTCCAGACGGTGTTCGAGCAACTGGTCGAGGTGTTCAGCGAGCGCGACAGCGTGCAGCGAATCGTCCGCCGGGGCACGACATTCGAAGGGCTCCTCGACGAACTCGTCGCCGTCATCGACGGGTGATACCCCCGCCGCACGCTGACGGAGTCAACCTGGCGGGGCGAGCACGGCGGCGAGCGCATCGAGCACGTCGTCGGCTGTCGGGTGATCAGCGGTGACGAGGATGACTTCGTCACCGATGGCAAGCCCCAGGTCCATCACCGCCAGGACGCTCGACACATCGACGACGGTTCCCGACGCCGTCTTCATCGTGACCGGAGCGCTGTGAGCCATCGCGATGCGCGCCATTTCGGCCACCGGCCGTGCATGCAGACCATCGGCGACGGTGATGTCGACTCGTCGCGTGGCCATGATGCGATCGTACGACACCCGCCACTCGCGAGCCAGCGGAGGAGATCACCCGTCGATCAGCGACGATCAGGGGAGGGCACGTACGAGCGTCAGGAGCGGTCGGCCAGCAGCGTGTGCGCACCGGCCTCGAGCGCGGCGACTTTCGCCATCGCATCCGCTGCCGAATCGCCCCGCGCGTCGAGGTACACCTTCAGTTTCGGCTCAGTGCCGCTCGGGCGAACGATGATGCGCGAGCCGCCGGCGAGGCGGTAGCGCAGCACATCTCCGGACGGACGCCCAGGGGCGGGCTGCAGCAGATCCTCAGCCGATTCGACGGCGATGCCGCCGATCTCGGTCGGCACCAGCGTGCGCAGGCTCACCATCACCTTGCTGATGACGGAAAGATCGTCGACGCGCACCGACACCTGACCGCTGGAGAAGTAGCCGTATGTGTCGCTGAGCTCGGTGAGCAGGGCCGCGAGAGTCGCTCCACGCTCACGAGCCTCTGCGGCGAGCCCGAGCACCGCCACAGCAGCCGAGATACCGTCCTTGTCTCGCACGGTCTCAGGATTCACGAGGTAGCCGAGCGCCTCTTCGAAGCCGAACACCATTCCTGGCGCCCGCGAGATCCATTTGAAGCCCGTGAGAGTCTCATGGAATTCGAGCCCGTGGTGCGCGGCGATCGCGCCGAGCCCGGGGGAGGAGACGAGCGAGCACGCCAGCGCAGCGCCGATTCTCCCCTCGGCGATACGCGCGGCGCGGGCGCCGAGCAGCAGCCCGATCTCGTTGCCGCTCAGGCGGCGCCACCCGCCCTCGGTGGATTCATCGGGGATGGCGACAGCCAGGCGGTCCGCATCCGGGTCGTTCGCGAGGATGAAGTCTGCGTTCGCGCGTCGAGCCGTGCTGATCGCGAGATCCATCGCCCCCGGCTCCTCCGGGTTGGGAAACGCCACGGTGCGGAAGGTCGGGTCCGGTGCGAGCTGCTCGGCGACGGTTTTCGGCTGCGGATAGCCGGCCGTGCGGAGCACGTCCGAGAAGGTCTCCCACCCGACGCCGTGCATCGCTGTGTACACCCAGGTGAGATCCCGCGCTGAAGCCGGCGCCGGAGCGACTGCCGCGGTCGCGGCGATGTACGCGGCCACGACGTCTTCACCGGCGATCGTGTAGTCGCTCGAACGTGCGAGCGCGGTCACGTCTCCGGCATCCGCCACGCGCTGGATGTGGGCGGCGATCTCTGCGTCGACGGGTGCCACGATCTGTGCGCCTTCATCGGCGCCGCCCAGGTACACCTTGTAGCCGTTGTCGTCCGGCGGATTATGGCTGGCGGTCACCATCACCCCGGCATCGGCGCCGAGATGGCGCACAGCAAAAGCGAGCACGGGAGTGGGTAGCAGCCGGGGCAGCAGGATTGCGCGCAGCCCGGCTCCGGCGAAGAGCTCGGCCGAGTCGAGAGCGAACCGGCGAGAACCCCGTCGGCCGTCGTAGCCGATGACGACCGAGGGAGCGGCGCCCGGCGAGCGTTCGCGCAGATACGCGGCGAAACCTGCTGCCGCCTGGGCGATCAGCACCCTGTTCATGCGGTTGCTGCCCGCGCCCAGCGCGCCACGAAGACCTGCTGTGCCGAACGCGAGGCGCGAGCCGAAACGGTCGTCGAGATCGGCGAGTGCCGCTTCGTCGCCGCTGGCCGCGCGGGTGATGACGACGGCGAGTTCGTCACGGGTCTGGGCATCCGGATCCTGACGCATCCACGCGCGTGCCTGCGCGAGCCTCGATTGAAGGCGCTCGGCGCTGTTCGTCGTCACCTGCTCGCTCACAACGCCTCCACCACTCGTGCGAGCAGAGCCGAGATCACCGGCTCCGCTGCTTTGCCGGCCTCGATGACCTCACCGTGGCTGAGCGGGGTCTTCTGGATGCCGGCAGCGAGGTTCGTGATCAGCGAGAAGCCGAGCACCTCCATGCCCGCTTCGCGGGCGGCGATGGCTTCCAGCGCCGTCGACATGCCGACGATGTCGCCACCGATGTACTTCGCCATCTGCACCTCGGCTGGGGTCTCGTAGTGCGGGCCGCGGAACTGTGCGTACACGCCCTCGTCCAGCGTCGGCTCCACCGTGCGGGCGATGTCACGCAGACGCCGGGAGTAAAGGTCGGTGAGGTCGACGAACTTCGCGCCCTCCAACGGGGAATCGGCGGTGAGGTTGAGATGGTCGCTGATGAGCACAGGCTGACCGGGCGACCACGACTCTCGGATTCCGCCTGCGCCGTTGGTGAGCACCATGATCTTCGCCCCCGCAGCGGCGGCAGTGCGGACGCTGTGGACGACACGGCGAACACCGTGACCCTCGTAGTAGTGCGTGCGCGCGCCGATGACGAGCACGTTCTTGCCGCCTGGCGTGCGCACACTGCGAATCGTGCCGACGTGCCCCTCCAGAGCAGGCTTGGAGAAACCTGCGACCTCGGTCGCGTCGATGGTCGTCGTGGTCTCGCCGATCAGATCAGCGGCCCTGCCCCATCCGCTGCCGAGAGTGAGGGCGATGTCATGCTTCTCCACGCCACTGCGCCGCGCGATGTCTGCGGCGGCGAGTGCTGCCACCTCGAACGGGTCTGCGTTCGAGGCGTCGAGAGGATTGTTGGAAGTGTCGGTCATGGATCCACTCTAGGCAAAGTGACTGCAAGAGGGTGGGGAGTGGGGAAGAATAGAGACCATGTCTTCAACCCCTTTCGAGCGCACTCAGCGCGTCGCCGTCCTCGGTGGCGGTCCCGGCGGATATGAAGCAGCGCTCGCCGCTGCCCAGCTCGGCGCCGAGGTGACCCTCGTGGAGCGCGTGGGTGTCGGCGGCTCGGCAGTGCTCACCGATGTCGTACCCTCCAAGAGCCTCATCGCGACAGCTGACGCTGCTGTAGCCATCTCGGAGGCCAGTGATCTCGGTGTGCAGTTCTATGCGAAGGGCAGCAACGGCAAGCCGCTCAAGCCTGAGATCGCCATCAACCTCGCCGCCGTCAACAAGCGGCTTCTCGCCCTCGCAGGTCAGCAGTCCGAAGACATGCGCAGCACGCTTCTCGAGTCAGGCGTGCGCATCCTCTCGGGTCACGGACGGCTGGAGGGACCGAACGCGATCATCGTGTCGACCGGGCCGGACGGCACCGACTTCGACCGGGTCGAGGCCGACACCATCATCGTTTCGGTCGGTGCCTCGCCGCGAGAGCTCGACAGTGCGAAGCCGGACGGCACGCGCATCCTGACCTGGACTCAGCTCTATGACATGAAGGCTCTGCCGGAGCACCTCATCGTCGTCGGCTCCGGCGTCACAGGGGCCGAGTTCGCATCGGCGTATATGAACCTCGGCGCGAAGGTCACGCTCATCTCCAGCCGTGACCAGGTCCTCCCCGGCGAGGACAAAGATGCCGCGCAGGTGCTCGAGAAGGTGTTCAAGCGCGGCGGCATGACTGTGCTGTCGAAGTCGAGGGCCGAGAAGGTCGAGCGCACCGATGCCGGTGTGAAGGTCACTCTCGCAGACGGACGTACGGTAGAAGGCAGCCACTGCCTCATGGCCGTCGGGTCGGTTCCCAATACCGCAGATATCGGACTCGAAGAAGCCGGAATCGAACTCACTGAGTCCGGGCATGTGCGCGTCAACAGAGTCGCACGCGCGTCGGTGCCCAACGTCTATGCCGTCGGCGATTGCACGAACTTCATGCCGCTGGCATCGGTCGCATCGATGCAGGGGCGCACCGCCGTTTTCCACGCGCTCGGTGACATCGTGATTCCGCTCGAGAAGATCAAGGTGACCTCCAACATCTTCACGGCGCCGGAGATCGCCACGGTCGGCTGGGGAGAGAAGGACGTCGAAGACGGCGTAGCGGACGGACTCGTCTACAAACTGCCGCTCGCAGCGAACCCGCGCGCCAAGATGATGGGCATCAAGGACGGCTTCGTCAAGATCATCGCGCGCAAGGGCTCCGGCACCGTCATCGGTGGTGTCATCGTCGCTCCGAAGGCATCAGAGCTGATCTATCCGATCGCCGTCGCCGTCGAACGCCGCCTGACGGTGGATCAGGTCTCTCGCGTGTTCGCCGCGTACCCGTCGCTGTCCAGCAGCATCACCGACGCGAGTCGTGCGATGCACCTCGTGAACATCGGCTGAGATCAGGAGATCGTCAGCAGCTGGTGCCCCGAGGACACCGTGGCACCAGCGACCGCATTGATGTTGCCGATGACGCCGTCCTTATGAGCCTGGAGGGGCTGCTCCATCTTCATCGCCTCGAGAACGACGACCAGATCGCCCTTGACGACCTCCTGGCCCTCTTCCACGGCGATCTTGATGACGGTGGCCTGCATCGGTGACTTGACGGCATCGCCTGATGCGCCGGCAGACACCGACGTGGCGTGGCTGCGCCTGGACGGCGGCACGACGGCGGGGCGACCGGCAGCACTGGCGGCGACGGTGATTCGGTCGGGCAGGCTCACTTCAAGGCGCTTACCGGCGACTTCGACGACCACGGTGTGACGGCTCTCTGCGGGGGCCGGGGCTTCGAGCTCGCCGTCCCATGCAGGGATGTCGTTGTCGAACTCGGTCTCGATCCATCGCGTGTAGACCCCGAACGAGCCGTCTGCGGCGGTGAATGCGGGGTCACGAACGACCTTCCGGTGAAACGGCAGCACGGTGGGCATGCCGGTGACCTCGAACTCGTCGAGTGCACGGCGTGCGCGCTCCAGCGCCTGTTCACGGCTCTTGCCGGTGACGATGATCTTCGCCAGCAGCGAGTCGAACGCACCGGAGACTTCGTCTCCTGCCGTGACTCCGGAATCGAGTCGGATTCCGGGGCCCCCGAACGTCTTGAAAACGTGGATGGGACCAGGCTGGGGGAGGAAACCGCGACCGGGGTCTTCACCGTTGATGCGGAACTCGAAGGAGTGTCCGGTCGGCTGGGGGTCGACGTAGTCGATCGTGCCGCCGGCCGCGATGCGGAACTGCTCACGCACCAGGTCGATGCCGGTGATCTCCTCGGACACGGGGTGCTCGACCTGCAGACGGGTGTTCACCTCGAGGAAAGAGATGGTGCCGTCCGCGCCGATCAGGAACTCGCACGTCCCCGCTCCGACGTAGCCGACCTCTTTGAGGATCGCTTTGGATGCGCTGTAGAGCAGCTCGTTCTGCTCATCGCTGAGGAACGGCGCTGGGGCCTCTTCCACGAGCTTCTGGTGGCGTCGCTGCAGCGAGCAGTCGCGGGTGGAGATGACGACGACGTTGCCGGCGGCATCCGCGAGGCATTGCGTCTCGACGTGACGAGGCTTGTCGAGGTACTTCTCGACGAAGCATTCACCGCGACCGAAGGCTGCGACGGCTTCTCGGGTCGCTGATTCGAAGAGCTCGGCCACCTCATCCAGCTCGCGGGCGACCTTGAGCCCACGCCCGCCGCCGCCGTATGCGGCTTTGATCGCGATCGGGAGGCCGACATCCTTCGCGAATGCCACGACCTCCTCTGCGCTCTCGACAGGACCGGGCGTTCCCGGTGCGAGCGGTGCCCCCACCTTTTCGGCGACGTGACGCGCGGTCACCTTGTCGCCGAGCGATTCGATGGCTTCTGGTGAAGGGCCGATCCAGGTCATGCCAGCGCCGATCACCGCCCGGGCGAAATCGGCGTTCTCTGCAAGGAACCCGTACCCGGGGTGCACGGCATCCGCGCCGGAGCGACGGGCGACGGAGAGCAGTTTGTCGATCTGAAGGTACGTCTCGGCGCTCGTGGCGCCGTCGAGCGCATACGCTTCGTCGGCGAGTCGCGAGTGCATCGCGTCTCGATCCTGGTCTGCGTATACGGCGACGGAGGAGATCCCGGAGTCGCGGGCGGCACGGATGATGCGAACGGCGATCTCGCCGCGGTTCGCGATGAGGACCTTGGCGATAGCAGGCATGAGTGCCAGCCTAGCGAGGTCGAGCCCGATACCTTTGACGGCTCTCCACAAGAAAGTCGGGAAAACGTGGCGTGATGTCTACGACCACAGATCTGTCCACGTGACGCCGAGCTCGGTGGCGAGGCGGCGGATCGTGGACAGCGACATGCCGACGACGGTTGAAGGATCACCGTCGACGCGTGTGATGAAGGCGCCGCCGAGGCTGTCGACGGTGAAGGCTCCGGCCACGTGCAAAGGCTCGCTGGTGGCGACGTAGGCGGCGATCTCGTCGTCTGTGATGTCAGCGGCGAATGTGACGGCTGCTTCGGCGACCGCGGTGGCCTCGCGCGGTGCGGCCCCCGGCCGGACGCGATACACGGAGTGTCCGGAATGCAGGATCCCTGTGGCTCCGCGCATCATGCGCCAGCGTCTGGTCGCCTCTTCCGGCGTGTACGGCTTGCCGTATACCTGGCCGCCGAGTTCGAACATCGAATCGCCGCCGATCACGAGCCCGTCGAACGTCGGATCGTCTGCGGCGAGGCGAACAGCGACATCTTCGGCTTTCGCTCGAGCCAGCAGCAGCACGAGCTGGGCGGGACCGAGCGGTCGGCCGAGATCCGACGCTGCCTGCGCGGCGACGGCATCCTCATCCGTCTGCGGGGACAACGTCATCGGTTCGATTCCCGCCTGGCGCAGCAGCATGAGGCGGGCGGGTGATGTTGAAGCGAGACAGACCTGCATGTTCACCACCGTATCCTCGTAGGATGCCTTCTTCTGTCCCGGACCTGCTCGATCTCGACATCACCGGTATCGCTCACGGTGGCACATTCATCGCGCGTCACGAGGGGCGCGTCGTTTTCGTCTCCGATGCCATCCCGGGCGAACGTGTGCGTGTGCAGGTGACGGATGCCGCCAAGTCGTCGTTCTGGCGTGGAGAGACGGTGGAGGTACTGGAAGCCTCGCCTCATCGGCGTTCGCACGTGTGGGCGGAAGCGGATGTCTCGCGCGCGCCGGCCGCCCGGGCCGGCGGCGCTGACCTCGGGCACATCGAGCTCTCCCATCAGCGTGCGCTGAAGCGTCAGGTTCTGCAGGAGGCATTGGACAAGTTCGCCGGTGCGGGCCTGTCGGCGCCGGAGGTCGAGCCCATCGACGATGGCGATGGCACGGGCTGGCGCACGCGGATCTCGCTGCACGTCGACGACGACGGGGTCGTCGGTCCGTTCGCCGCACGCAGTCATCGGGTGATCCCGGTCGCTTCGCATCCCCTCGCGCGTCGACGAGTGGCCGCAGAGGCACTGGCGCTGAAGAACGCGAAGGCCGGCCGCATCGACATCGTAGAGTCCTCCGGTGGTCAGATTCACGTGATCCGGCGCCCGGAATCGGGCAAGCGTCCCGTCGTTCCGGTGATTCACGAGCAGGTGGGCGAGCGGAAGTTCGCGCTCGATGCCGATGGATTCTGGCAGGTGCACGCACATGCGGCCCGCACTCTCGACAGTGCAGTGCGCACTGTGCTCGCCGATCGGGTCAACCCTGAAGCGACCCATTTCGACCTCTATGGCGGTGTCGGGCTGTTCGCGGCGTCGCTGGGCGATCTCGGTGCGTCAGAGATCGTCACGGTTGAATCCAGCAGACGCGCCACCGAGCATGCGCGGCAGAATCTCGCACCCTTCGACGTCACTGCTGTGACCGCGCGCGTCGATCGGTTCCTGGCCGGGCGCACCGCGGACGAGCGCGCAGGTATCGTCGTGCTGGATCCGCCGAGGGCCGGTGCCGGTCGTGCAGTCGTCGAGGGCGTGCACGCGCTGGACCCGGAGGCGATCGTCTACGTCGCGTGCGACCCCGTGGCATTGGCACGGGACCTCGGAACCTTCCGCGCTCTGGGCTGGGAAACGGCGTCCCTGCAAGCTTTCGACCTGTTCCCGCATTCGCATCACTTCGAGGTCGTGGCTCTGCTCACCCGGTGAAGCGCGCGCACATCGCTAGGCTGACGGGATGAGCAGGATCGCATTCATCGATGATCACGAGTCCGTCCGGCTTGGTCTCGAGCTGGCGTGCGAACGCGATGGGATGCAGACGGTGGTGTTCTCCGGCAGCACGGTGGGCGCCTATCTCGACTGGCGCGCGTCGAGCGGTTCCGCACCGGCAGATGTCGTCGTGCTCGATCTCACTCTCGGCGATGGCACCACCGTCACAGAGAACGTGAGCGCGCTTGTGTCCGACGGCGCCAGCGTCGTGATCCACAGTGTCGCTGACCGTCCCGCTGCCGTGCGAGAGTCTCTCGCCGCCGGTGCCGCCGGAGTCGTGAGCAAATCTTCGGCGCTCGATGACGTGCTCGATGCGATCCGCACCGTCGCCAGAGGGGAAGCGCTCAACAATGTCGAGTGGGCCAGCGCTGTCGAAGGCGACCGCGAATTCGCCGATGCCCAGCTTTCGGTGCGAGAGCGTGAGGTCCTGCGGCTGTACGCCACGGGACTGCCGTTGAAAGTCGTCGCCGAGCGTCTGGGCGTTGCATATTCAACAGCCAAGGAGAACATCACCCGCGTTCGGGTGAAGTACGTAGAGGTGGGAAGGCCCGCCCGCACGAAGATCGATCTGCTGCGCCGGGCGATGGAAGACGGCATCGTGGCGGCCGACGGAGCCGCTGGTGCTCGTTGATACGGTTCTCCGCGAGGCCTGGAGCCAGATCCCCTCTCCGGGCACAGCAGGGACCGAGTTCGAACGCTTCACCGGCAGGCGGATGGAGCGGATTCTGGCCACGGTGGTCGCGATCGGATCGGCCGCCCTCGGAGTTCAGGCACTGTTCGCCGCGATCGGCGGCATGCCGTCGGACGTGCCGACGGTACGGGTTCTTCTGCTCCTGATCGTCTACATCCCGCTGGTGGCCATGCTGGTCGCGTGCGTGATCGGCCGGGCAGTACGCGTGGTGTCGGGAATTTTCGCCGTCTTCTACCTCATCGCACTCGCGTCCTGGCCTTTCATCGTGAGTCCAGACAGTTCGCCGAACGCCGGCCAGCCGTGGATCTTCTTCCTGGTGAACGTCGGAGTCGTCGCGGCGATGCTCGCCTTCCCGATTCGGCTGCAGCTCGTCTGGGCGTTCGGAGTGCCCCTGGTGTACGGCTACGTGCGCCTGGTCGAGGGGGAGTTCACCAGCAGCTTCTGGACGAAGACGGCGTTCGATGTGTCGTTCACCCTCATATTGGGTATCGTCATCGTCGCGCTCGGCTGGATGTTCCGGTCGGTTGCGGCGGGAGTGGACGAAGCGCGCGGACAGGCGGTCGCCTCGTACACGGCAGCGGCGGCAGCAGCGGCTGCAGAAGAGGAGAGGGTGGCTATGGCGGCCCTCATGCACGACAGTGTGCTCGCCGCCCTCATCGCTGCCGAACGTGCCGACACCGATCGTGCGCGCGACCTTGCAGTCGCGATGGCAAGGGAGGCGCTGACCCGGCTCGCCAACACCGAGGCCGCAGTTGCTCAAGAGGGCAGCGACGAGCCGGTAGGTGCGGGGCAGATCGTGATCGAGCTGCGCCGTGCGCTGTCAGAGACCGGCGCCGACGCCGTGGTCGAAGAGCGCGGCATCGCATCCGTTCCCGGTCGTGTGGCCCGTGCACTCGTGCTTGCGGCTCGTCAGGCCATCGGCAACGCGGTGACCCACGCGGGCGGCCGTGGGCTGCACATTCTCGTCAGCGGCCGCGGCGACCGGGGCATCACCGTGTCTATCACCGACACCGGCCCCGGCTTCGACATGGACGACATCGCTGAAGACCGGTTAGGGATTCGCGCGTCCATCATCGCTCGGATGGCAGGAGTCGCAGGCACCGCCACGATTGATTCCGACTCCTCAGGCACCACTGTCCTTCTCGGATGGGAGCGCGAATGAATCGCTCTGTCCGCAGCGTCGCCACGTCGCTCGCCATCGGGTTCGCGGTGTATTTCGCGGCGCGTGCAGTGTGGTGGATCCTCCAGCCCGTCAACCCTCTGCTGATGGTGGCAGCGATTCTGCTGTACCTCGTCGTCGTCGTCACGACGATGCTGCTGGAGACCACCCCCGATGCGGCTATGCCGCGCTGGTGGGCACTGGTGGCGGTTCTCACGAGCGTGGCCATTCCGGTGATGGTGAGCTCGTCTCTTCTCCCGCTGCACCGAACAGCGCCGTTCGCCACGTGGTACATCGGCGGGCTCGGCCTCCTGTCCGTCGTATGCATCGTCAGACGCCGGCCGGTCGAAGGTTGGATCGTACTCGTTGCTCTCGCGGTTCTTTCCAGCATCTATCTCGGACCGCTCATGGCGCTTGAGCTCGGCTTGGTCGGATCGGTCATGTGGACGGTCGTGGCACAGCTGCTGGTGCTGTTCTGGGATCGCGCCGTGCATGACACCGAGCGACTCGCCGACATCCAGCAGGCTGTCTCCGCCTGGCACGCCACCCAATTGGTGCGTCAGCGCGAACGCAGGGTGCGCGTGAAGTATGCGCTCGCAGCGGCTGGACCTGTGCTTACCAGGACGGTCGCCTCGCACGGTCGGCTGACGGACGAGGAGCGGCTGGAGGCGCGGCTGGCCGAAGGGCGTCTGCGGGATGAACTGCGAGGAGCGAGCCTTCTCAACGACGCTGTGCGCGACGCCATTCGAGATGCACGGTTGCGCGGGATCGCGGTGACGGTGTTCGACGCCGGCGGTCTGGATGGGCTCGACGAGGCACGTCGAGCCGAGATTCGCGATGAACTCGCCGGCGTGCTCTCACGGGCAGAAGAGGGCAGAGTGATCATCCGCGCGGCGCGGGATGCGCATACCGCTCTGACGGTCGTCGGTCGCTCGGGAGCATCGTCGGACGAGGATTCTGTGGGGCTCTGGCACGAGATCCCGCGAGAGTGAGGATGGGCGAGGGGCGGCGAAACCGCCTGCCCCTCGCCGTGCGGTCGAGTTACCCGAAAACCGACCGCAGGGTGATCGATCATCGTCTGCCTACCCTGGGGCGGAGAGATCGATCGAACGCGAAGCGTCTCCATCAGTCTGACGGGCGGATCAATTGTTGTCTGTAGGTATTTTGGGGGACAAGAAACGGCAGACCATGGGGCATGATGAAGCGGTGAACGCACGTCGACGCGGTACGAATCTCCCCAAGATGGGCGATTTCAATCAGTCCGTCATCCTTGAGGCAATCCGCCGATCCGCTGACGGGCTGAGCCGAACCGAGTTGGTTGCATCCACAGGGCTCTCCGCGCAGACGGTGACGAACATCACACGCCGACTCCTGGATGAGGAACTCGTGTTCGAGGCCGGGCGCACCATCTCCGGCCCAGGAAAGCCCCGCACCACGTTGCGTCTCAACGCCACCATCCGGCTGTCGGTCGGCGTGCATCTGGATCCCTCGATCATGACCTTCGTGCTCTTGGACCTCGCAGGCTTCGTGATCGCCCACCGCAGCGCCAAGACGCCCGCGAACGACCCGCGCCGCATCATCGACGCCATGGTCTCGTCGATAGAAGAGCTCATCAACGAGGCGGGGGTCAACCGTGAGTACATCGCCGGGATCGGTGTGGCGACGCCAGGGCCGTTGGACGTCGCGCATGGCAGCGTCATCGACCCGCCGAAGCTGCATTCGTGGCATCGCGTGCCGCTCCGAGACGCACTGGCTGAGGCGACGGGCTACCGCGTGACGCTGGAGAAGGACACCACCGCAGCCGCGGTCGGGGAGCTGTGGACCGGAGGCGACCCGGCCGGGGCATCCTTCCTGTTCGTGTACCTCGGGACCGGCATCGGAACGGCTCTCGTCCTCGACGCCGACGTCGTGCGCGGGGCTTCGCACAACGTCGGCGAGGTGGGCCACATCATCGTCGACCCCGACGGGCCGGAATGCGCCTGCGGCCGCCGAGGGTGCGTCGAAGTCGTGTGCACCCCTCAGGCCATCGTCGAGCACGCGGAATCTGCCGGGGTGTTCTCCGATGGCCTCGCTGACGGTGCCGAATCCCTGGACGAGCGCTTCACCCAGCTGTGCGAGCGAGCGGCCGACGGTGATGCGCTCGCCGCGGAGGTGCTGGAGCGGTCGGCTCGAGATATCTCCGTGTTGATCTCGAGTCTGACCAATATGCTCGACGTCGATCGCGTCGTCATGGGCGGACCGTTCTGGTCGCGCCTCGAGGATCTGTATCTGCGTCGGCTTCCCGACCTTTTGAACGCGCAGAGCGCCACACGGGTGATTCGCGATCTGCCGGTGTCGGGCACAGTGGTCGGAGACGATGTCGCAGCGGTGGGCGCCGGATGCGTCGTGCTTGACGAGGTTCTGTCGCCTCGGGCATCCGCTCTGTTCCTGGATTCTTGAGCGCGGCCCGCACGTCTGCTCTTGACAGCAGTAAATCCAATCGATTTACTATTTGGCACCCCCATTGGAGCCGGCTGCCCTATGCATGACACGACCGCGCTGATCGAAGCGCGCATCCGTCGATTCATCGACGAGCGGCTGCGCCCGAGCGTCTACGCGCAGCGAGTGCCCGTGACGCTCATGAGCTGGGACGTGCCGGGCGAGCCTGTGCCGTTCTCCGAAGCGGTGGGCCAGGCGTACGCGCCGTTCTCGGTGGGCGCACGCTGGGGGCGCCCCTGGGGAACAACCTGGCTGCGCATGACCGGGACCCTGCCGCAACTGACGCACGAGCAGCAGGCAGAGCTCGTCTTCGATCTCGGCTTCAACGACAGCGAGCCCGGATTTCAGGCAGAGGGCACTGTGTACCGCCTCGACGGGTCGATCGTGAAGGCGGTGGAGCCGCGAAACGCTCACGTCCCCTTGCAAGGAGTTCCGGGCGAGAAGTTCGAGCTGTATCTCGAGGCCGCTGCGAATCCCGATGTCGCCGACGGATTCAGAGACTTCCATCCCACACCCCTCGGGGAACTGGAGACAGCAGGCAGCGAACCACTGTACGTTCTTCGGCAGGCAGATATCGCCGTCCGCGAGGTCGTGGTGTGGGAACTGCTGCAGGATGCGGTCGTTCTCTCGCAGCTGATGAACGAATTGCCCCCAGAATCCTCTCGACGCGCTGAGATTCTGCGTGCGCTCGAACGTATGGTCGACGCCACCGACCCCGAAGACGTCGCCGGCACGGCGGAGCAGGCGCGTGCGGAAGTTTCCGACGTCCTCTCGCATCCGGCTTCGGCGTCCGCGCATCGCGTGCACGCCGTAGGGCACGCGCACATCGACTCGGCGTGGCTGTGGCCCGTGAGGGAGACGCAGCGCAAGATCGCGCGCACGTTCTCCAACGTGCTCTCGTTGCAGCAGGAAGACGAAGATTTCGTCTTCGCGGCATCTTCAGCTCAGCAGTACGCCTGGTTGAAGCGTTTCCAGCCCGAACTCTTCTCGCGCGTGCGCGAAGCCGTCGCGTCGGGACGATTCGTGCCGGCTGGCGGGATGTGGGTCGAATCCGACACCAACATGCCAGGCGGCGAGGCGCTCGCACGCCAGTTCGTGCGCGGCAAGCGGTTCTTCATGGAAGAGTTCGGCGTCGAGCCGATGGACGTCTGGCTGCCTGATTCGTTCGGGTACTCGGCTGCGTTGCCGCAGATCGCGTTGGCGGCAGGGTCGCGCTGGATGCTGACGCAGAAGATGTCGTGGAACGAGACGAACGTGATGCCGCACCACACCTTCCTGTGGGAGGGGACGGACGGCTCACGGATCTTCACGCATTTCCCCCCGGTCGACACGTACAGCGCGCAGCTGACCGGTGCAGAACTTGCCAGAGCCGAGAGGAAGTACGCCGAGAAGGGGCTTGCGAACACTTCGCTCGTGCCATTCGGATACGGCGATGGCGGCGGCGGACCGAACCGCGAGATGGTGGCGGCGGCGGCGCGACTGCGCTCTTTGGAAGGCTCGCCGGCTGTGACTCTGTCGAGTCCGGCGCGATTCTTCGAGGCCGCCGAGGCCGAGTACCCCAATCCGCCAGTGTGGTCGGGAGAGATGTACCTCGAATTCCACCGGGGCACCTACACCTCTCAGGCGCGCACCAAGCGTGGCAATCGCCGCAGTGAGCACGCACTGCGCGAAGCGGAGCTGTGGGCGACGGCGGCAGCACTCCACGGTGCCGACTACCCGTACGACGAGCTTGAGCGCGTATGGGAGATCGTACTGCTGCAGCAGTTCCATGACATTCTTCCTGGCACCTCCATCGGCTGGGTGCACAGAGAAGCAGAGCGTCGCTACGACGAGGTCTTGGCCTCGACGGAGCGCATCATCGCGCAGGCACTGCGCCACGTCACCGGAGCGGGTACGACACCGCTTGTCGCGAACGCGGGGCCATACGCAGGGGAGGGGGCTGTGGCGATGGGGATCACCGCAGTGAAACGTGGGGATGCCATCCCCGCAGCCGTTGCACGGACGACGAGTGGTTTCGAATTGTCGAACGAGCACCTCACGGTGCGCATCGACGAGTCGGGCCTGGTGACGTCGCTCGTCGTCCGCGCAACAGGGCGTGACTCGATCGCACCGGGCGAGAAGGGCAACCTTCTCCAACTGCATCGGGACACACCCACTCGGTGGGATGCCTGGGATATCGATGAGCACTACCGTCGGCACGTCGTGAACCTGACCGAGGTGGAATCCATCGAACAGATTCCGCATCCCACCGCAGCAGTCGTCTGCGTGATCCGCGGTCGGGGGGCCACGCGGGTCACGCAGACCCTGACATTGGCGGCTGGCGCTCATGCACTTGATATCGAGACGACGGTCGAGTGGTATGAGCGGCAGAAGCTGCTGAAACTGTCATTCCCCCTCGATGTGCACACCGATTGCGCGACCTCGGAGATCCAGTTCGGACATGTGCAGCGTCCGACCCATTCGAACACCTCTTGGGACATGGCGCGGTTCGAGACCGTCGCGCACCGTTGGGTGCACGTCGGCGAGAGCGGGTTCGGCGTGGCGATCGCGAACGATGCCACGTACGGGCACGACATCACACGTGCATCGCGCGCGGGCGGTGGCACGACGACGAACGTGCGGCTGTCGCTGCTGCGAGCGCCGCTCTACCCTGACCCAGAAGCGGACCAGGGCGAGCACACGTTCCGGGTGAGCATTCGACCGGGATCAGAAATCGCGGACGCTGTGCGAGAGGGCTACCGGCTGAATCTGCCGCCGCGGAACATCATGGGCGCGGAGCCGGTCGTCCCCATCATCTCGGTCTCAGCGGACGCGGTGGTCGTCGAAGCAGTCAAGCTCGCAGAAGACCGCAGCGGCGATGTGATCGTCCGCCTCTACGAGGCCCACGGGGGCAGGGCTGATTCGACGCTTTCGACGTCATTCCCATTCGACAGTGTGACGGAGGTCGACCTGCTGGAGCGGGAAGTAGACACCTCTGCCGTCACCTCGGCCGCAGAACAGGTCGATCTTCGTCTGCGTGCGTTCCAGTTGGTCACTTTGCGCTTCGCAGGTGTGCGCATCGATTCCTGAACGCATTGCGGGGCCTGCACTGTCCTGGCTCGAAAGGGCCTTGGCGGCTCCCGCGCGGGATATGTTTGTCGCACACAGAGAAGGGTGGACCGTGTCTGCGTTGGTGGTTGCTGCGAATCCGAAGTCCGACTCGTTGACCTCCCACGTGGCACAACGTCTGGGCGACGCGCTCAAGCCGGGAGGCGTTGAGATAGCGGATCTTGCGGCGGAGGGTTTTGATCCGAGGTTCACGCTCGCCGATCGGCGCGTGTATCTCGAAGGCAGCGGCTATCCGTCCGATGTGCGGCGAGAGCAGCGACGGGTGGAAGCGGCGAGCGATCTGATTCTCGTCTTCCCCGTGTACTGGTGGTCAATGCCGGCGCTCCTGAAGGGCTGGATCGATCGCGTGTTCGTCAACGGCTGGGCGTTCGACTATGCGCCGGAGACAGGAATCGTGCGGAAACTCCAGGATCTCACGGTCCATCTGATCCCTGTCGCCGGCGACGACGCCTCGCTGTACGAACGGCACGGCTATGAGCAAGCGCTGCGCACACAGATCGAGCACGGTATCGTCGACTTCTGCGGTGCGCGGCGCGGCAGCACCGCTTTCCTCTACGAATCCGAGCAGGAAGACGCGCTGGCTCGGCAACGCAGCATCGACCACGTGGTGAGGGCCGTCAGCGAAGCCATCGCTGGGCGCTCATCCGGCGAAACGACCCCAGGGGATGTCCCGACGCAGGGGCTTGCGTAGCGGACGCTGGGTGCGCTGCCAGGCCGAGACGCGAGGTTCCACGACGACGGCGTCCGCTGACTCGCGTGCATACGCATCGCTGACGACGGCGATGAGCGCAGCGAGTTCTTCTTCGTCGGCGCTTCCGCGGACGATCCGCAGCCCGGCCGCCGGGCGCTCCGGCTCGCTCACAGCGGGATGTTCCCGTGCTTCTTGGGCGGCAGTTCGGCGCGCTTGCCGCGCAACGATCGCAGAGCCTTGGCAATCGACACGCGGGTGTTGGCCGGTTCGATGATGCCGTCGAGCTCGCCGCGTTCGGCGGCGAGGAAGGGCGAGGCGACGTTGTAGGTATATTCGTTCGCCAGGCGCGTGCGTACGGCGGCGACATCCTCGCCTGCCTGCTCGGCCTTCTTGATCTCGCCACGGTAGAGGATGTTCACCGCGCCTTGACCGCCCATCACCGCGATCTCCGCAGTCGGCCACGCGAGGTTGACGTCGGCGCCGAGCTGCTTGGAGCCCATGACGATGTAGGCGCCACCGTAGGCCTTGCGCAGGATCACGGTGACCAGTGGCACCGTGGCTTCGGCGTAAGCGTAGAGCAGCTTCGCGCCGCGGCGGATCACGCCGGTCCACTCCTGATCCGTGCCGGGAAGATAGCCAGGCACATCGACGAGCGTGACGATCGGCACGGAGAAGGCATCGCAGAAGCGCACGAAGCGGCTTGCCTTCTCGCCGGCTTCGATGTTCAGCGTTCCTGCCATCTGCGAGGGCTGGTTGGCGATGATGCCGACCGTGCGTCCTTCGACGCGCCCGAAACCGATGAGGATGTTCGGGGCGAACAGCGGCTGGACTTCGAGGAAGTCACCGTCATCGACGACGTGCTCGATGACCGTGTGCATGTCGTACGGCTGGTTCGGCGAGTCCGGGATGATCGTGTTGAGGGTACGATCGCCATCGGTCGTCTCGAATTCGAACACAGTCTCGTAGGAGGGCAGCTCTGCCATGTTGTTGTCGGGCAGGAAGCCGAGGAGCGTGCGCGCGTAGTCGAGCGCGTCGTCCTCATCTTCGGCGAGGTAGTGCGCGACCCCGGAGCGGGTGTTGTGCGTATACGCGCCGCCGAGCTCTTCCATGCCGACGTCCTCGCCGGTGACGGTCTTGATGACGTCCGGCCCGGTGACGAACATCTGGCTGGTCTTGTCGACCATGATGACGAAATCGGTGAGGGCGGGGGAGTAGACCGCGCCGCCCGCTGCCGGGCCCATGATGATGGAGATCTGCGGGATCACACCAGAGGCCCGAGTGTTCAGGCGGAAGATCTCGCCGTACTTGCCGAGGGCGACGACGCCCTCCTGGATGCGGGCGCCGCCCGAGTCGAGGATGCCGATGCAGGGCATGCCCCCGGCGAGGGCGAACTCCATGATCTTCACGATCTTCTCGCCGGCGACCTCGCCGAGTGAGCCGCCGAAGGTCGAGAAGTCCTGCGAGTACACCGCGACGGTGCGCCCGTTGATCGTGCCGACACCGGTGACGACCGAGTCGCCGTAGGGGCGGGAGCGGTCCATGCCGAAGGCGGTGGTGCGGTGGCGCACGTACTCGTCGAACTCGACGAAGCTTCCCGGGTCGACGAGCAGTTCGATGCGCTCACGGGCGGTCATCTTGCCCTTGGCGTGCTGCTTCTCCTTCGCCTTGGCTTCTGCGTCGACGACGGCTTCGGTGTAGCGAGCGCGCAGATCCGCGATCTTGCCGGCGGTGGTAAAGAGGTCGGGCTTGTCCGTCACGGATTCCACCCTAGCGTCGGGGCGACGCGCTCCGTTGGATGCTCGGCACAACGGGTCGGTCGATCCTTTGGCGATGAACGCGCGAGCTCAGTGCCCGCCGGGGTCCGGTTCCTGCTCGTGGTCGGTCTCCTCCAGTGCCGGATCGTTTTTGGGCGAGCGGCCGAGGGAGAGCGCTTTGCGACCGACCCACTCGACACCGCGGACTGTCGTCCCGGCAGCACCGGCCACCGCCGTGCCGGCGTACCGGGCGCCGCGCAGCACGCGCAGTTCGACCTTCTCGGCGCCGGGAACGGGCTCCAGCTCGAACGGGAGATCGATCGGAGCTGCACCGAACGCCCGATGCGATGTGGTGAGCACGCGACGACCGAGGATGTGGTTTCCGGCCCCGCCGATCGCCGCCCCGATGCCGAACGGCAACGCTTTGCCGATGATCGACGCTCCGCCCTTCGCGGCGAACTGCTTCACGAACATGCTCTTGAGCTGGTCGACCAGGGGGCCGACGGCGGCGCGGGGCAGCGACTTCGTGACCAGCTCGCCCCAGTACGACGATCTGCTCCCGCCGCGCCCGGCCATCTGCCCCGCCAGCTGCCCGACCAGGTCGACGCCCTCCTTGCCCAGCATCAGGGTCATCACGAGAGCGCGTGCGCGATCGGGGTTGGCGACCGCGATGCCGTGCACCTCGGCGACCGACTGCGCGAAGAGCGCCGTCGACTCCACGAAACCCACGGTCTCGACGCCCGAGAGTGCCAGGGTCACGCCGGTGCCGATGCCGGGGACGACCGCGGTCGCTCCCACTGCCGCCCCGCCCGTGGTCACGGCAGCGAGGTAGCGTCGCTCGAGGATGCGGATGATCTCGGCGGGCGTCGCGTGCGGGTTGCGCAGGCGGATGCTGCGGATGTGCGCGAGCACGAGCGGGCGCTGGATCGACAGCACGCGATCCAGTCCTCGCACCGCGAACGGATGCTCGTGTGAACCCACAGGCGGTACTCCCTTCTCCCATGGCGCGTCGCCGGGGAGGGAGTGGATCGTGTGCACCTTCTTAGCCATCACGATGATCTTAGATTCGTCATCCGGGAGAATGCAGAGAGCCGCGCCCCATTGAGGGGCGCGGCTCGCTGAGCGGCGTCGAACCGAACGCCATGGATCAGACGAAGAGGTTCGCTCGCTCGAGGTCTTCGGCGAAGTCGACCTCGACCGCGTAGAGATCGGAGACGTCCATAGGCTCGAGCAGCAGCCCGTCTTCGGCGATCGCCAGCTCCAGACCGCGCTCGAAGTAGTCCTGGTCGCCGACGCGCTGAAGCTGGCGCATGAAAGCCTTCTTGTGCGACGACGAGATGTAGTTGATGCCGACGGCTTCGCCGAGGCCGCCCTTGACGGTCTTGGACAGCTCGTTGATGAATCCTTCTGCCGTCACGGTGTACTTGACCTCTTCGTCGCTGACCTTCGAGGTGTTGACGGTCACGAACGACTGGTCGCGCTCGATGAACTCGATCGCACGGCCGAGGATGCGCGGGTCGAACACCACGTCGCCGTTCATCCACAGCACTCCGCCCTTGCCGGTCGCGCCCAGGGCGCGCAACAGGCTCTTGGACGTGTTGGTCTCGTCGTAGCGCTCGTTGTGCACGTAGTTCACGTGGGGGAAAGCCTCGATGATCGTCTCGGCGCGGTAGCCGACGACAGTGGTGATGCGGGCGTCGCTTCCGAACGCGGCACGGATGTTCTCATGCTGCTGCTGCATGATGGAGCGGCCGTCGTTGAGCTCGGTCAAAGGCTTGGGGAGGGCGCGGCCGAGGCGCGAGCCCATGCCGGCGGCAAGAATTACGGTCTGAAGAGTCACGATTGCTCCTAAAAAGAATCTGTGTTCACGGCCGGTTAATCGACCAGACACTTCCTCGTGCCGCTTTCATGCTAGCGATGTGCCCTGGGAACGTTCGGTAAAGGGCGGTCCCGTTGCCGTTTCGTGACCGAGTACACACCACATACACAGGTCGCACGACCCGATATGACCGGATGCATCAATTGTTTCTCGCTACCAGGAGATTGTCCAGCACCGTTGATAGCGTAGGACGGTGACTGCTTCCTTCGACGATCGCGCCGCTCGGCCGGATGACGTGACGGATGACTCCGCCGATGCCTCCGCTACCGCGCCGCCCGCACAACAGCCTGCATCCAAGAAGGCGCCAGCGGGGAAGAAGTCGCCTACGACGAAGACGGCCGCAGTGCGTGCTGCCGCCGCCCGCACCAATGCCAAGCCCGCGTCGGCGAAGTCGACGACAGGGGCCGCCGGCGCGAAAGCCTCAGCCGTGAAATCTGCCGCGTCCAAGAGTGCTGCGGCGAAGACCGCAGCGACGAAGTCCACCCAGACCAAGGCCGCCGCAGCGAAGACGGCCGCTGCTCGGTCGGCAGCGAACAAGACTGCGGCCAAAGCGACGGCCGCGAAATCGGCTGCGGCGAAGACGGCTGCGGCGAAGACAGCCGCAGCGAAAGCGGCAGCTGCCAAAGCGAGCGCCGATGAAGCGGCCGAGACATCCAAGAAACCACCACGCAAGACGACTCCGCGCTCGTCGGCAGCGAAGAAGGCTGCGCCCCACGCCAACACGATGCAAGATCCCGAGGCCGCAACCGAGTCCAAGGCTGCCTCCAAGCGGAATACTGCTTCCAAGCCGGATGCTGCTTCCAATCAAAGGTCCGCAACCAAGCCTAAGGTTGTTTCTAAGCCCAAGGATGCTGCGAAGCCGAATCCGATGATCTCGGCCGATGACGCCGCCCCGGCTTCCGAGGCTGTCAGGTCTCCTTCCCCTGATCCGAACGTGGTTGCGCTGTTCGAGCCGCCGCTCGAGCCCGTGGTGAATACGGTCGTCGACGAACCGAGCGCTGAGGAGCCGGCCGTCGCTGACACTGCCCTCACCACTGACGAGGTCGCCGATGAGGCGATCGAGGCCGAAGCGCTGGCGAAGGATCAGACGGCCGACGCCGAGCCGTCGGCCGCCGTTGACGTCCCCGCTGAGCAGTGCGATGACTCCTCGGGTCCCGATGCCATCG